>VBKY01000141.1 GCA_005879255.1 Deltaproteobacteria bacterium
GTTGGCACGTGCACGATTGCGATCAGATTCTCGTGGTCACAGCCGGCAAGGGCATCGCAGCGAGCGAACAGGGGGAGCGAGAAATTACTGTCGGTGATGTCGTTCACATCAAAGCCGGTGAGCGTCACTGGCACGGAGCGAAGGCCGATTCGCCCATGTCGCATATCACTGTGACGACGGCGGCCGGTCAGTTGAGGCGCTGAAGCTCTCGTCGAACAGCATGCTCGAATTAGGTTTGCCTGTTCTCCATCTTAGTGAGCTCGAAAGGGACGACAACAGGATATTCGTGTATGCGCGGAACAACCCCTAGACGAGAACAAGGGGTGGCGGATCCGGTGTCGCCTCAATGGTACGTGCCACGGGAGCGAAAAACGCCCGGCACTACTTGGCTGCGACTCCCAAAATCCAAGCCTACCGCGATCGCTGGGTAGAGCTCGCACCCTTTCGCGATGGCCCGGTGAATCCGCAGCGGTTTGAAGTGAACGACCCGGCGGAGATGACGAAACAGATCAAAGTCAAAGCAACGGACCTCGGCGCCGACATGGTTGGCGTCTGCCGACTGCAGCCGCACATGATCGATCTGGGCGCGGACGTGCCGCACGAGTTTGTGATGCTATCCCTATTCGCGCCTGCGCGACGAATACTGCCATCTGTGCATCGATGTGTGCCCGTACAACGTGAAATCTCATCCGGGGACGTACAAAGCGTTCATGAAGGAACGCAAGCAAGTCGGCTACAAGACTCCGAAGTCGTGGTAAAGGCAACATGGAAAAACTCTACGTAAATGAGATTCGCCGGGATGGTAAGGTCAGCACAGTTGGACTGTTCTATTCTCGCGCTGAAGCGGAAAACATCGTCGCGCAGCTGCGCAGCATTCCTGAGCGATGCGATAATCGTTACGAGAACGTGCAAGCGACCCCAGGTTATCTCATGATGAGCGATTCTCAACGATCGCGGCAGCGCCAAGGAATAGTTCATGCTTTATGTTCAAACTGCCGTCTCAAGCGACGGAGAAGCTTGAGGAAATTTATGAGTCGCCGGAGGCCTCGGCGATTACGGGGGGGCATGATTTTCTTTTAGTTCTGGCTTGTCTGAGACGAAGCTGGGGGAGTGACCATGAAGTTCTCGTTTTTCATGATGCCGTTACACTATCCGACGGAAAATCCGTCGCTGGCCTTCGATCGTGACATTTCGCTGATTCATCACGCGGATGAGCTCGGCTACGACGAGTTTTTCATCGGCGAGCATCACACCGGCGGCTGGGAGACGATGCCCGCGCCCGAGATGGTTCTCGCGAAAGCATCTGCCCGCGCGCATCGGATTCGCCTTGGCACGTCGGTGCTCAGCCTGCCATTTCATCATCCGTTCGAAGTCGCGGAGCGCATGGCGTTTCTCGATCACCTGACGCGCGGGCGGACGATTCTTGGCGTCGGGCCGTGCAACTTGATTACGGACAAGAAACTTTTTGGCCTGCCAGATGAAAAACTTCATCCAATGATGGCCGAGTCGGTAGACATCATCGTGCGTCTGCTAGAGTCGCCTGAGCCGATCGACTACGACGGTCAATTTTGGCGGTTCAAACAGATGCGGCTCCAGCTCCGCTCCTATCAGCAGCCGCGCATGCCTTTGGCCATAGCGTCGTCGGGCAATTCGATCAGCCTGGAGCTTGCAGGCAAGTACGGCATGTTGCTGTTGTCTCCTGCGGGAAAGAACAAACGGAGCAATCAATCGAAGACCGAGCAGTGGAACACAGTCGAAGCAATCGCGGCGAAAAACGGCGTCAAAACATCGCGAGAAAATTGGCGCATGGCGACCTGCATTTATCTTGCCGATAGCCGGGAAGAGGCGTGGCGCGATGTCGAGGAAAGCATCCGGCGCGACATGGAATATTTCTTCGCCATCGGACTCAAGGCACCCTATGAATCTTACCCCGGCCAGCCCGCACAGGAGATCACGCCGCGCTCCGGCGCCGACCGGCGCGACTGGATCATCGGCACGCCGGATGATGCCATCGCGCAAATCGAACGCATGCAGGCCGAAACCGGCGGCTTCGGCGGTCTATTGCTGACCACTCACGAATGGACCGGCACTGAGAAGGTGCGCCGATCCTACGAGCTCTTTGCACGTTACGTGATGCCGCACTTTCGTGGTCACACGCAAGGTTATCGCGACGAATGGCAGCGCATTCAACAGGCTGTAAACGACGGCGGAATCAAACTCGACAGCGCGAGCCACCCCAGCAATCTTTCGCTTAAAGCCCAGGTGCGATCATGAAATCTGCCACCGACGAGATTCGGCAGTGGGAAGAGGCGATCGCGCAAAGAGTTCACGCAACCATGGCTGCGGCGGAAATGGACCGCTATTTCAACGTGAAGATGACCACCAGTCGGGCGCGCATTGCGCTATTGCAATTGAGTCTCTTTGTTAGTTGTCGCCGCGATTGTTGGGCGAATCTGATCGCTAATTGCGACGCGCCGGAGATCCGCCGGCGCTTGATGGAACACGAGTACGACGAGCTCGTAGAAGATGAATACAGCTCCAAAGGTCATTATGATCTGCTCGTTCGCCAGGGAGCGTTAATCGGTTTGACGGGAGACGACTTCGCCAAAGTCCAACCATTGCGGACCAGCATGGCGACCTTCTACGGTTGGAAGTGGATCGCCAGGGAAGGCGCCTGGCAAGATGGGCTGATCGCCATGATGGCGACCGAATGGGTAAACGACGACCGCCGCTTGATGGACCAAGGCGGGGGCTTGTCGCGTCGAGACGGATCAAGATGGATTCGCGACTTCGGTTACAAATGGGAGGAAATGCCCAACTTTGCGACTCACGCCGTGGCGGACGAGAAGCACGGGGATCTGTTCGTGCCCCTTTTGTCGAAATATGTCCGCGATCAAAAAAGCGCGTTGAAAGCAGCCGACGATGCTTTAGAGCTCTTCAAACTCTATCACTTTGGTGTTGCTGAACAGATGGAGAGAACAGACTGAAGCGCGGAGAGAATTATTCGCGCTGCGGATTGAGTTGCTGGATGTCATCTGCCGCCAATCTCCGTCTTGCAGTCGCCCGCGCTATTTCGATTCTCTTCTCGGCGAGATAGGCGAGATGCTCCACTTCTGTGACATCCTTCTCCTCCGCCCAGACGCGCTCCGCTTGTTCCAGAGTTAGTCGCGCCTTGTCCAGTGCCACGCCAGCGCGCCCGGCGATTTCGCGATCTTGCCGCGCCCGGTTATAGGCGTCGCGCGCCCGCTCTAGGGCCGGATTTTGCACCACTCCGCATCCTATGGACAAAAAAGCCATTAACGAGAGCGCCGTGTAAACGGTCCTTCGGCCGAGAAAGACGTTGAGCTTCATAAACTATTCCTTGCCAGACGCCGGCGATGAAGCTGGTATTGGGCCACGTTCGGTTTCTGCTCGAAGGGTGTCAAGCCGTCTGCGGAGATCGTCCGCGGCCCGGCGCGTAAGCTCCGCTTCGGCCTTCGCGGTTGCGAGTTCGGCTTCTACTTGAGCGCTTTCGGCGAGGCGGCGGGCGTCTTCATATCTCTTGGCAGCCATGGCCTTCTTGGATCCCTCGAGTTTTTCCCTGGCGCTCTGTAAATCCATAGGAGCAAATTCGTCGGCCCTCGCTTCACTCGCCGCGCGCAGATCCATTTCCGCCCGCGACAAGATCTCGGTCGGCGGCTTTGCGGTACTGCAACCGCTGTTTTCGAATGCAAATAGGACAACCAAAGAGGCGATGATCCATGCGCGAAATGGCTTTGTCCGCGGCTGCATCAGTTCGCCGTTAAGATCGGAGATCATGTTCATGAACTTTCCTCCGGTTAAACCAATCAAGGAGTGTTCCAGGCTGCAATACGAAAGTTGGCACCGCGATGCGACCTAAGCTTGGGCATTCGCTATTGACTAAATTGTATAACTCTCGATGTTAAGTACAAGACGGACTCACCTGTGGGATTCATGAGGCGGGTGGCGGACCGTATGCAAAAGACAAATAGCCAGAACGCGTGTCCGCATCGTTAAGGGATCTGACCGTGCTGTCCGAGTTTCCAGGGAAAGTAAGATCGTATAAAGGTCGGAGGTCGTGAACCTAGCCAGCCAGTTTTACCGCGTACCACTCGCCGTGCCTTATTGGAACCGCGGGACGTATCGACGAATCCTCCAGTCATTTTGTTCGGGCAACGTCATCAATGGCGCGGATCTTCACCATCTCAGATCCCTCGTGATCGACGGACTTGGAGTCAAAGAGGCGGCTCTCTGTGGCTCGGGAAGTTTGGCTCTCGAGATCGCCTTGCGCGCGTGCGACGTGAAGCGAGGCGACGAAGTGGTGATTCCGACTTTTTGTTGCAGCGCCGTGGTTGCTCCAGTTTTGTCAGTTGGCGCCACGCCCGTCTTAGCAGACGCAGGTGAGGAGCTAAATCTTACCGTTGAGACTGTCGGCGCCGTACTGACTCAGAATACCAAGGCGATCATCGTGCCACACCTGTTTGGCAACCCCGCCGATATCAGCGCAATTATCGAGCTCGTTCGCGGCAAGAATGTCCGCATCATCGACGACGCGGCGCAAGCATTGGGCGCGACGCTCGATGGGCGACCGCTAGGCAGCTTTGGCGAGGTGGGGATTCTGAGTTTTGGCGGGGAGAAGGTTTGTTTTGGTTTAGGCGGCGGTGCAGTCGTATCTCGTCACGATAAGTTCTTGCACAGTGATTTGATGATCGATTTGGCGCGTCCGGCGCTCGTGTCGACGCTTCGGAAGTTTTTAGCGACGCTAATCTGGCGTCGCTGGCGGCGTTGGACACGGCCTCTAAACGTCACGTTATCTCGCAACGGTTCCCTGGGGGATGTGGCTTCGCCCAGGCACTATGGGCGTGAATTGATGGCAAACCTCAATGCGGCGGTCGCTTGCAGTCTGATGCAAACGCTGCGCGAAAATATTACGGCGCGGCGCGAGCGCGTTCGCGCTTATCAAAAGTTGCTGGTCGGCGAGGAGCGTTTGGAACTGATACCCCACCGACCGGGCTCAGCGTGTCTGACACAGGTGGTGCGGGTCTTGCCGAGGCGCCGCGATCGAGATATGGCGGCCAACCTGATCAGGGTACTTGGCCGCTCCGGATATGAAATTCAAGGCAGCTATGTGCCGATACATCATCTGCGTGATTTCGGAATGTGCGTTTGGGACCGTCTTTCCCATGCGGATCGAATTTGGGGTGACTTGATCGAGCTGCCTTGCGAGCCGGATGTGAAATTCAATCACGTCGAACGAATTGCCACGATCGTAAAGCACACCATCAATTCCTAGCTTCAAGGCAAGCAGGCGTGCGATCGAGTTTGGATTTCCCGCCGTTAAAACTTAACACTTTGCCACTCATTCTTGACGTCGACAATCCTGGCACGAAATTGCATTCGCTAACTCAGCCGTAAACTTGCCACAAGTACTAAAAAGTGCGAAAGACTTCCTGCGATGTTCCCGAGCGGTCGGGGTATGTTTCTTGCGTTATTTTGGGCTCATGAGTTCGCCAAAGGATTCACCGATGATGAACAAGCAGAATGCTTCCTTCGGAGAGGTGCTTCGCGCGGTTGGCCAGGGCCTGGAATCCCTCAACGTCGAGAATTTTGAATTGCAGGCGGAAGGTGACGGCTATTTCGTTCTCGGCACGCCGCGTTCGCCGTCGCCGGGAGCGGTGGAGAGCGGGTCGATGCAGCCGGGTGTGAAAAACACTCTTCAAAATGCTTGGTATAGCATCACTGATCGGGTCTCCCATAAGGTCAAAGCGTCGGATGCTATGCCGAATGTCTTGAGAGTTCTGTTTACCCGTGACGGCATCCGTCGGTTGCAGTGCGAAGGAGAAGCAAAACGGAGCGAAGAATCGGCGGGTATCCCCAATTTAAACAAGATATCTCAAATCCTTCGAATGGTAGGTGAGTACATCGACGCGAAATCGGGCCGCTTGATAAGCGCCTGCAAAAGTCAGAATTGGATTTCGTTCGACTATGAAACCGTCGCTCATTTCCGAATCACAAAAAAATGGAAGGTCGCGGAGCTCTATGAATACTGGCTGGAGGTATCCGACCAGAGACAAAGGCGCCATGACATCGTCGAACGAGAGCTAGCGGGCGAGCGCAGAAAACCCAAAGCCGCGCCGCTGGGCTAGCTTACATCCCCTACGTCCTTCCAAAATTCCTTCAATCCGCGCGCCGATTCGAACCCGTCCCTGCACGGCCCGTTCAATACGTGCCAAACGTTCAATCGCTAGGCTACGTTCAAGTCGTTCAACCTCTTCACTCACTAACCACACCGCTCGTTCCAGTCGTTACCCAGGTTCTCGGCGCGTCGAAGAGCTCATGGTCGACGCGAACGGAAGGATTGTGCTAACGCTGGTTGATGATAAAACGAGTCGAAAACGATCGGTTTCCTTATGGGCGGCAAGGATAATTCTCCGGACTGTTCGAATCCGGATGTTTTAGATCATCTTCGAGAAATATTCAGGAATTCCTTCGGTGCAGCAACACCGCGAATTCGCCATAGGAAGAATGGCGCGGCAATGGGTTTCGGCGCGTTGCGTGCCGCGCTCGCGGCGCTAGGGCTGTTTTCGGCGTGCAGCTTCGCTCCGCCGGATATCGGTCATCGATCGCCGGCCCCGGTATCGAACCCATCGGACGGTTTCACAAACTTCGAAACCGAACCGGTTCGTCCGCTAGCGCTCTCTACGGACGGACGTCATCTGTTTGTCCTCAATACGGCAGACGATCGTTTGGAGATCTTCGACGCGCAAGGCGCCAGCCTGCGCTCCGTGGGCGAAACCACGGTCGGCTTGCGTCCGGTGGCCATCGCGACCCGAGGTAACGAGGCTTGGATCGTCAATCATCTTTCCGATTCGGCGAGCGTGGTGGATGTCAGTAACCCCAGTCGGCCGCGAGTAATCCACACTCTTCAAGTTGGCGACGAACCGAGGGGCATAGTCGTCGCCGGTGCAAAACAAGATCGGGTTTTTGTCGCGATGGCGAGCCGAGGTGAGAGTCTGACGCCCGGAATCGGCCGGGCAGAAGTCTGGGTCTTTGACGCGAAGCAGCCCAAGGCACCTCCGAAGGTTTTACGCTTATTTGGCAGCAAACCTCGGGCACTGGCTGTTTCACCGGACGGTCGTTTTGTCTACGCCGCCGTGTTTCTATCCGGCAACGGTACCACGGTGCGGCTCGGTCGCATGCGGCAGTTGGCTTTTTCCAAGATTCCGTATTCAGCGATGCCCAAACAGGGTGCGATCGTCCGACGGATGAACGGCCGTTGGCAAGATTATCAGAATCGCGACTGGTCGGCCGTAGTTCCTTTTGAGCTACCCGACAGTGACGTTTTTGTGATCGATGCAGCGGCGGAAACTCCGCAAGTGCTACAAAGTATCAGCAACGTTGGAACCGTACTTTTCAACGTCGCAGTACGGCCGGACAATGAGATCTGGGTTAGCAATACGGAAGCGTTCAATTCCAAACCCTATGAGTCGCGATTGCGCGGGGAGTTCGCCGAAAATCGCGTCACTCGGATCATTGCCGCAAACGGAGAATATCAAAATCAGGTCGTTAATTTGAATGCTCACATTAATCGTGACGCACCTGGCTCTACAGGTCAGCGAGACCTCAGCCTAGCTCAGCCGACGGACTTGGTGTTTCAACCGGACGGTAACGAAGCTTATGTCGCGGCGTTTGGTTCGAGGAAAATCGGTGTGCTCGACCGCGCAGGCCACGTTGTCGATCGCGTTGCCGTCGGATTCGGTCCCGGCGGCTTGGCACTGGACGCGAAACGGCAGCGCCTGTACGTTCTGAATCATCTCGGTGCGACTATTACACTGGTCGACGTGCGTACCCGCCGAGCAACCGCCACGAAGCATTTGCGCCATGACCCTACACCAACCATCGTAAAAGAGGGCCGCGCCTTTCTTTACGATGCAGCGCTGACTTCCCGTCATGGTGATCTTTCTTGTGCCACTTGTCATGTGTTCGGCGACTTCGACGGGTTGGCTTGGGACCTTGGAGAGCCGAATGGTCAACGTATCGATTATCCAGTGGCGCTGAAGAACATCGGACTTTCGGAACCGCGCCAATCATTGCATCCGCTCAAAGGTCCGATGGTGACACAAAGTTTGCGCGGCTTAGCGGGAACAGCGCCATACCATTGGCGCGGTGATCGTTTCGGTATTCCCTACGCTCCCGGCGATGATGTGGCAAGTTTCAAGGACTTTAATGCGGCTTTCATCAATCTAATGGGTCGGGCTGATGGAATACCAGAATCGGCAATGCAAACCTTCGCCCGGTTCGTGCTGACTATCCGCTATCCGCCCAATCCTAATCAACGTCTCGATCGAAGCTCGGATCCAAAACAGCAAGCCGGATTCGATTTTTTCACCGGAACCTTTCTTTCGGATACTGGGCAGCAAAATTGTGTGAGTTGCCATATTCTACCTTTGGGCACTAACCGGTTGATTAATTTCGAAGGCATTCAAGTAGGACGAGACATGAAGACCGCTCAACTGCGCAATGTTTATCAGAAGGTGGGCCGGTTCAACATCCCAGGGCAGCAAGTGACGGGTTTTGGTCTGCTGCACGACGGTACGTTCGATACGGTGGTGAGCTTTTTGCGTTTGGATGTATTCCTTTTTCCCGGCAAAACCGAAGCGGAAAAAGATATAACGCGTCGTCTGCTCGAGAGCATATCATGGCTTTTGATACCGGCATGGCACCCGCGGTAGGAAGGCAGATCACGATCGCCGAAAAAATCGGGGATGAGGACCGTCATCTGATCGAGCTTCTTATGAAGCGAGCGATTATCGGCGACTGCGATTTAGTCGCAAGAGGTTTGGGAGGGAAAACGACAACGGGGGTGGTTGTTTCGCAACGATGTCTTTCTCGGAGATCGAAGCGACGAACCCACTCTGCAACTGGACGCATTGCTCTCGCGTATTCGGAGCAACACGGAAGCGGTCACATTCACTTGCGTGCCACCCGGAGACGGTTTGCGTAGCGCGATTGACCGGGATTTGGATGGCTACCTCGACGGCGATGAAGTTATGGCTGGCAGCGATCCGGCGGATGCGAGCAGTGTGCCGTCGCACAAGCGCAATCCAATATGACCATCAGTTTGGCCAAATTATTTTCATTGCTGATCGGATTGGCGTCCTCGGCCGCTTGTTCCGGGCTGGCGGTACGCGGCAGCGTGGGCGGACAAACCATTGCTACTCGAGTCGATTCGGAAGTGGCCAGGTATTACCTGGCAAACTACCTGGCGGGGCGACGGGTTAATCCCACACTCGACGAGCGTTTTGATCGGTTATATCCAAGGGGCGTGAACGGCTTGCCCGGGCGCGTCGAGCTTAAGCGCCTGAGCGACGACTTCTCGGTTGATTTTGGCGCTTTGTACCTCGCCGACCGGATAGCGCATCTAAATGACGATCGCAGTTTTCGAACCGCTTTTGATCGAGCGCGCGAAGCCGTCCGTAATGCTCATTCGAGCGAACCTGTTCGATCTGCCAGCGCAACCGCTGAATACGAAGTCTTGCTCGTGCCTACTTATCTTTATAAGAGGCTTCCCGTTACCGGTGCCGATTTGGCCGTTCCGCGCGCAGCGCTGCAGCGTTTCGGATTTACCTGTCATTTCGTCGAAACCGTTGAAGACGGAGCGATAGAAACCAATGCCACCATTGTAGCCGCGGCCATTAAAAGTCGCGCGACCAGCGGTCGCCGATTGATCTTGATCAGCGCAAGCAAGTCCGGACCAGAAATCGCGCTAGCGCTCACTAGCCTCGGCGACTTCGAGACGCGTCACGTGGCGGCCTGGATAAACACCGTTGGCGCGCTTCAAGGAACCCCGCTTGCCGATGAACGCCTTTTGCCGGAGATAGAAGACCTGATCGGCCCGGTGGACAAAGCGGGGATGGGAAGTCTCACTACGGAACGTAGCCGGCAGCGGTTCGCCGCCCTTCGTATCCCGGCACATGTGCTGATTGTCAACTACTTCGGTATTCCGCTTTCAGGCAGTATCTCTTCTTGGGCGAACGCAGGGTTCGGGCCGCTTCGAAGATATGGGCCGAATGATGGGATTTTGCTCCTCTCTGACATGATTTTTCCGGGTGGCCTCACTGTGGCTGAGCTCGGCCTCGATCACTTCCTTCTCGATCGGCACATTGATATTGCAACTGTCGCTTTGACGACAACGGTTATCGGTTGGATCGAGCAGCGCCGCGGAGAAAACAATTAGTTTTCATTTCATATCTAACGCGGCATACATGTAAAAAACACATGAACGAAATTCACATCGTCGATACGACTCTGCGCGACGGTCAATTGAGTCTCTGGGCACTGGGCATGAGAACCGGAGCTATGCTCGCCATTGCCGAGCAGATGGATCGATGCGGTTTTCAGTCAATGGAATTCTTCGGCTTCGCCGGCTTCATCAAGTACGTGCGTGAGCACAAAGAAAATCCCTTCGACTGGATCAGACTCGGAGCGAAAAAATTTTGCAACACGCGACTGCGCTATCACGGCGGGCTCGCCTCAGGATTCGAAAAAGTCCCGCGGTCGGTGCGCAAGCTGATGATCGAGCGGATGGTCGCCCACGGCATCACGCTGACGCGCTCATCCGATCCATGGAACGACTACGAAGCGGCAGCAATCGAGAACGAAGAGTTGCGCAGGCTCGGCATGGACGTGGTTATAAACATCATTTATTCCGTCTCGTCACGCCACACCGACAATTACTATGCGCAAAAGGCGCGCGAAGCGGCGGCGATCAAGCCCTATCGCATTTGTTTCAAAGACGTGGGAGGGCTACTGACGCCCGAGCGCACTCGCGCGCTGATTCCAGTGATCAAGAAGAATATCGGCGAGATGCCGCTGGAGTTTCACGCCCACTGCAACAACGGCCTGGCGCCGTTCAACTATCTCGAAGCGATCAAGCTCGGCGTCGATATTCTTCACACGGCGATTCCGCCGCTCGCCAACGGTTCTTCCCAGCCGTCGATTTTGAACGTTGCGTCTAATGCGCGCGCGCTTGGGTACACACCGGTGGTCGATCTCGACGCGATCAAAGCCGTTGAAAAACATTTCACCTTCATCGCCAGACGAGAAGGTCATCCGATCGGCGCGCAACGGGAATACGATCATGCTCAGTATTTCCACCAAATTCCCGGCGGCATGATCTCCAACTTGAGCCACCAGCTGCGCACGGTGGGAAGGGAAAATCGTTTGCAGGACACGTTGGAGGAGGTGGGCCGAGTGCGCGCCGAGTTCGGTTATCCGATTATGGTTACGCCGCTGGCGCAATTCGTCGGCAGTCAGGCGGCTATCAATATTATAACCGGCGAGCGCTACAAAGAAGTGACGGATCAGGTTATCCAATACGCCCTCGGACACTGGGGCAAAGAAGCTCCTCTGGTAATGGATCCAAACGTCAGGGATAAAATTCTCAACCGGCCCCGCGCCGCGGAATGGAAAGGGTGGACGCCTCCGGACCTGACGCTCGAGGAAGTGCGGCGAAAATTCGCTGCACCCGGAGTTTCCGACGAGGAGTTGGTGCTGCGTGTCATCGCCGGTGAAGCAGCGGTCAAAGCGATGCTTGCCGCTGGAGCGCCGAAAGAATATTTACGAGCGAACCAGCCACTCGTGCGCTTAATCGGCGAGCTTGCCAAGCGACGTGATTGCAAGCAAGTCTACATCCAGAAAAAGGGTCTCTTGCTTCGCATGGCAAAGAACAGATGACCAGGCGATCCGCGAAAGGACACTGGGCGCAGGTCCGACACTCTCACACGCTCGGTGAACATATCGGTTTCCGTACCAAGCTGCGCTCGTGATTAGGAAACTCTTGTCTAGCGCCAGACTGTGTAAAGACCTTCGTCCTGATCGGAAGAAATGCAATGGAGGAATTTGGCTATTTCGATGATCAGCGTTTTTATCCAGATACTGGAACGATTCCGGGCGTTGTTTTTGCGAGTTAAGCCGCTTGTTCCGCCGCGCGCGATCGATTTTTCAATGAGCCGCATAGCTCTGATACCGGCCGTCTGAGCACGTTTTGGCGGACGGCGTCGGAATCTAAACCGAGATGGTCGCAGATCCAAATTAGGCTTCCGAGAGACGTGTTGCTCGAGGATAACCAAGCGCGCGCCGGCTTCGCGAGAAGGTCCGGTCCAGAAAGATCTTGCAACGCTTGAGTGAGTACAGACATCCACAACACGTGTTCTGGTTCAGTCATGAGCGGGCACCTCTAATTTTAATTTGTTGCGTGGTCGCTTGCCAAAACGATCGGTGAAAACGTTTGGTTGCGAACGTTACAGTTTGGGTCTCTCGAACCTCTACCCTGGATTAATTGCCACTTGATGGAGTGATCGCAATGACCGCAGAAGCCAGTGATCGTGCGTATCGTCGAACTGAACGCCAGGAGCATCACAATGAAGCTGCACTGACACTTGGGGCATCGACGGTTGGTGAGGTATCTTATCATCGGCGGCAATGGTCGACTTGGACCTTCATCTCTTGGTTGCAACCAATATGCCAAAGGAATCTTCTCCGTAGCGAAGACTCACCGGTGGCTAACATCGCTATAAATGGGGTTTTATCTTCTGGGAATACACCCGCCGGTGTTCTTTTGATCATTCAGGTTACAAAATTCGCAGCGCTGTGCGACAAATGTGTTTCACTGACCTGAAGTCCTTCCGGTAGCCTGTGAATCATGCAGGCGTAACTAATCCTGAACAAAAAGGCCCGAGCTCTTTCGAGTCGGGCCTTCGAGTTTCTGGTTGACTCAGAGGAAAGTTAGTCGAGAGGCTCGAGTTTAAGCACCGATGCGCCGTGATTGCTGCCCACCCAGAAAGTGACCGGCGAAGTCGAATTGTCTATAAAGACGCGTCGAATATTCGTCTCCCTGGGGAGAAGATAATCGGTGAATTGACTGGTTTTGGGATCGAGACGCGTGACGCGATCGGTCCACATGGAGCCGATCCAGACTTCGCCGTTCTTGTCCGGCACGACGTGGTAAGGAGCGCTCCAAGGTATGGGCAGCCGCCATTCCTGGATCTTATCCGTCTTGGTATCGAGCATGCCAACTCCGTTGGCGCCGTACTCGGCGAACCAGAGTCGGTCTTGCGCGTCGAACCTGCCTCGTCGCGGCCGCGAACCTTGGGTTACGGTCGAGTACACTTTAAACTCTTTCGTTTTCGCATCGATCCTGCCGATATTGTTGGAGCCGAACTCGAGCAGGTAAAGGTTGTTCTGACTGTCCGATGGGATGCCGTAGGCGTTGAGCGTTCGGTCAGCACCGGGAATTTTAAATTCGCCGAGGTTTTCGTACTGGCCGGTGGTGATATCCAACCGATAGATCGAGTGAGTATCTTGATTGTTAGTCCAGACTTTGCCGTCTACGTGTGAATTCGATGGACTGACCATCGATTGCTGCGTGTGATTTCCCTGCCACTCTTTGGGAACGGGATAGATCTGGAATTTTTCTGTCTTGCGGTCGAACTTTGCGATCCCGCCCTGGTACATCAATGACACCCAGAGATTTTCATCCTTATCCAGTTGCAGATCGAGGGTGCCGAGGGGCCATCCTTTTTTCAGCTCGGGAATTGGGAAATCCGTGACCTTCCCCGTCTTGGGATCGATCCTACCGATAAACTGCTCGCCGAAATCCGAGTACCACGCAGTTCCATCGGAGTCGACGACGACATCGTGCGGCATGGCCAACTTTCTCGGTAAGTCATATTCGGTGATGATCGTGCCTGTGGCTTTGCCTTTGGGCCGAGGCAAGGTTTTGAGTGGAAAACTCTGCTTGGAATTATAACTGGCATTGACGCTCGCTAGCCATTCGCCGATCGCCAGCGGATCGACGCCGCGGGTGCGATCGCGCTGCACTCCGCCGACGGTCATCTGTGGCCTGAGCGGGCTACTGCCGGGCGCGTACATCGACATTCTGCGGAACACTTGGACCCATTCTTCCGCGCCTTTATTGGCTTTCACAATGCGCTCGATCGTGTGACAGCCATTACAGCTTAAGAGAAAATTCTTTTGTTGATCTGTGCCCGGAATGCTCAGAAGCCATTCCGCGTCGCTCAACTGGGCGGAGAGATTCTCGGTCGGCTTCAGTTTGAGGTTGGCCGTCGTGGCCTTCCCCGCGACTACATCGACGGTCTTGGGGCCATCGAGATCATAACCCGCGGCGCGAATCTTGAGAGTGTATCGGCCCGGCTCGAGTTTGGCAGCGGGAACGCTGTAGCGTCCCTTCTCGTCGCTCACGACGTTGACGGTGATAGTCGAGCCGTCCTTTTTGGCGCCGATCACGACACCTTCCATCAGGCCTTCTTTCTGCGAGCTGACCTGACCGGTCAATGCGAAGGGCGGCGCGCCGTTGGCGCCAATTTCCGCTGACGACGCGACTAATAGGGCGATCGCCGCGATGGCGAAGACCAGTGATTTGTAATTCCGCATATGAATCCTCCTTGCGGCTCGGGTGAGTGACTCTTTGGCGAACCAGAATCCGGGCGAAGCTGTGTGAGAATTACCACCAGGCTGTTTTTCCCGTCAAGCGGAATTATAGCCGATTCCCGGCGGGTCCGCGTGCCGGTTGAGATTAACGAGCGCTAACAGCAGTGGCGAAGCCGACCGCATGGCTGCCGGGCCGACCAGCGCCACCGAATCACATTGACAATTCCGAAAGAGGCGAGATAGTGGTCGCATGAGTCGGCTTAACTCAGCCTTCGAATTGAGGGCGTTAGTTTTTGCTCTCGGATCGATGAGTATTGTATAAATGCACTGGCTGACGTAGTCCCTGATCTGTGTCAGACCGAGAAGTTTCGAAAGGAGCGGAACATGAGAACAACAAAACTGTTGTACTTAGGTATTGCCGCATTTGCTACCGTGTTGTTTTTGTCAGCAGCGCCGGTCCAGCTAGGCAGTCAACAAAGCCAAGGCGCGGCGGTGCGCATCGATAACGACGACATCGGCGGCGTGGTGACGGGCTCGAACGGTCCCGAAGCCGGTGTCTGGGTCATCGCGGAGACCACCGATCTGCCGACCAAGTACGCCAAGATTGTCGTTACCGACGATCAGGGACGCTACGTGATTCCCGATCTACCGAAGGCCAATTACAGCGTATGGGTGCGCGGTTACGGGCTAGTTGATTCGCCCAAGGTTCAAGCCATGCCGGGTAAGAATCTCAATTTGAAAGCGGTGGTGGCGCCGAACGACGCAGCGGCGGCGCGATATTATCCCGCGATTTACTGGTACTCGATGCTCAAGATCCCCGATAAAGGAGAATTTGGCGGCAAGGGCAAAATTCCCGAAAAGATAGCTCAGACCGACTGGCTCAATTCGATGAAGAATAACGGTTGCATCGGCTGCCATCAGTTGGGCCAGCTTTCCACCCGCACTTTCCCCGAAAGTGTCCCGCACCCGCTCGGCAAGTTCGCTACGTCCGAGGAAGCATGGTTCCGCCGCATCCAGTCCGGCCAATCCGGCGAACAAATGTTCACCCAGCTCGTCAAAGACCTCGGCGGCGCCCCCATCCGCTACTATGCAGACTGGACGGATCGCATCGCCAAGGGCGAGCTGCCGCAGACGAAGCCCGCACGGCCCCAAGGGGTCGAGCGCAACATTGTCGTCACCACCTGGGAGTGGCTCAATGACAAGAAATACCTTCACGATCTGATCGCCTCGGATCGACGCGACCCGACGGTGAATGCCAACGGTCCCCTGTTTGGTTCACCAGAGTACAGCACCGACCTCATCCCGGTCCTCGATCCGAAAAAGCACACCACCTGGAACTTAACGGCGCCAATCAGAGATCCGAACATACCGGAGGCGCTCGGGCCGGGACATGCGGCAAGCGACAAAGTTATGCAGCCGTCGCCTTACTGGGGTCAGGAAAAAATTTGGGACACCAAGGTCAATAATCATAACGCCATGATTGACAAGAAGGGACGGGTTTGGTTTGCGGCGAGGTTCCGCGACGCCAATAATCCGGAATTCTGCAAGAAGGGTTCGACTCATACTTCAGCCAAGCTATTCCCGATGGAACGGACGAACCGTCAGCTGACGATGCTCGATCCCAAGACCGGGCAGTACACATACGTCGATACCTGCTTCGGGACGCATCATTTACAGTTCGGCTACGACGCCAACGAAACCCTATGGACGAGCGGCGGCGGCCCAGTGGTGGGCTGGATCAACACCAAGATGCTCGACGAGACGGGTGATATCGCAAAATCGCAGGGCTGGACACCACTCATTCTCGATACCAACGGCAACGGCAAACGCGATGATTACGTTGAGCCGAACCAGCCGGTCGATCCGACCAAGGACAAGCGTATCGTCGCGGGGTTTTACGCCGTGATGCCGAGTCCCGTCGACGGCTCGATCTGGGGTTCCTTCAGAGGCAATCCCGGCGCCGTCGTACGGCTTGCTCCGGGAACCAATCCGTCGGAGACGGCGCTCGCCGAGATCTACAATGTGCCGATGCCGGGCTTCGGCATTCGTGGCGCTGATATCGATCGCCAGGGAGTCGTCTGGGTGTCGCTAGCGAGCGGTCACCTCGGCAGTTTCGATAGGCGCAAGTGTAAAGGCCCCCTCAACGGACCAAAGGCGACCGGCGATCACTGTCCCGAAGGCTGGTCGTTCTACAAGTATCCCGGTCCCGGCTTCAAAGGTATCGGTGATAATAGCGCGGAGTCGAGCTACTACACTTGGGTTGATCAGCACAATACGTTCGGACTCGGCGAGGACGTGCCGATGTCCACGGGTAACTTGAACGACGGTCTGATCGCGATGAAAGACGGCAAGATGATTGTGTTGCGCGTGCCATATCCGATGGGCTTTTACGCCAAAGGTTTCGACGGGCGCATCGACGATCCGAAGGCAGGATGGAAGGGCCGTGGATTGTGGACTACGAGCGGCGACCGCGCGCCGTGGCTAAAAGAGGGTGGCAAGGGCGCCAAGCCGATCGCCGTGCACTTTCAGCTTCGACCCGATCCGTTGGCGAAGTAAAAGCACGAATACAACTAACTGCTGAGAATGACAGGTCTTGGATTTCAGCTATTCGCTAACCAAGATCTGTCGCCGTTTATGGTCGCCGCTCAGCGATTGTTGCTCGCTTTGGTCAAGGATTTTTTTTCCGGGTCGATAGCGCAGGTTCATGGTGACACTTCACTGTACGCTGGCTCGCGCCTGAAGTTGGCGCAGTCGAAAGGAGCAAGTCATGATAGAAACAAAATTGTTGCGCGTGGCTGCGACGGCTGTCGGCATTGCCGCGTTCTTGGCGGTGTCGCCGGTCCAATTGGCTAGCCAGCAAAGCGCGGCGGTACGCATCGACAACGACGACATCGGCGGCGTGGTGAGGGGCGCGAACGGTCCCGAAGCCGGTGTCTGGGTCATCGCGGAGACCACCGATCTGCCGACCAAGTACGCCAAGATTGTCGTTACCGACGATCAAGGACGCTATCTGCTGCCGGATCTGCCGAAGGCCAATTACAACATCTGGGTGCGCGGTTATGGTCTGGTGGATTCCCCTAAAGTAAAAGCTGGTCCCGGTAAGACTCTAAATCTCAAAGCCGTGGTCGCGCCGAACGAAGCCGCTGCAGCGCAATATTATCCGGCGATCTACTGGTACTCGATGCTCAGGATTCCAGACAAGAGCGAGTTTCCCGGGACCGGCGACAAAGGCAACGGTATGCCGGAAAAGCTAAAACACCAAGCGCAATGGCTCGATGTGGTAAAAACCAATGGCTGCAATACCTGCCACCAACTCGGAAATAAAGCGACGCGCACGATCTCCAAAGAGTTGGGTGAATTCAAGTCGTCCGCCGATGCATGGCAGCGGCGCATCGTTTCCGGTCAAGCCATGACATCGATGCTGAATGCTATTGACAGAGTCGATTCGAAGCGCGCCTTGGCTCTCTACGGTGATTGGACGGACCGCATCGCCGCTGGCGAATTGCCGAAGTTGAAGCCGTCGCGGCCCCAGGGCGTGGAGCGCAACGTCGTCATTCACGTATGGGATTGGAGCAATCCCAAGGCTTATCTCCACGACGAGATTTCCACCGACAAGCGCAATCCGACGGTCAATGCCAACGGGCCGATTTACGGCTCGACGGAGTTGAGCACGGATCTCGTGCCGGTGCTTGACCCGAAACATCACAAAGCGTGGGAGATCAAACACCCCGTGCGCGATCCGAATACGCCGTCGGCGAAAACGGATCCGCTAACGCCGTCGCCTTATTGGGGTGCGGAACCGATCTGGGATAGCCAGTCGAATCAGCATAATCCGATGATGGATGAAAAGGGGCGCGTGTGGTTTACCGCGCGGGTTCGTCCTCCGGAGAATCCGGATTTCTGCAAAAAGGGCTCGAACCATCCGTCGGCCAAAGTTTTCCCGATCAACAGCGCGAACCGACATCTTTCGCTGTACGATCCAAAAACCAAAAAGTTCACGCTGATCAGCACCTGCTTTTCAACCCACCATCTGGTTTTCGCGGAGGATGCCAATCACACGCTTTGGACCAGCGCCGGCGGTCCCGCCAGCGGTGTCGTCGGCTGGCTGAACAGGAAAATGTTCGAAGAAACGGGCGACGAGCAGAAGTCGCAAGGGTGGACGCCGCTGATTCTCGACACCAATGGCAACGGCAAACGCGATGAATGGGTCGAGCCCAATCAGCCCGTCGATCCGACGAAAGACAAGCGCGTCGCCGCAGCCTTCTACGGTATCGCCGTGAGCCCGGTCGACGGTTCGGTGTGGGGATCCTCGCAGGGGTTTCCCAGCTCCATCGTGCGCCTCAACCCAGGGTCAAATCCGTCGGAAACCGCGCTAGCTGAATTATACGAGGTACCGCTCGATGCCGGCGCGTACGGTATCCGTGGCATGGACATCGACCGCAACGGCGTGGTCTGGTCTTCGCTCTCGAGCGGCCACCTGGCGAGCTTTGATCGGCGCAAGTGCAAAGTGCTCAACGGCCCAACTGCGACCGGCAAGCACTGTCCCGAAGGCTGGACGCTTCACACACTCCCAGGGCCGAATTTTGAGAGCTTGAAAGAGCCCGGCAGCGCCGAGGCAAGCTACTACACCTGGGTCGATCAGTTCGACACCTTCGGTCTGGGCAAAGACGTGCCGATCGCCACCGGCAATTTGAACGATTCTCTGTTGGCTTTAGTGGATGGAAAATTCGTCAACCTTCACGTTCCGTATCCTTTGGGGTTTTACGCGAAGTGGATGGATGGCAGGATCGATGACCCGAAAGGCGGTTGGAAGGGCAGAGGCTTGTGGGCGACCACCGGCACTCGCACACCATTCCATATGGAAGGCGGCAAAGGCACAAAACCTAAAGTCGTGAAGTTCCAGCTGCGGCCGGATCCATTGGCGAAGTAACGCAAGATTAGGAGTGCGGTGACGATCAATCCGGGCTTGTTAGCTCTGAAAAATGCTCAACTCATATCCCGTCCGTAGTGCGCCGGTGGCACTACGGACGAGATGATAGACGATCCTCTTCCCTGAAGTTCTTCACGTAGTAACGCCAGACCCACAGATCGTTAAACGAACCGGAGGCAGTTTGACATGGCGCGTCGTCATTCGATAATTTCGCCTGCGAAGTCATACCAGCGCGATCATTGCCTAAGTGCCTTTGACGGAGAAAGCAGATTACAAAGAAGAAACAGGTCACACCATGCTGGTCAATCGTCGTACGTTGCGCATTGAGTGGGGTCAATGCGATCCTGCCGGGATCGTATTCTATCCGCAATACTTTCTTATCTTCGACAGCAGCACCGGATGGCTATTCGAGCGCACCGGCTTGTCGCCCTCGGCGATGAGAAAAAAGTACAGCATCGTCGGCATGCCGATAGTCGAAGTTGGAGCGCGCTTTGTCGTCCCGTGCCGCTTCGATGATGAGGTTATTGTGGAGAGCGAGGTCAGCGAATGGGGACGAAGTAGCTTCACGGTGCAACACCGAATCTTGAAAAAAGGCGAGCTTGCCCTCGACGGCTTCGAGAAGCGTGTTTGGGCCGTTCCCCACCCTGAACGGACGGGCGGCATAAGAGCTCAGCCCATACCGGCTGAGATCATTGCGAGCCTCTCCGATGACACGGGCATGACGACTGTAAGTCTTGCTGCCGCCGGCAAGCGCGAAAGTGAATCTTAAGAGAGTGGCACATATTTTTGAAAGTTTAACTTCGGAGCACGTAGATTATTCTCAGGCCGGTTGAGCGGACAAGTCGACTCGACTTCGGTGACGCCTATCCCGCATCCAGGCCAAAGCAACTTATTATTTCATAGCATTTCGTGTAATTTTTCCAACGTTAACAGTCTTCTAGGATGAAAAGCTAACTGAAAAATACAATGGCTCGCGCGATCATCCTGAGGTCATTCGGCTCGGCAGTCACCGTAATATTATGGGCTCTGCTCTTGTTCTCGGTTGTTCTTGCGGCAGAGGATCCGGGAATTTATCCAGGCAAACTCAGGATCACCAAGGCCAAGAATCTCTCGCCGGAACAAAGAGATGTCGAGGCACGGTTCGCGGCATATCTAGAGGCAAGCACTGATGAAGCGGTTGCGCGTTATGTCGAGAGATACGGTAAGGAAATCAGTACCGATAACGTGCGCGAATTGTCTTCTGATTATGCGCCTGGCGGGATGGATGCTGAAGACCCCGTGACGGTGGCGGCGCGAACCCGATGGGGTGACGCCGTACATGAGCCGGCTAGCGCGCTAACCAGAGAGATTTTTGGTCGAGCCCTGACAAAAGGATCAGCCCCTGACCGGCGCAAACAGGTGGTTTTCACCGCCGGAGGCGCCGGCGTGGGAAAGACCACGAGCATCCGAAAGGTCGCCGATTTAGCCCATGCCGTGGAGGCAGCGGAGATCGTTTACGATACAATCTTGTCGAGTTTTAGGTCCTCCGTGGAACGGATCACTCAGGCTCTCGATGCTGGCCGCATGGTCAGCATCGTTTTTGTATACCGCGATCCCATCGACTCTTTCGTCGGAGGAATGCTACCGCGGGCGAAGCGGATAGGCCGGACCTTGCCCCTCGAGATTTTCCTCAATTCCCATATGGGAGCAATCGAGGCTTTCCCAAGAATCGTAGAGAATTACAAGGATGACCGCCGGGTTGCCATCGCGGTCATCGACAACAACCGTGGCGCAGGTGACGGCACCGTGGCTGACCTTGAATTCGTAAAGACTATGGCTCGCAAGTATTCCCGCGAGGATCTAAAGAAAAAGCTGTTGCGGGCCTTGGAGGATGCCTATGAAGAGGGCAAAAAAGGCGGCAAAAACGGAATCTCAGAAAGCATCTATAGGGCAATTAAAGGAGATGGCCCTTGAGGATTACACCAAACTTCTTGCCCGGAACATGGTTGAAACGCTCAACGCCCAGACCAAAAGACGAGGTGCGTCGAGAGATTCTAGACGGGCGAAAGGCAAGTGATCCCATTGCGCGCGGCGGGACTCATTCCTTGCATCACAACAATCTTTGTACACTGCACCTTCGCAGATCGTGCAAACACATATTCTCGACTTGCTGAATGTGAATCTCATGCGACCATGTGTCGGTTAAGAATATTTGTGACTCGGGCCAAGTCAGGTTTAAGCGCCAGTTGGAGTTTTATTTCGGGCGTGATCGCCTTGTCTCTTCTATTGCTTGACTCAAGTGTCGGATGGACTCAGCAAACCGGCAGCGCAATTTATTTTGCCAGTGAGGAGATCAGGCTCGCCAAGCTGATCGAGCGGAAGGAGATCTTGAGTTACCGAGTCGTGGTCGCGGACGAGCGGCGCTACCGCGAAACTTTTTTCGATACCCCTGACCTGTTCCTTTATCATCAGCGGATGTTTTACCGCGTCAAGGAAAGCTTTGACGGACACCCGCGCGTTGAATTCTACGGCGGCACCACGAAAGACCGTTCCTCGCTTGAGGTCGTTCATTCCGTCGCGCTTCCCACCAGCACCCTATTGGCGGTTAGAGAAGGACGACTGGACGATCCAGCCTTGCGAAAGGGCCTGCCCTTGCCCGGCGGGCGTGACTTCAAAAGTATCCAGCTGGTGGCGGAATACGCCCGGCACAGCGTCATCCTGGAGCGCCTGGGCAAGCCGGAGTTTTTTCTCAGCTTGTTAGCTGGCAGCTTTGTCGGATTGTCGGGGAAGCAGGTCCACACAGGATTCTTGGCTTTGGAGATTCAAGCAGCCGCGGGTCGCCCGACCCCAGCGCAGCTGCGGGAGATCGACCGCATCACTAAATTCTTGATTCCGGAGCTGAAGCTCAGATCTGATGCGAAGAGTCTCTACGCCCAAGGGATTGAGAAGGCGGTATTATTGCGCTCGGATGAACGGCGGATCCAACCTGTGCGAATTATCGGAGGCGCAAAGGGCGATGGCATCGATCAGTTTGATGCGCCAGACGCGGTGGCTTTCACTCTCGATGGCAGGTTGATAGCCGGCGATACTGACAACGCGCGCTTCAAGATCTACGGTTTAGAGGATCAATCCCAGACGGTTCAGATCGTCGGCGGCGAGGGATCGGGTGCGGGAGAATTTAGCCACAGCTTGGCCGCGACTATCGGGAGCTTCAAGGTCTACAACCAGGTGCAAGGAATCGCGGTCGATAATAGTAGTCTCATTTACGTGATCGATCAGGGTAATCAGCGCATCCAAATATTCGATGCCGGGGGCAAAGTGCTAGCGGAGCGAGCGATTCCATTGACCCTCTGCGCGATCGAAGCGCCACGCTGCGCGGAGGGCCTGTGGCGTCCCACTAGGAAGAACGAATACACCAGCTTCCAGGGGCTCGCTGTCGACGCTGAAGGTGGCATTTTCCTTTCGGATCGGGGCACCAGCCGAATCTATCGCTTTCTGCCCGACGGCAAGCTCGACCCAAGCTTCAAACTTCAAACGGCGGATTCCGCGACGAGCAAGCCGACTCTCAAGGAGCCGGAGTCGATGGCGTTGTATCAACATAAACTATTTGTGGCGAGCGAGGGCAACGGCGAGATCGTGATCTTCGATCGCAGAACTGGGAAATTGACCGGACCAACCGCCGGCTTTGGCGGCGACGTCTTCGGCGGCAAAGTGGAAGGGCTTGCGGTTGTGCGCGATTATTTATTCGCTGTCGATGTTCAGAACACCCGGATCGCGGTTTTTGATCTGAGAAGCGAGAAACCGAAGTTCTTATTAGGCTTCGTTGGCGACTTCCAGTCGGCGGATGGCATCGCGATGGATCCGACCGGAAAGTATGTCGCGATCGCCGATCAGGGAAACTACCGCATTGTTTTATATTCGTTCCCCGAGATACTGAAGCATTTGGCCGGTGGAAAATCTTGATGAATGATCAACGTCCTTCGCCGCAAAGCGATCGCGGTAAATTGCTGTTAAGATAGTGCCAACAGACTCTGCCATCGCCTTGGAGGAGCCAAGCCCACTTGACCGTTTGTTGCGGCTGTTTGCGGATGTGCGTCCGCGGGAGGGATTGACCGCGATCCTGCTCACCGTCAATTTATTCTTTCTGTTGACCGCCTACCTGATTATCAAGACCGTACGCGAGGCGCTGATTCTTTCGGAAGGCGGCGCTGAGATCAAAAGCTATGCGGCGGCCGGGCAGGCCCTCCTGTTGCTTCTGATCGTGCCGACTTACGGATACCTGGCAAGCAAAGTCAATCGCATCAAATTAATCAACGGAACAATTCTATTCTTTATCTCAAACCTCATCGTTTTCTACCTCTTATCTCAACTGCGGGCACCATTGGGTGTGGTTTTTTTCCTTTGGGTCGGTATCTTCAATCTTTTTGTCATCGCCCAAGTCTGGTCGTTTGCCAACGACATTTACACCGAGGATCAGGGTAAACGTCTCTTTGCCATCGTCGCTTTCGGCGGATCGCTCGGCGCCATCGTGGGTCCAAAAGTGGCGAGCGCGCTGTTTGAACCGTTCGGTCCGTACCTACTGATGTTGGTGACAGCAACTCTTCTAGGCGTTTGCATGTTATTTCCCAATATTGTCCATCGAATGGAAAGTGCGGCCGGCCGATCTGTGGGGAAAGCCAGCGACCCCGCAAAGCCGCTGGCCAAAGGGGGAGCTTTTAAGCTCGTGATCGGCAAGCGCTATCTTTTGCTGATCGCTTTCCTGATGATCATTTTAAACGTCGTCAATTCGACCGGGGAATTCATCCTGGGAAAGACGGTCACCCAGGAAGCCCAGCGCCTCGCCAATATCGCGCCTGCGGAAACGAGTACCGAGTTGGCCTCCACGCCAGAGCAGAAAAGCAAAAGAATCCGAGATCATATTGCGCGCTTTTACGCTGATTTTTTTTTCACGGTCAACTTGGTTGGTGCGTTAGCGCAATTGTTTTTTGTCTCCCGAATCATGAAGTTCTTTGGCGTGCCGGCGTCGCTGTTCTTCTTGCCCATCATCGCTTTGACCGGCTATTCAACTGTAGCATTAATCCCCGCCCTGGCATTCATCCGATTGGCCAAGATCCTCGAGAACAGCACCGACTACTCGCTGCAGCACACGGCGCGTCAGGCGCTATTCTTGCCGACCACCCGAGAGGAGAAATACAAGGCGAAAGCGGCCATCGATACATTCTTTGTTCGCACCGGCGATGTGCTATCGACGGCTTTGGTTTTCCTCAGCGTCCAGCTTTCCCTTTCGGTGCGGGCGCTGAGCATCATGAACGTGTTCCTCATCACCGTATGGTTATTACTCGTCGTTGGAATCGGCCGCAGTTACCGCGGCCTCACCGCGCAGAAAAGCCTCTCATAGAGCGATATCGGATAGAAAAATCTCCCCGCGGTGGCGCGAGCGTGATGGGCGGGCTTTTGTATTGTGCCGATCCCAAGTCTCTGTTAAGTCGGTAAGCTATCCAACGAATCGAAGGAGGATTGCTATGGCGTTAAACTCGAAAGCATTTGAATTGCAAGAACAAGAAAAAGTCGAATATGACTGGGGCACGCTCTGGCCGAAATACCATAAAGAAAAGATGAACTGGGCCACAGGCTTCAAAACCAAAGGTGACGTCGATATTCTTTTCCTTTCCGGATCGACGGGAAGAGATCCATTCGAAGATGGCCCTTGCAGAACTCCCGACCAGGAGCGGGCGGGAAAAGGCAAAGTAGTGGGCGGCATAAAGGAACAGACCCGTCAAACACTGGAAGATATCAAGGCCAGTCTCGAACAGATGGGCGCGACGTTGAAAAACATCGTGATGTTCCGTTACTTTCTCAAGCGAAGAGAGGACGTCTTCGACATGCGCGACGAAATGTACAAGTTTTTCGAGGAGAACGAACCGGATTTGCGGGCGCATCCGCGACCGGCCACGTTGATCAGAGGAGTGGGCATAGACTTGCCGGACATGCTCATCGAAATCGAAGCCTGGGCCGTGGTGCCGAGGAAAAAGTAAATCTCTCCGGTTGAAGGAGGTTTCCGAATGGTTGCATGGCGTGCGCGTATCGGTTTGATCAAGCCAACCCATCGCGGCAAATCCTTTGCCTATTGGTACAAGCACGCGCCGGAAGGTGTCGAAATCGTGCCGACGTTTATCGGGTTTCGGAGCGAGAGGCGGGAAAGTTTTCTCGAAGGTTTCAAGAAGGCGGAAGCGCTGGCAGTGCAGTTGAAGGAAGTCGGTTGTGACATCATATCGGTCAGCGGCACGCCGCCATTCTTGCTCAAGGGGCTGGATTTTGAACGGCAGTGGGCAGCGGATCTGTCGGAAAAAATCGGTCTGCCGGTGGTGACGCCGATGGAACCGCATGCGATCGCTTTGGAGGCACTCGGGGTGCGGAAAGTGGCGGTGGCGACTTATTACGGCAATGAACTCAATCGGGCGATCGTCGACTATTTCTCGCGTTTCGGTTTTCAATCAGAGCTGATGCCGGGTTTGAGCATGACCGGCGAGAGCTCGGGGCTTTATACAACTTCGCTTCTGGCTTTGGATGAAGTGTCTTATAGAGACGTCTACCGCCATTGCAAGCAGGCGTTGGCGAAAATGCCGCCGGTCGACGCGGTGTACATCAACGGCGGCGGTTGGGACGCCGCACCAGCCATCGAATACCTTGAACGCGATCTGAAGATCAAAGTCGTCTGGGCATTGGCTGCTGAAATGTGGCTCACCTATCATATTCTGAAAATCGAAAATCCGGTGCCGGGCGGAGGAGTGTTGCTGAGCGGCAACTACGTGCCCGCCGCAGGCCGTTATCCTTCGATACCCTCGGCATGAACGGGTGAAGACCAATTGCCGCATTGCAATGAGTGATCAAAAAGAAGTAGTCACGCAGCGATGAATGATATTCGAAGCACGAACAGGAGGAGATCATCGCGAGCCGCTCCGATACTATGGGCATGACGACTATAAAGTTCGATGCCCCTGACAAAAGTGAACGTGAAACGTGAGAAACGATGCTACGCGGAATTTATCTCTCGCTAATACCCAACTCTTTTTGTGCCTCTCTCAGAATCAAGAGATCCGCCACTTCGCTCACTGAAACTTCCCGGTTGACCTTGCCGATTCGTTTGGCCTCCTCGATGGCCAGGCGGAGACCTTTTTCGGGGAAGCTGCCGTCGTCGTTGAACGCCTTCGAGACGCTTTCGTAAGTCGCTGCGGCCAGCTCTTTATCAATTTTCAGAAATTCCATCATCACCTGAATGGTGCCGTCGCGACTTTGCTGAATATAGCGATTCGCCTTGATACCGGCTTTGATCACACGCTTTAGCTCATCGCGCGATTCTTTGATTTTCTTTACGCTCGCAACCAGACCGCTGGCGGGAAAACTGAAAAGTTCGTTGGCGCGCACCAGGACCACGAAACCTAATTTCTTGCCGAGAAAATCCAACGGCGCGGAGCCCAAAGTGGCGGCAGTCAAACCTTGCTTCATGGCGGCAAAGCGCGAGTCGACGGTACCGGTGGCGAGAAATTTTATATCCTTGTCCGGGTCGAGACCGAAGTGTTTGGCGATCAATCTTGAGATGGATTCCAGGGTGCCGCCGAAGGTGTTGAGTCCGATGGCCTTGCCTTTGAGATCCTGGACCGATTTGATGTCGGGCCGAGCGATGATGGCGATGGGCGTAGCCGGCATGAAGCAGGCGACGAGCCTGACGGGAAGCCCGCGGATCGCCGCGCCGATGCCGTTTCCAATCACCGCATCGTAATCGATCTCGCCGCTGACCAAAGCCGCCGACGAAATAGCCGGTCTTATGCGAATGAACTCTGCTTGCAGTCCTTCCTCTTTGAAGAAGCCCCGCTTTTCTCCCAAAGGCAGAGGCACGAATTGCGCCGCGAGATCCGGAAAGCCGATCCTGAGTTTATCGGCTGCTTGAGCCGGGGCACAGCAAAGAAGGATGGTGAGGCCGATCATCCAAGCCGTCTTCATAAGAGTCCTCCCGTCGCCTCAGATTTCTTTGACGCGGTAGTATATTTTTCTTGCCAGAGTGTACGCCCGTGAGTCGAGAGGCATTAAACGCCGGATGATACCAACGGAACGGTTCTCAAATTGTTTGTAAAAGTAATCGATCGGTGAGCGCTTTCGATATTCGGCAAAATACGCATCAAGCTCTTGATAATTTTTCGCCCTGCCGTTGTCTCCGTACTTCGCCACGAAGGGTGTAAAATCCGGATAGAGCGGGCGTTTGCCATGAGCTCCATGTAACGTCGTTTTCATGAAATTACCAATCAACATGTCGTCGAATATTTCCTGTTCAATCGCCAGCATGAGCGAATGGCGCGGCGCTTCAAAGGTAATACCTCGATCTCGCACCCGGGCATTCATGTCGATTGTGTGAGTCTTGCCGCCGACTGTTATACGAACAAAACGAAATTGATTCTTGACATGGTCGAAGCTTTGAAAATAGGCCGTTATTTTTGCTTTATCATCCGTGCTCAGCGGCTCGGACCAGTCATCGCCGAATTGCGCGGGCGCAAACACCTGTTGCGACGTTTTGGGCGGGTCGATCGGCTCAAGGGATTCCTTCGAACAGTCATATCTTATAAACGCGGGGAGCAACTCACAATGCGTCGAATCAAATCCATTACGATAGTCTTCAAGTGTCGTGGTGTATTCATTGGCCCAAATACTGTCGGCGCGTTGGTACCGATGCATCGAGCTAAAAGGCACGAAATATTTCGCTCCATACTGTGCGGTTAAGTGTGAGATCTGTCTACCCACCGGCTCTTTCTTAGCTGCCCGTGGCGCTACGAACCGGCCGTCCTCTTCGAAGAAGTGAATCATCTCTGCATCGCCGTAGCCGGTCAGCTTGAGCAAAAATGACACATCGTAACCGCGGACAATCTTGCGAACAAAGCGCATCCAGCCGCAGTCGCTGGCGTCATTCAAGTTGACGATCAGGGTGCCGTTCAAATCGACGAGAAGAATACCGTCTTGGTTGTAATCAGCGACACACAAAATGCGGATTCGGTCGGAAAGGCTGATCCATTCGCGGCTTTTTAAAATAGCAACGTCAAAGCCTTGGTTCTTGAGACTATCGAAGATGCGGTTTCCGACATGATCGGGAAGCAAGAATTTCTTTCCCTTAAGTAACGCAATGGAATCGTCGCTCAAGTGGTCGGGGTGGCCATGGGAAATCCAGACAAATTTGGCAGCGCTTGATGCTTTCCAGCTGCTCGGCCGGTATCTCGTGAGAGCGTGTCCAGCTGCCAAAGTAGGCAGGCCCTGTGATCCACGGATCGGTAACCAGCATCGGCACTTTGTCGTGGCAGAT
>VBKY01000689.1 GCA_005879255.1 Deltaproteobacteria bacterium
AAAAGGCTCAGCCTAGGCTGATCAGCCTGAAACAGGCATTGGGCAATAGACAACAGTGACCGCGAAACTCGATTCGGATTCCGGTAATCGAAAATCTAGCCAAAGATATTTGAAATTTTATGTATTTGCCTTACGGAACCCGAAAAAGATGACTCGCGCAAAGACGCAAAGGCGCCAAGGTTTCGGAGAAATAAGCAATACTCTTTCTTTGCGGGCTCGGTGTCTTGGCGCGATAACAATTTTTGTCACTTCAGTTAAGAGCATAATTTGTGAGAGACGAGTTCTCAGACTTCGGCGTGTAAGAATCTAAAATCCAAAATCCAAAATGCAATGGAGGAGGTAGTATGGAACTGAGAAGATTGACGCGGCGTGAGTTCCTCATTCTTTCCAGTAGCAGCCTCGCGGCAGCACGAGTTCTCGGGCCCGAAGCACTCTTTGCTCAGAGCACCACCATCCGCCAGGGGTTTCAAACTAATATCTGGGGGATGCCGACCTATTATCTGCTCCGCTCGGGCGCGCTCGAAAAGCGCGGGGTCAAGTTTGAGGAATTCGCTGTTCCGTCGGGTAATCTGACCATGCAGCAGATGGTGGCGCGACAGGTCGATCTCGGAACTTACGCAGGACAATCTTTTGTGACCGGCCACGACAAGGGCGGGCTCGTGGCGATCGCACAGATCGAAAAAGTAGGAAAGACGGCGCGCGTGATGGCGCGGAAGGAGTTGAAAATCACTAAGGTTGCTGACCTCAAGGGACTGAAGGTCGGCAATCAAGTGGGCTCTTCCACCGGCAATACTTTCGTCGACATCATCGCGCCGCGCGCCGGGCTCAAGAAGGAAGACTACCAGGAGGTCAAGATGGACGTGAATGAGATGGTGGCCGCCGCAGCCGCCAAATCGATCGACGCGTTCGTCACAGTCGATCCGTACTGTTCCATCGCCGAGGCTGAGGGAATCGCCACGACGGTCGTCAGCCTGTACGATTACGATCCGATGCCGGTCTTCATGGCCGCCACGCCTGAGTTTGTCGAGAAGAATCCGCAGGTGGCCATCGAATATCTCCGTGCGTGGCTCGACGTCGGAAAGGAGTTCAAGCAGAACCCTGCCAAGGTGGCAGACGTCATCTACGGCTTCTTCACATCCAAGGGCTATAAGATGAGCCGCGAGACATTTAACAAGGCGCTGGCGAACGTCGAGGTGGACGTCGGTTTCCCAGCCGACGTGCGCCCCTACCTGCAGCAGATCGCGGAAGGCCGGTTGAAAGAAAAAAAGATCAGCGCCGTTCCGGACTGGAGCAAAGCGCTGCGCACTGAGTTCATGGCGAAGGCGCGTGGCTGATCTCAGATGCTGTCGGTTATAATATACGGAAGTAGCCGTCAGCTTTTGTCGATAGCCACAACATCAGTCAAGCTTTAAACGCTGCTGAATTTACTCTGGAAAGATGCTCAAACTAAAATGCGTCAATTTGTGCTATGCGGAAGTAAGGGCGTACTATTCGGAACAGTATATTCATAGTTGAACTAAACCGCTTCGCGGTGGCACTGGTCATGTGAGGATGGTGCCACTCACTCGCCTTTTGTTTTTCATCGACTGTCCTGGCTGATTTTTATGAT
>VBKY01000253.1 GCA_005879255.1 Deltaproteobacteria bacterium
CATCGTCGGGACGAAGCCGCACGACGTTGGTCGCCGGCACGCGGCAATATTCGGCCCATAGCCCTTCCTTGTAGCGCAGGATGCGCTTCGATCCCGCCTCGCCCCACTTGGCGATAAATCCCATCACCCGATGCGACAGACAAAGGTGCTGGCGGTCGGAGCGGCAAAACTTGCAATAGCCGCAGGTGATCGAACACATGACGACGACGCGATCGCCGACCTGCACGTTACTCACGTCAGGGCCGACTTCGACGACCTCGCCCAATCCGTCATGGCCGATGACCATCGGCAAATACGGTATGGTCGGCACTTCGGAGGTGTACTGCACGGCATCTTCGCGCATGTGCAAATCGCCGTGATTGAGCCCGGCGCGCAACACCCGAATCAGCACCTCGCCGGATTCGATATCGGGAATCGGCACCTCATCGACGCGCAGCAGATCGGTAGATTGGCTGGTTTTTTCAAACCCGTAAATGCGCGCCGCTTTCATCGTGCCCTGCATGATAACCTCCGTAAGATTTTTGGAGTATTGGAATACTGGAGTGCTGGAGTAATGGTGAAATCGGATTGACCCAACGCTCCATCACTCAAATACTCCATCACCGCATTTTAATTTCATCCCCACGGGTCCACTTAATTATTCATCCCCACGGCTCGACCGGAATCTCGCTCCAGCGCTTCTCGCCGATGATTTTCAAAGGATCGATGCGCTCCAGCACTTGATTTGAAATGGACAGCCGCTCGGCGAAGGGCTTACCTATCGGCTTGGTGCAGTCGAAGCCGGCTTTGCACACCAGCCTGCCGTCGGGAGAGCTGGGATCGAGCGGCGAGCCGGTCATACCCGGCAGGGTCACCAAGCCGCGGTCCGCCTGGAATCGCGTAGCCAGCGCCAAGAGCACTTCCCGTTCATCGAATATGTCGACGTCTTCATCGAACACGAAGGCATGCTTGAGCCCGATGTAGGAAGTTAGCGCCGACACCGCTGCGGTCTTGCCCTGCCCTTCGACGGTCTTGCGTATTTGAATATAGACGTGCGCCACGCCGCAGCCTGACATCGGCAAATGGACGGCTTTGACCCCGGGCACGGATCGTTGCACCGCGCGAAACACTTCGCCCTCTTTGGTCAGACTGATGATCCAATGGGTGTGGCCGACCATCACGTCGTCCCAATAGGCATCCTTGCGATAAGTCACCGCGGTTACCTTGAGCAGCGGACACCAGCGCTGCGGGCCGACGTGGCGCGTGTATTCACCGAACGGCCCCTCGGGCTTGCGTTGGCCTTTGGGCATATATCCTTCGATGACAACTTCCGCATCCGCCGGCACTAAAAATTTATCCCCGAGAGTTTCCGAAGGAACCAAACGCAGCGGCGCGCCCAAGGTGCCGCCGGCGGTCTCGTAGTGGCTCTCTTCCGGTCCCACGTGGTTCGCCGCGCCCAACAACACCAGCGGATGATGACCGATCCAGTACGCCGCCGGGGTGTCCTCTCCCGCCTCCTCGCAGTAACGCAGGTTGTGCGCGTTATGCGAATTGGGCGCGAGCCAGACACGGATCTCGTCGCGGTCGGCCAACCAACCGCGATGCATGGCGGAATTGTCCACGCCGGTATTGCGGTTAAACGTGAGAAAGTGGCCTTCAGTGATGTAGCGCCCGGGATCCATGCGGTGATGGCGCAGCGCTGGAAAACGGCGCACGTCGATGTCGGATCCCTTTTCCACGACCTGTTTCACCGGCGCCTGATCACGCGAGACGACGATTGGTCGTTGCCGTGTTTGGACCCGTTCATAGCAGGCAAGGCCGGCTTTCTGCACCTCCGTGCCCATGGCCCGCGCCAGGCGTAGACGGCTGGCCATCAGAAAAGTGGTCAGCGGCATCGCCGCGCGCTTGCCATCGACGATGACATTGTGAAAAACCAGCAGCGGAAAGCGGTGCGCCTTTTCCAGCTTCATCGCCAGCGCGGAAATTTCCCACTCGGCGTTGAGCGGCTCCTCGATGTGCAGCACTTCATCCGGATACGCGCGCTCGTATTGCTCGATGAAGCTACGAAGGTCCGAGCCGAAAGGAGCGCCGGCACTCGACGCAATCGCGCTTTCAGGTAACGCCATGGACTTGCCTCCTTAGATCGATGCAAAATTCATAATGCGAAAGTAAATGCCTCTCGATAAATCCCAGCCGCTGATTTTTTTAACATTAGATTTTTCATTTCCGAGCGTTCTCATAGCGCTTTAAGCCTGCGGCGGCAACCTCCCACAACCGGCTCGGCACGATCGGCAACGCCGCGATGTGAATTCCCAACGGCACCAGCGCATCTTCGACCGCGCTGGCGATCGCCGCGGGCGCGACGACGGCGCCGCCTTCACCGACTCCCTTGGTGCCGAGCAACGTCAGCGGCGAAGGAGTTTCCAGCCGATCTCCTTCGATATTCGGTAAGTCGGCGGCTGTGGGCTTTAAGTAATCCATGAAACTGGTGGTGAGGAGCTGGCCGTTTTCATCGTAGATAAACTCCTCCAGAAGCGCCGCGGCGATACCGTGGGCGGCGGCGCCATGGACCTGCCCTTCGACGATAGCGGGATTGATCTGCCGCCCGCAGTCGTGAATGACCACGTAGCGCAAAACTTTTATTTCGAAAGTTTCCGGGTCGATATCCACCACCGCCACATGCGCCGCGCTGGCGAAGCCCAGTTGGACGCGCACGCGCTTTTTCTCGTCCGGATGCTTCGCCAACGGATTACTGTAATAGTAAAGCGCCTCGAGACCCGGCTCGCCGTCGGGCTGCTCATCGGCCAAGCTCCAATAGGCGCGGCTGGCAATCTGGGCGACGCTCACGCCTTTATCCGGCGCGCCGCGCACGGCGATATGCCCGTCGCGCAGCTCAAGGTCGTCGACATGGGCTTCGAGTTGCGCTGCGGCGCGCTTTAAAAGTTTGTCCCGAACTTTACGGGCAGCACCGATCGCCGCCACCGTGTCGTGACCGTGAAACTTGTTGGAGTAAACGCCCGAAGTCATGACGTAAGGATGACTCGCCGAGTCAAAGGTCGTGGCTACTCTGATTTGCTTCACGTCGAGGGCGAGCTCGTCGGCGACGATCTGCGCCAGCGCGGTGGCGTGGCCCTGGCCCGAGTCGAGACCGCCGGTAAAAACCGTGGCGCTGCCGTCGGTTTCCAATCGAACCCGCGCCGCTTCGCCCTGTCCGCTAAGCAGCTGTGACGGACCGCTGACGAGCATGCCGTAGCTCAGGTTGGAACCGCCGGGCTCGACCGCGGTGGCGATGCCGATGCCGAGCAGACGGCCGCGCTCCCTGCCCTCGGCCTGCTCGCACCTGAGCTTTTCGTATTCGATAGCGGCGAGCGCCCTGCGCAGCATCTCCGGATAATCGCCGCTGTCATAAGTCTGGCCCGAGGGCGTATCGTAAGGAAACTGATCAGGTTGGATGAAGTTGCGAAAGCGGATTTCCGCGCGATCGATCTTAAGCTCTCGGGCTACTGTGTCGATCATTCTTTCTACCGAAAAGCACATGAAGGGTTTGCCGATGCCGCGGTTGGCGACCACCGGGCAGCGGTTGGTCACGACCGAATAGCCTTCGTAGGAAATCGCGCGCAAGCGGTAACAGTTGGCGATGTTGCTCAGCATGAGCAAATTGTGGCGCGCAGCGAAATCGATGCCGGCGCCTTCGTTTTCAATGTTGCGGAATTTGATCGCCAGCACCGTGCCGTCGGCTTTAACTGCTGCGCTCATGTCCATGATGCCGTCCGCCGCTTGGCCCAGCGCCAAGAGGTTCTCGCGCCGGTCTTCGATCCACTTCACCGGCCGGCCCGCCTTTCGCGCCAGCAGCGCCGCGGCGATGATAAAAAGCGGCCGCACTTTGTTGCCGAAAGAGCCGCCCATCGGCGGCACGATCATGCGGATCTTCCCCGGCGAAATACCGAGAGCCGCGGCGAGCACGTGTAGATCCTGAGCCGGCTGCTGTGTGTGTCCCCAGATCGTGTAGGACTGCGTCGCCGCTTCGTACTGCGCCATCACGCCAAAAGTTTCGAGCGGCGTTGAGCAATAGCGGTGGATCGTCACGCGCTCATTGACAACCGTGTCGGCTTCTTTAAACGCGCCTTCCACATCGCCGTAGGGAAACGTGTCGTGCCAGAGAATATTCGAGCCAACCTCTTCGAAGACCAGCGGCGCATCGGGCTTGAGCGCTTCTTCCGGGTCTATTACAGGCGGCAATGGATCGTATTCCACCTCGATGAGATCGGCCGCGTCTTCTGCGGTCGCCCGATCCACCGCTGCGATGCCGACCACCGGCTCACCGACGTAACGCACCTGTTGATAGGCCAAGGCGTAAACTTTGGGCGAGTTGGGCAGCGGTACCCGGCCGCGCTGCGGGCGGGTGAGCTGCGCGACCTCCTCGCCGGTGATCACGGCGTAGACACCGCGATGCTCGAGGGCGCGACGCACATCGATGTGGCGGATTTTGGCGCGCGCGTGCGGGCTGCGGACGTAAGCAGCGTCGGCGATACCGGGCAATGTCAGGTCGTCGATGAAATGACCCCCTCGAGTGATCAGCCTGCGGTCCTCCGTGCGTTCGAGCGCTTGCCCGACCCATTTGGTTTCTATATTACCCATTCAACAAGACCTACTCACCACGAAGAGCACAGCCCGGCCCGCCGCAACCAAACCTGAGAAGCCGGTATCCATCCCCGCCTCCTTGGCGCTGGTAAAAGGTTATGCCGAACCGGTCTCCGCACCACCACCGAACCTGGATTCCCTTCCGGCTTTCGCCGGAATGACGTTTGCGCAAGCTGCGAAAAATCTTAAGCATAGTAGTACGAAAGTCACGAGGGGTTCGGACGTGTTTGATTCTAAACTTCATGGCCTTCGTAGTGAAATTTGTTTTTCCTTTCACAGTACGATTCAGCCGCGCTAGATTCATTTCGCCTTCCCGTTGCTCGCAGCCGCGCGCACCGCGCGCACGATATTGACGTAGCCCGTGCACATGCAGAGATTGCCGCTGAGGCCGACGCGTATGTCTTCGTCATTCGGATCGGCGTTATCGCGCAGCAGTTCGAGGGCCGCCAAAATCATCCCCGGCGTGCAAAAGCCGCATTGCACCGCATGGTGTTGCTGAAATGCCAGCTGCAAAGGATGGAGCGCTTCGTCCGTGCCGACGCCTTCGATGGTGGTGACTTCGGAGCCGTCGGCTTGGGCGGCAAAGAGCAAACAAGAGCGCACCGTCCGGCCGTCGAGCATCACCGTGCAAGCGCCGCAGACGCCATGCTCGCAGCCGACGTGAGTTCCGACCAAACCAAGATCGTAGCGCAGAAAATCAACCAAGGAGCGGCGCGGCTCAACCGCTGCCGCCTGTTCTGATCCGTTTACTTTGAGAGTGATCGAGATCATTTCGGTCACGACGCACGCCCTTTGACGCGACTTGCCGCAGTTGTCAAGGCGCGGCGCACCAACACGCCGGTGAGATGGCGCCGGTAACTCGAAGAAGCGTGGATGTCGGCCGGCGGATCCACCGCTTGCGCCGCAACATCGCCCGCCCCGCGAAAAAGTTCGGCGCCGGGCCGTTCACCCAAGAGCGCCTGTTCCGCCGCGATCATGCGGAGCGGCGCCGGGCCGACGCCGCCAAGCGCGACGCGCGCGAAGTCGATCCTTCGATCGCGCCCGCAGCCGAGCAGCACCGCCACCGCAACGATGGCAAAATCGCCATGCCGGCGCGCGATCTCGGTGCAACACCAACCGCAATCCGCAGGCGGCAGCCGAAAATCGATCGCCACCAACAATTCGTCCGGTGCGATGTCGGTCAACAGATAGCCTTGATAAAAATCCCGGGCCGCAACCGATCGGCTCGCCCGCGCGCTGCGCAGATGGAAGGTTGCGTCCAAGGCGACGGCGAGCAGCGGCAGCTCCGCCGAAGGATCGGCGTGAACCAGACTGCCGCCGACGGTGCCGCGATTGCGGATTGCCGGGTGGGCCACTTGCTCCATCGCTTCGCGGAGAATCGGCAAACGTTCGGCGATCGCTGGCGAGCGCTCGACATCCCGCTGCCGTACCATGGCGCCTAGCGATAGTGTTTGATCGTCGAGCCTGATTGGGTCCAAACCTTCCACGCCATTGAGATCGATCAGATTATGCGGCTGCGCCAGGCGGAAATTCATCAGCGGCACGAGACTCTGGCCGCCGGCGAGAATTTTGGCCTTCTCGCCGTGAGCTTGAAGCAACGCCAAGGCTTCGTCGACGCTTTTAGGCCGGAGTAAATTGAATGGCGCCGGTTTCATGGTGAGACATGCGCCCCCACCTCTTTCCTCCCCCGCGTCGCGGGGGAGGATGAAGGAGGGGGCTTGAACGATTTGAACTGTTTGAACGAATTGAACTCTTGCTCAACACATCGGCCCATTGCCTATTGCCCTTCTAATTCAACTCTCCCTTGAGGAACTCGACGGCGATCCGGTTAAACTCTTCCGGATGTTCGGTCTGGGCATGAAGACCGCAACTGGACATCGCATAAAGCTTGGCTCCCGGAGTCATGCCAAAGGCAATGAGCGCCTGCTCGATAGGCAAAATTTTATTTTCTTTGCCGGTGACAAACAGCACGGGTACCGTCATCTTTGCCAGCAGTGGCCTTAGATTCGGCACATCCATCGGGTAGCAACCCAGCTTGCTATAGGCGCTGTATTGGCGTCCACTGGACTCAAGGTATTGATCGAAGATCTCCGGAGGCGTCCATCGTTCCGGGTTGAAGTACGCTCTGTCGAGATGCGCCTTGAGATTTTCTCGTGTCGCCGTGTAATTGGCGTAGGGCGCCAGTGCTTTCTGCTCCAGCTCGGGAGGTATCCCGCCGCCCGCGTTGCCGATCAGAATCACTCGCCCGACTCTGTCCGGGTGCTCAGCCGCAATTGAAATGCTGATCAATCCACCGCGGCAGTTGCCGACCAAATGGGTCTTTTTCACTCCGAGCGCGTCGAGAAATTGCACCATATGTTCGACATAGGCGGGATGTCTCAGATCGCGCGTTGGCGAATCGGTCTTGCCGAAGCCAATGATATCCGGCGCGAGCACTCTAAACTGCCTGCCCAGTGCTTCCATGTTCTCGCGAAACTCCAGCCATCCCCCGGAGCCGGGATCGGCGGAATGCAGCATGAGAACATTCTCGCCTTCGCCGCCTTCCCAATAGTGAGTGCGATATTCACCCGCCTGAATAAATTTTTCAGTTACTTTGGACATCTGAGCTACCTCCTAATCCAAAAGATCACGCGATAATTGATAACCAAGCCCACATGCAACATTTTATGCTTCAACTGAAGTGGCCAAGCAACCAGCGAAACAAATCCGAAATCCGAATATCGAAATCCGAAACAAACTCAGAGACAAATAAATCTCAAATCGGGAAAATCCAAAACACCGAATCCGAAGGAAGCTTGTTTGGAATTTTACATATTTTGGTCATTTGAAATTGTTTCGAGTTTCGGATTTCGTGCTTCGAATTTTTTGTGCTTGGCGGCCTTTGCGCTAGTCACAGTCTCCGGCTCTTCCTACGCCGCCTTCGCCTCCAGAGCGTGCAGCCGCGGAATCACTTCTTTGCCGAACAGACGAACATTGTTCAGCACGAGCTCCTGAGGCATCGCGCCCATGCGCACGATCGCCATGAACGTGCCAAAGCCGCCGTACTCTTGGTACTGCGCCATGAGGTCCTGATACACCCGGTCGGGCGTTCCAACTAAGACAAAACCGTCGTCGCGCATTTTTTCCATCGGCGTGACATCGTAAGGGTAAGGAGTCTTCACCGAATCCAAGGTCAGCTCGGGATTCATATCGAGGATTCTTTGAATCGCGGCGTTGTTAACTTTCCCGAGGAGCTGGTGAAAGTAATATTCAAAATGGGTCTTGCAGAGCTTTTCCGCCTCTTTCTGACTTTCCGCGACAAACACATGGCGCGCGATCAGAATATCGTTGACGCCACACGGCCGGCCGAACTCCGCGCACGCATCGCGGAATAACTGGAGCTGTTTCTTAATGGCCGCAGTGGGCTGGAAAGTCGAACACAAAGTCACTCCCGGCCGCTTGGCGACGTTGCGCGTCGGCTCGGGACCGATGGCGCCGACCCAAACCGGTGGATGAGGACTTTGGTATGGCCGCGGCCACATGTCGACGTCTTTATAATGATAGAACTGGCCGTCATGGTTGAGCAGGTCATGGGTCCAAGCCTTGAGAATGACATCGAGCGCTTCTTCGAACCGCGGCCGGCCTTCTCTTAAGGGAATGTTGAGCGCGAGATATTCCCGCGGGATGCCACGAACAAAGCCGGCGATGATGCGGCCCCGGGTCAGGTTATCCAGCATTGCGAGCTCCTCAGCGACGCGTAGCGGATGGCCGTGCAGCGGCAGCAGATTGCCCGCCATGGCGAGCTTCAGTCGTTTCGTTTTGGCCGCGACGTAAGCCAAAAAAACATTGGGCGAGTTGTCGAGACTATAGGGGCTACCGTGATGTTCGTTTAAACAGACGCCGTCGAATCCCACCTCTTCCATCAGCTGGAACTGTTCGACATGGTTTTCATAAGTTTTCGCGGCAACTTCGGACTCATAGTTTTCTCTACCGACCGGATACTTCAGTCGCCCCGTTAGATCCTTGCCGTAGGGAACAAAATCGAAAGTGAAAACCTGCATGCTGCTACCTCCTCGAGATGATTTTCCATTTGCTTAACGTTGCGATCCTTGTGCCGCGCCCTGAATCAATTGCCACAGACGCAGCGGGGTGGCGGGAATCGTCGTGCACTGAACGCCGAGCGGCAACAATGCGTCATTGATGGCGCTGAGCAGAACCGCCGGGGTTGCCAGGACCGCGCTCTCTCCCGCGCCTTTGACGCCCATCGGCGAGAGCGGCGATGGCGTCTCTGTATATGTCCTCTCGGTCATCGGCACTTCCCAGATCGTCGGCAGCAAATAATCCATAAACGTCGACGTGAGGTACTGGCCGTTTTCGTCGTAAACATGTTCTTCGAGAACGGTCTGTCCTACACCTTGCGCCACGGCGCCCTGGATCATGCCTTCGACCACCGCTGGATTCAGTCTGACGCCGCAGTCGTCGGCGATGACGTATTTGAGCACCTGTACCTGGCCGGTGTCGCGGTCCACCTCCACCATGACAACATGCGCATTGTTGGCGGCTGTCAGATCGAAGCTGCCGCGCCCCTCGGCATCCGGCAATTTGCGATCGGGCGGGTTGTAGGTGTAGCTCGCTTCAGGGTTGCCGTCGACGCCTGGGGGCAAGAGATCCGAGCGCGTCAGCATGACGGTGACGACCCGCTGCAGCGGCAGAGTTTTTTCCGGCGAGCCTTTCACTCTTAGTTGACCATTGAAAAGTTCGACGTCGTCCGCGTTGGCTTCCAAAATCACCCCGGCCA
>VBKY01000685.1 GCA_005879255.1 Deltaproteobacteria bacterium
CCATCGTCGGCACCTGGGCCATCGTCGGCACCTGGGTGAATCGGCCACAGAACGAATTTATTTGGGTCAGGACCTACAAAGATAAGGCGGAGCTCGAAGCGAAGACCAAAGAGTTCCAAGCCGCGGTCGCCGCCGCCGGAGTCAAACTTGGAGCCAACGTTGCGAAGATGGAAGTGCGCGAGGCCGAATCGGCGTTTTCGTAGAAGCGGGTTCGACGGCGGTCGTATCTTGTTGTGGTGGGGCACCGATAACCATGTGGTCCAACGACTTCCCGCACGGCAACTCGACCTGGCCCAACTCTCGTCACGTCGTCGCCCGCGACCAAGGCGATCTCCCGGCGCCGTTGCGCGCGAAACTTGTGCGTTAAAAAGTCGCGCGGCTTTACAACATTCCGGTTCCCAGTCCGGTTCAGTAATCGGCGATAATTACAGGAATGTCGCGGACGAGTTGCGGGCTCAGTGGGTCGCCACGGGCCCGCACTCGTCGACCGCATGGCCATGCTCGGCGTGGAACGTAAAGAAAAAAGAACTGTGACGGTATCAGGAAGAAATATTATTCCGATGTTGTTCAAGATGCGGGCGGGATAATCAAGAAGACGTTGTCAGACAGTCAAGTAATTCCATTTCTCACAATCCAAGACCTGCCCCCGCTTTTGCCTCTGCGATAAGTTTTCGCCAGATGGCGAATTCTTCTTTCGATTCTCGAATCAACGAAATAATTCGTAAATCCCTGCAGTTCTTAGGATGGGATCACCGCATGCGTCCGAGGTTATGTTTTTAATTGGCATTGGTATTTTCCAGAAGAATAGAAGTTGCTTGACAGCCGGTGTTCGGTAGGTGCTATGGATGAGACCGAGTAAACGGAGGCATCTATGTCGAAGCTGAAGTTTCTGGTCATGCTAGTTTTTCTGACCGTCGTGATTGGGCCGTTTACTGTCGGTGGCGCAGGACCGAAAACTTATTTGGGTGTCTCCGGTATTAGTTTCGACTACACGCCGTTCTGGTATGCGAAGGATTACCGTCTCTACCAGAAGTACAGCGTCGACGTCGATATGATTACGACGGGCGGCGGTACGGTCTTGGCCCAAGCCATGTTATCGGGCGGCGTGCACTTTGCTGCTATCGGGAGTGCGTTTTTGCAGAGCTCGATGCAGGGTGCGGACCATGTGTTGCTTGCCGCCCATATCAATTATTTTCCTTACCGGGTCGTAGGCTTGCCTTCTATTGCAGGCAAGGAGGGACTCAGAGGCACGACGATAGCGATCAGCCGTTTCGGTTCCAACGCGGACACTGCACTGAGGATAGCGCTACGAGAGGCCGGCCTCGATCCGGCCAAAGATGTAACGATCGTTCAGTTGGGCACTCAGCCCGAGCGCCTTGCGGCTCTCAACGGCCGCCGAATTCAGGCAACCATCATGTCACCGCCCTTTTCCAGCGCCGCCAAAAAAGCCGGTCTCAAGGTGATTCTCGACATTTCGAAAATGCGTATTGCTTTTCCGGCGATCGGCCTGGTGGCGTCGCGCGACTACGTGGCGAAAAATCGCACTAACGCAAGAGGGTTCATGCAAGCGTACTTGGAGGCGATCCGGGACATCAAGAAAAACAAAGAGGCGACCGTAAAGATCATGGCGAAATATCTAAGAATGGACTTGGAGAACAACAGAGATATTCTTGTCGATGCTTATGATGAAACGCTCGCGTCGGACGAAATGGAAAAGAAACCCTATCCGAATCGCGATGGATTGAAGCTCGCCGTTGAGTTAACTGCGAAGCAGCGAAACATCTCACCCATCCCTGGCGTCGATAAGTTTATGGACACCAGTCTATTGGAGGAATTGGATCGCTCTGGATTTATCGATCAACTGTATCGGTAACAAAGTTTAGAAGCGAAATTTCGATCACCCAAAGGAGCAGTCTATGTCAAAAGGATATGTCGACGCTGATGGTCATATCATGGAAAAAGCAGAAGAGTTAATCAAGTATCTCGAAGAGCCTTGGAGAAGCGCCGAGCCGGTTATTCCAAGACGACTGCTGCCGACGGGTGATGATTTTCATACGCCGAGAATTCGCCGGAAGGGCATTTTCAACGAGGCGGTCGGCCCCGAGCACTGGTTAGACTATCTTGCCAAGACCGGATTGGAGTTTACCGTTCTCTATCCCACCGCAGGGCTTGCCCACGGCTATGTGATCAATCCCGAGCGGCCAGGCGTGTATGCTCGAGCGTGGAACAACTATGTCGCCGATCAATATTTAAAGAGAAGCCCACAGTTCAAAGCGGTAGCGTTGATTCCTATGCAAGATGTATCGGGCGCCGTCGTCGAACTTAGACGAGCGGTAAAAGAGCTGGGTATGGTCGGCGCATATGTTCCGTCCAACGGCTTAAGGAAACATCTTAGCGCAAAAGAGTTTTGGCCGGTTTACGAGGAAGCGGAAAAGTTGGATTGTCCCATCGGGATTCATGGCGGTTGGTACCGCGACCTAGGGTTCGATACCTTCACGCGATTTCCAGGAACACGCGCATTAGGCATGCCATTCCCCCTCCGGCGTGTGGGACGCATTTCCCAAACTGAGAGTCGGTTTTCTCGAAGGCGGCACGAGCTGGATTCCGATGGTCATAGACAGGCTGGAACGCGAACGGGAGTATGGAGAGCTTCGTTGCGAGAAGCCTATCATCGATTACTTTCGCAGCGATAGATTTTTCGTTGGCTGCGAGGGGAACGAGAGCGCGCTGTCCTATGTCATCGAACGGATTGGGCCACAGGGCTGCGTGTTTGCTTCCGATTTTCCGCACGAAATCGCAATGGAAGACGCGTTGCATGAGATCAATGAAATTCTCGAACGGAAAGATATCAACGATAAGCACAAAGCCATGATACTGGGAGAAAACGCCAAGAGATTCTACAACCTTTAGTATAAGATTCTACCTGTTGGACGTAGCCAAGATAGTCCAGTTGTCGAAGTCTGACCCCGGGTCAATTCCCTGTTCGCCGAAGAACGAATTACTGCACCCCGATCCGGATCAATGGTCGGAGGATTTTCGACAGAGGCGCTAGAACATGGAATGTATTCATTGCGAAGGCAGAATGGACCGAGGTACGGCTCATTTCAGTTTGGACCGTAAGGGATATCACGCTCGCGCGACCGGTGTCTTAGCATGGGTGTATACACAATGCGGGGAGCCGTTTCTTGAAGCGTGGGAAGTGAACTGATTTGAACTGAGCGAAGCGGTTGAACTGCTTGAACGGCTTGAACCCAACCGTTGATATGGTTGCCTCCGGGCATCGTTTTTCTTAGAGGACGCTTTTCGGCCTAAAACCGGACTTCTAAGCGCTTAAACGACGCCTTTTATCCTATCTTACGATGTTAAATCAAGAAGTTGCCATGGTCCGACCCGGGAAAGGACTCCCATGAACGTTGGGGTGGCTTGGTAAGCGGGCGGGATTCGGAGAGAGCTATGCGCGAGTTTGGAGTTAAGAATTTCGTCGAGTTCCATGAGAGGATTCAGCGTTATGACCAAAGATACACAATTTATCGAGGCGTCAGTAACGTCTCGTACAATCTGACACCGAAGATTGGCCGCCCGGATACGAAGCTCAAG
>VBKY01000692.1 GCA_005879255.1 Deltaproteobacteria bacterium
TTTCGTCGGCTGCTCGACTGGTAAGTCGGCAGGCTTCGCGCCTTTCAAAATCTTGTCCACGTAAGTAGCGGCGCGTCGATACAAATCGACAGAGTTTGCGCCGTACGACATGAGCCCGCCGGCCTCCGCAAATTCGCGATTACATATCGTCGGCAGCCGGTGCATGACGGCAAGCTCTGCTATTCGTTTTCTCTCATCACCAAAGCGCGCCAATGGCATCACCAGGACAGCCCTCGTCCCGCTCGCGAACCGCCATTTTAAAGACGCTCTCCAAGTCAATCTTGTCCGGATCAACTTTAACCCTGAGTTCGTGCAATTTTAGCTTGAGGGATCGAGCCGCGGCTTCGACCTCTTTCAGCATTAGGCCGCTCGCCTGCTCCCATGTGGGCCGTTGCGCTGGCGTGAGAACACCCACGCGCGCGAGCTCAGGAATTGTCTCCTTTAGCAATTCTAACCTCTTCGGCGATAACTCAGCTGCAAGGTTGGCGAGCCCAGTGACATTACCGCCGGGGCGGGCGAGGCTTTGAACGACTCCTGTCTCCACAGGAATGGGATGAATCATGACAATGGGAATTTTGGTAGTTGCTTCCCTCGCGCGTTGAGCCGAGGCGCTCGCGGCGAAAATGAGATCGACGTTGAGTCGAACCAACTCGCGCGCAAGTTCTACGTCATAAGCCGGTCCCTTGCCATCAGCGAAACGGTACTCGAAGGCGATATTCTTTCCCTCGACCCAGCCAAGCTCGCTCAGTCCCTTCTGCAATGCCGCCAAATTGGCGTCATTAACCGACCGTGGGCCAGGATCCAGATAACCGATCCGGTAGATCTTTATCCGCTGAGCCGCAGCTTGGCCGGTGCCACTTAACAAACAGATCGCGAGTATGAGAACGATAGAGATGACCATGGATTTTCTCCCCGCGTTCTTACTGCTGACCGCTTACCGCTAACCGATGATTTTCACTTGATCACCTTGTCCGCTCGTGCCAGCACATTCGGCGGAATCGTCAGGCCGATCTGCTTGGCGGTCTTGAGATTAACGATGAATTCAAACTTTGTAGGTTGTTCGACCGGAAGATCTGCAGGCTTGGCGCCTTTCAGAATCTTGTCCACGTACACTGCGGCGCGGCGATATAGATCAACTATGTTCGCGCCGTAAGACATGAGACCACCGGCGGTTGCCCATTCTTGGTCCGGGTACACCGCGGGGATGCGGTTTTTTTCCACTAACTCCAAAATCCATTTTCGGTGAAAACTGATGAGCGGGGCCGAGGATATGATGAGAGCCCCAATGCGGTCCTTGACCATGACTCGAAATGCGCCCTCAAGATCTGGATTTGGAGCTTTGACTTCTACTAATTGAAACTGAACACCTAAAGTCTTCGCAGCGATCTTCCCCTGGTCCTCAAACCCAGACCTGGCGGCCGTACCGTCCGCGCTATTAAGAAAGGCAAAGCGGGTGACCTTAGCAAGGACTTCCTTCAACAGTTCGAGTCGCTTACCAACCAGCTCCGGGGAATATTGGTAGAGACCCGTGACATTGCCGCCCGGTCGGGCGAGACTCGCCACAAGCCCGCTTCCAAGAGGATCGCCGGAGGCTGCCATGACGATGGGGATAGTTGCGCTCGACTTCTTGGCTGCTTCGGCTACGGTTGCGTTCGATGCAACTAGAACGTCAACCCTAAGACGGACGAGCTCCTCAGCTAGCTCTGGCAGTCGCTCAAGTTTCCCATCAGCGTACCTGTAGTCGATATTGATGTTTTTCCCCTCAACGTAGCCCAGATCGCTAAGCGCCTGGCGAAAGGCATCGTGGCGGAGCCTGGTCTCTGTGTTAGAGGCGGAACTGGTAGTCAGAAACCCGATCCGCGGAACTTTAGCCGCCGGTTGCTGCGCCGCAACGGCGACGCCATGCGCTAAAAGCATAACGGCCAGAGCGAGGCTAACGACTGACTTCTGACTGCTGACAACTGTCACTTGATTACTCTGTCGGCCCGTGCGAGCACGTTCGGTGGAATCGTCACGCCGATTTGCTTCGCCGCTTTGAGATTGATGACGAACTCGAACTTCGTCGGCTGCTCCACGGGAAGTTCAGCAGGTTTCCTTCCTTTCAAGATCTTATCCACATAAGTGGCGGCGCGTCGGTACAGGTCAGCTAAACTCGGCCCATAGGACATCAGGCATCCAGCCTCGACATATTCCCTGTCCGCGTAAATCGCCGACAAGCGGCTTTTTACCGCAAGCTCGGCTAGCTTTGCTCGGTGGCGCATAAAAAACTGCCCCGACGGCACGAGAAGAGCACCGGCACGCCTATCGGCTGCGGCTTTAAATGCGCTCTCGAAATCCTCAGGACCTCGCACCTCCAACGATTGGAGCTGAAGCCCTAACGTTCGGGCCGCTGCTTCCACAACACAGCCACACGGGAGAACTTGGGGTTGGTTTCCTTGAGTAACTCCAGCCGTTTCCCAGATAGCTCTGCGGCGATGTTGCTGAGTCCTGTGATGTTTCCCCCTGGCCGCGCAAGACTTTCAACAAGACCGGCGCTAATGGGATCGGCGACTGATGTAAAGACGATGGGGATTGTCTTGGTCGCTTTCTTTGCGGCCAGAGCTGGTTCGGTGCCTCCGGCAGCCACGATGACGTCCACCTTGAGACCGACAAGCTCTGCGGCGACAACGGGTAACCGGTCGAGCTTTCTTTCTGCGAGCCCGTACTCGATCACGATATTTTTCCCCTCCACGTAGCTGAGCTCACGCAGCCCTTGGAAGAAGTCATTGTGGTTGATCCCCCTGCGAGCAGAGCCTCCATGGAGGTAACCGATCCTTGGCGCTTTTGCCGCTTGCTGCGCATCGGCGAGAGAAACAGTTGCCAGAAAGAACGCTGCCAGTAGCCAGAAAAGAATCTTATTATCCATTCGTTTCTCTCCTGTATTTCTGCCAACTGGTCACTGCTAACTGCGTACTGTTATCGAATGACTCTGTCCGCTCTAATAAGCACCTTTTGCGGAATCGTCAGACCGATCTGTTTGGCGGTCTTCAGGTTGATGACGAACTCAAACTTCGTCGGTTGTTCCACCGGGAGATCGGCGGGCTTGGCGCCTTTCAATATCTTGTCGACGTACGTAGCGGCGCGCCGATAATGATCCAAGGAGTCGACTCCGTAGGAGATGAGCCCTCCTGCGTCTACAGCGCTTTTCCTGGTGAACATAGATGGTAATCGGCTCTTTAAGGCAAAGCCTGCGATGCGCGATTCGTTGCCATTTATTAAGGGGCCCCCAGGT
>VBKY01000691.1 GCA_005879255.1 Deltaproteobacteria bacterium
AGGCTGAAAGGGTCATGGCCGAGAGCTCACTGTACCCGATCGTCGGCGATTTCCTCAAGCGAAAGCTCGGCTGTTTCTACGTCCAGGCGCGCCCGACGGTGACGCGACACGGAGCCGTCGATGTTGTTGGGCTGCGCCAGAGTGCCGGCAAGTACGGCGGCAACGCTGAGGTTATCGCCGTCGAGGTCAAGGCCACTGGCTCCGGATTCCTGAATTCTGCCGGCCAAGCTCTCGGGTATTCCGTGATGGCCGATCGTTGTTACCTGGCGATCAGCGGCGACGGTGTCGGAGAGGTCGAGAGCGAGCTCGCGTCCCAGCTGAACATCGGCCTCATCGTCATCCGCTCCGGTCGGCGATGTGAGATTGTTTGACGTCACCGCAGCATCGTCCGCTGAGAGCGCAGAAGCTCACGCTCATCCGCCGGCTCCGTTTCGTCGAGTGCGTCGTATGCGGGACGCTTCGCTCTCGATCCGAGATGCTTAAGCAGGACAACAACGCGCTTCGTGTGGCTGCACGAGCTAAGAAAGGATTTCGCTATCTCCTTTCCGGGCGGGCGCACGGTGGCCAGCAGCGCCGTTTCGTTTGCCCTGACTGCGTCCGCGCACTCTCTGGGGCATACTGCGTGGCTCTGTCTTAACAAGCCGTTTCACCTGACGTCGGGCCTCCGCTCCCTGCGGTCGCTCGGTCCGTCGCAGGTGAACGGCAGCGTTAGCCACACGTATATGACTTACGAGGAAGCCACGGCCAAAGTCATTCAACTTTCTCATGATAATGATGTCGTCACGGTTGTGCTCGAAATCTCATCACTGTTATCCGAGCCGCTCGCCCCAGGCGGGCTTTACGTCATCGATAAACCTGAACAAGAGGTAATACAGCTCCACAAGTTAAAGGCAGCAGATGGAAACGTCCTAACGTTCGAGAACTACGATCAGGGAGGGAAATGAGAGGGAAATGGAGAGGGAAATGGGGTCAGAGAACTATTTCGGCTGTAGGCGGACTGATTGAAAACTAAAAAAGCACTCTGACCCCAATGATCCCTCTCCGTCTTCGGCCGGGTGTGTCTACCTGTGCGAAGAGGTGGCTGCCAAACCCTCAATTGCACCGCGGTAATCATTGAAAATCTATCGGCGTCGAACTCAACCTTCACCCACTTGTCGATCGCTACCAAAACGCCACACTCAGCGCCGCTCCGCCGCTTTACAATCCCTATAGCCGCAACTGACGCGCTACTCCGCGGTTTAGTCCAACACGTTTTATCCCCTGCCTCACTTCGGCGATTTCTTTGGAGGTTGATTGCCTCCAGGCTTCAGGGTTAAAACGCTATACGTTAGGCAGAAATATGGACACTAAGCTTCCAACTAAGTCCTCCGAACTTTTGCAAGCAGCGATCAAAGGAACGATTTCAGCGATTCCGGTCGTGGGGGGCCTCATTGCCGAACTCGGTAGCTGTTTAGTTAGTCCACTAGACAAACGAAAACGAGAGTGGTGCGACGAAGTTGAAAAAGCTCTTCAAATTCTCAGATCGCAGTATCACAAACTTCCAGAGGCTCTCGCAGAAGATCCTGCGTTCGTAACCGCCTTGCTCAAAGCAACTGCGACTGCGTTAGCTACACATAGAAAAGAGAAATGGGTTTTGCTCCGGCATTTCCTGGTCAGTGTAGGTTCCAGAGCTATTCCTGATGAAGAAATGCAACACGCGCTTATTAGATTGCTCGATGACCTTTCCATTGGGCACATAGAAGTTCTTCGCTTTCTCGAAGCAGACTACGGTCTTCTAAAAGCTAAAGAGACGTTAGAGGCCATTTACGGCCGTTATCACTATGAACACAAAGGTGAGCTTGATCGCATTACTTTTCGTTGAATTCTAGCGGACTTGTCTGCGAGGATGGTCATTCATCTCGGTGACATTGAAGACATGAATGAGTTTGCTTCCCGCCAAGAACGTCTACTCTTTACCGATTTAGGGCGGCAGCTTCTAAAACTACTTCGAGATCAGGAGTAGTTGGGTTACGTCGATGCGGGGGTCTGCATTTGCAAGCGCGATGAAGAAGAGGCCTAAGAAAACGCTTCAGACTCATCGCCTAACGGCGACGGCTGAGCTTTGTGTTCGTTAGGCTCCCCATCTGGAGAGGAGGGCCCCAAGAAAAGGTCTTCGAGTCCTGATCGGACTGCCGGTTCCTAGATCACGCAGCGTTTGGAGAAATACATGACGTTTAATTCCCTCGACTTCGCCGACGACACGGCTTTCGAGCGCTTCGCTCTCGACCAGCTCGGGGCTCACCGTGTCCGGGTTGCCGAGCCAAAATACATCTACGGCAGGCGGGGCATCACGGGCAAGCTCGGCATGGCAGAGGAGGGAACACGGCTCCGCGAGGAGCTTCGCCATTCCCTGCGCCCGCTTGGGTTCGGTGCCGCGTACAAAGTGCTCGACATGCTGGTCGAGCACGTTCTGCGGGCTAAGCGCACAGTGACCGGTCGCTTGACGTTCCAACAGAAGAGGAAGGACCTCGCGGAGCGCCCGCGCACGCTGCCGATGCCGCTCGATGCCCGTCCGGAGCTGTGGGACCGTCTAGCGGCCCTTTACACTGCCTTGGGGAACGCTAGGGACGCGGTGACGCACCGGCGCTTCGAGGTGACACAACCAGGTGACCTCCAGATCTTCGACGACAGACGTCATCTCGTCGACACCATCGCAAGCGCCGAGAACGAATACTTCGCGGCAGCGGTCCACGCCGTGGCTGAGCTGGTTATCAACGCACGCGACGACAGCCGGCAAGCCAACATCGTCGCGTTTCATCTAAACGCACTGCAGTCGAGGCACGGCCTACCCCCGCTGCCCGCGACCGACCCGAACGCCCATCGCTGGCTCCTCGAAATAGATCTCATCGACCTCGATGACGGGCGCTTCCGGTTCGAGGCCGTGCGCGCAAGGGATATCATTGAGCACCAGCCGAAGCCTTCCTTGTGGGACCTTCGGCTTCACGCCGGCAGCCGAGTATTCGTCGGCCTCTGGGAGGAAGTGGCGGACCAGTCCGCGCCAGCGCTGGATTTCCATCCGGCAACGCCGCCTGTGTGGCTCTCGGAGGAGCTTCCCCCGGCCTGAGGGGGGCGCGTTTGAGCTTGGGAGGAAAACGAACAATTACGTGGAGGTATCCTTCGCCATTGACGAGTCAGAGTTCAAAGAGGCACAACGCGTAGTGGAGATTATCTTTTGCGAACGCGACCCACTCTGACGTTAGCCGAGTCGATGTATGCGGTCGTATCATGACATCGGGATCGAACAAATGGTTCCAACAGAGCTGATAGTAACCAAGTTCAAGGAGGGAGAAAGACAATGACACTTCAATTACGTCGGGTAGTCACCGGACATGATGCCAACGGGCGCGCGGTCGTCAAGATCGACGAGGTTTCCAAAAATCTTGTCTCGGGCCGGCCGGGAGCGACGGCTTGTGTGGTCTGGACCACGGAATCTTTTCCGGTCAACAACACAGGTGACGCCGACGAGGGACTGCGGCAGGTCGGTACGACATTGAACAACGGGACGGTTTTTCGCGTCGTCGAGTTTGGGCCCGGAGTGGCGCCGCGAAACCACCGGACGGATTCCATCGATTACATGGAGCTCGATGACTCTGTCGTCCATCTAAAGGCGGGCGACGTGCTCGTGCAGCGCGGCACGATCCACAATTGGATCAATCGCGGCACTCAGCCTTGTGTGATCGCTTTTGTCCTGATCGACGCCAAGCCGGTCGAGGTCGGCGGTAAGGTCCTAAATGCGCAAGGCTAGTTTCTAGTTTCGTTTCTCGGTTTTCGGGTTTAACTCGAAACCACAAACAACGAAACCCGCAATAGCGAAAGCGCAAAGGAGGTAGTATTCATGCCTATGATGACGGGCTCACGCTTCTTTGCCGAGGCCATGCAAGCCTATGGCGTCACCCATATTTTTTTCGTCCCCACGATGCTGCTGCCGGCTATGGCGGAGATGGAGGATATGAATATCCGGCGCGTGGTGACTCACGGCGAAAAGGCGGCGGCCTACATGGCCGACGGCTACGCGCGCGCCTCGCATAAGCCGGGAATCTGTATGGCGCAAAACATTGGCGGCGCTAACCTCGCTGCAGGATTGAGGGACGCCTACATGGCTTGCTCTCCCGTGATCGCGATCACCGGAGGTCCCGACTCGGATTCAATGTATCGTTACCTCTATCAGGAGGTCGAGGATTTCTCGATGTTCGATCCGGTGACGAAATTCAATGCCCGAATCGACAAACTGAGCCGCTTGCCGGACCTACTTAGACAAGCCTTCCGAGAGGCGACCACCGGAGCGCCCAGACCCGTGCACCTCGAGATGCGAGGAAGTCATGGACAGGTAACTGAAGAGGAAGGCAACCTCGAACTGATCGTCGAAGAACAGTACAAACAGTATCCCGCTTTCAGACCCGAGCCGGAAATGGAGCGGATTCGCGAAGCAGCCAAAGCGCTGACCAGCGCGCAAAAACCCGTCATCGTCGCCGGTGGCGGAGTGACCGCTTCACAAGCAGAGCCGGAGGTCGTGGAGCTTGCGGAGAAGCTATCGATCCCGGTGGCAACTTCACTCAACGGCAAGGGGACCATCTCCGATGACCATCCACTCGCTCTGGGAGTTGTCGGAACCTATTCCCGCCGGTGCGCCAACCAAGGCGTGGCCGAAGCAGAGCTAGTATTTTTCATCGGCAGCCACACCGGCAGCCAGGTGACGAACAATTGGAAGATTCCACGGCCAGGTACAGCCGTTATTCAGTTGGATATTTCGCCAGCTGATCTGGGCCGAAACTATCCGAACCGCGTCAGTCTGTTGGGAGACGCCAAAGTGACTCTGCGACAATTGATCGAGCAGCTAAAACCGATAGAACCCAGGACAAGCTGGATAAGGCGGGCGCAGCAGCTGGTAAGTGAATGGCGTGAGGAAGTGGCGCCAGTGCGCAACTCCGACGCCGTGCCGATGAGGCCGGAACGGATTTGCAAAGAGATCACTGACTTTCTACCTTCTAATGCAGTCTTGGTCTCAGACACGGGCCACTCCGGCATCTGGACGGGCAGCATGATCGATTTTAAAAAGCCGGAACAAAGATATATTCGTTGTGCCGGCTCCCTCGGATGGGCTTTCCCGGCATCTCTAGGAGTTAAATGCGCTCTTTCCGATAGACCGGTTTTATGTTTCACCGGCGACGGTGGTTTTTATTATCATCTGGCCGAGCTCGAGACTGCCGCTCGCTTCGGCATCAACGCTGTCATCGTCGTCAATGACAACCGCTCTCTCAATCAAGAGATCAGGTTGTTCGATGCCGCTTACGGCGGGCAGCAACGAGGCAAATCCCGTGAGATGTGGGTTTTCGAAGATATCAATTTGGCGAAAGTTGCGGAAGCGATGGGTTGCTTCAGCGTCCGAGTCGAGCGGCCAAGCGAGCTAAAAGGCGCGCTGGAGCGCGCCTTCGCCGCAAACAAGCCGGCGGTGGTCGATGTCGTAAGCGACATCAACGCGCTGGCCTCGCGGGCGTGGAGCTAGCAACCCCCACCTCTTTCCTCCCCCGCAAATCGCGTGCGAGGATTAGGAGGGGGATTGAACGGCTTGAACGATTTGAACTCTAGGGATTGCAGCCTGCACGGGTAGAAAGGATACGACATTGAAGATCGACGTTCACGCGCATTACGTTCCGCACGAGTGCATCGGCGAGGTAAA
>VBKY01000688.1 GCA_005879255.1 Deltaproteobacteria bacterium
ACTGGGCGTGGTGCAACCACCGGCGGTGATCCCAAAGCCTGGGACGACAGTGTTCGCGAAGTAATAGCGTTCTTCGGACAGCACCTGAAGAAGCCAGTTACGTAGGATGCGGTGACCGAAGGGAACCGCATCGGCACAACGATGGATTTCGCGAATCCTCGACTCATCCTACGATAATTCATCTGCCTGAAATGGCCTGAGCCTCAATCGTGACTTCCGAAATAGCCTGACAATACGTGCAGTGTTCGTCGCGTTTGCGGTTACGCGAAATATTCTTGCTAAACAATGATACCGCCGATAAAATCCGCACTAATGACAAATTCGCTTCACCGAGACATGCCGACCAACTCACTTAATAGTAAGGAGTCCTAAGTGGATGAACGGGCACTTATTGCGCGAATCGAAGAAGCATTTGCGAAAGTCCCGTATCCCGGAGATGAACACATCCTGCACTGTTCATATGATAAGCAATGGGGCGGTACTCTCAACGGCCCTTGCCGTGAATGTGGCGAAGCGATTGAGTATTTTAAAGGCAAAGGTCAGATGGCTCATGTGCCAGGAGAACTCGGATGGATGTCTTTTGCTTTAGCTTCGTTCACGCCCGAAGCGTTCTCCTATTGGCTTCCTGCGTTTCTAGAAGTCGCAATAATAGATCCCGAAGAAGGGGGGAGTGTTTCTGAAAGCCTGCTTTTCCGGTTCCAATCGTTGGAGTCGGAACAATGGCAAATAGAGAGATTCAAGAAATTAAGTAATGAACAATTAAAAGTTGTGGAGGATTATTTTGAATTGGAAAAGGAACGACTATTGCGGCGAATGGATGCTAAAGGTTTCCAAGTCGTCGATAGAGAAACAGTTGACCCAGATATAGCCGCAGCCCTCGAGACTTTGAACAAAGAACGTGAATCCAGAGAACTCCTAACCGGTCGCTGGAACTGATTTCAAGAACCATGAACGATTCAATTTCTGATCACAGCTCAGCGGCATAACGTTAGCCGTCTTGGAGAACAGTCTTGAGCAGCTTTGTAATTTCCTCTTACGTTTCAGGTGAATCGTTGCTGCCGCAGGTCCCCCGCCTGCGGTACTAGTTCTGTGCGGGATTCCTCACGAATATCGACGAATTTCTGCGTGTCAATGCCAGCTTGGAGCTCTTGCCATATTCCCTCGGAGCCGCGTCTCTGGCAATGTTCGACCTGGCTCGTGACCAAATCGCAATCGTGTCCGCGAAGGCAGCGGTGGAAAAACCGGGGACCATTTCGGAACTGCGTGAATCACAAAGAAACATGCTGGGGTATAGGCTGGATGCCTTCTTGGATGCGGCACGCCGAGCCCAGAACGGGCTCATTCCATACCTACGGCGAAAGTTCCCAGACCTCAGAATTAACAAGAGCCTTGCAAAGGTTGTCGGGCACATCACAAAGGGGACCCTGGCACTCCCGGAGCCATTGAAGTCGGATATTCTGGCGTACTGGGACGCGCACGGTGCCACGCTCAAGAGTTACCGCGACCTCAGTCAGCACTACTTGATTGTCGGTACTGAGGCGAAGGTTTTCGTACCAAGCGAGGGTCATCCGGCGCTCATGTTCTGTCTGCCGAACAATCCGTCCGCTCGTCCGATCAGCAATCTGCGCTACGACAATCCACAGGTGCACGTCCAGGATTTCGTGCGGGAACAATTCCTGCATCTCCTTGTCTTCTGCTACTCTATCCTGGAGCAGTTGCTGGATCCGCAGAGTACTTCGGCCCTCATCCCTGCTATAGGAGGCCGAACTCCCTTGAGGATCGGATTGGGTGCTGGAACAGAAGCGTATCCTCTACCTGACGTCGGTGATATCGAGAACCATGTGCAAAGCACTCTGAACAAGTTGCACGCTCACTTCAATGCTAAGCGATGCGACGCCTAACCAGGGCGTGCAGCTGAGGCCTAGCGGTTAGCCCTCTAGGATTCTGATGCGAGTTAAGATGATCTTGCCAACGCTGACCGAAGCTGTCAGTCCGTTCTTTCGACCAATCAAATACTCGTTGTTTCCGCCATTAGGTTTGGCCGCGGGCTTACTCCTAGGCACGCTGTTATCGGTCACGACGTTGGCAGTTAGGGCCGATGATTGGCCCGGACCGCAAACGAAGGAAGTGTTCAGCGCATCGCGCGAATATT
>VBKY01000254.1 GCA_005879255.1 Deltaproteobacteria bacterium
TCCAGCCGGCGCAAGAACAAATAGCCGTCGGCGAGGAGCCGATATTCACTGCTCTTCAAGATTTTTTCATCATGCAATACTTTTAACGCCCTTAGGGTTTCACGACGGCGCAGCCTGGGAAAACGATGGCCATGGACGAGTTGTAGCATCTGAGTGAGAAACTCGATATCTACCAAGCCGCCGCGACCCTTCTTTAGGTTAAATCGAGTAACGTCTTCACCGGCCAATTCGCGCTCCATGCGCATCCGGAGATGATGAATTTCGTCAATGTCATTACGCTTCAGTCCTCGACTATAGGCGAAGGCTTCGGTGATTTTCTCTACCTCTTTTCCGAGCGCTGCATCTCCCGCCACGCGCCGGGTTTTGATCAGGGCCTGTCGTTCCCATAACAGAGAACTGGTTTTATGATATTCCCCAAAAGCTCCGAGCGGCGAGACCAGCGGACCTGCCTTACCCGAAGGCCGGAGTTGCATGTCGATTTTGTAAGCGATGCCTTCTTCGGTCGGTGCTGTCAAAAAGGAAAGGAGTTTCTGCCCGACGCGGACATAGTAGTCGTGGGCCGGCAACTTTCCTTGAGAACCGCCTTCGCTTTCGGCGTCGTCGTCGGCAACATAAATGAAAATCAGATCCAAATCCGAATTGTAGTCCAATTCTCGCCCGCCGAGCTTGCCTCCGCCGATCACAGCGAATCGGCCTGCAGGCACCGCGCCAAATTTTTCAGCGACTTCCGCCAGCGTCAGGTCAAGCGCCGCTTGGACACAAGCATCGGCAAGATCGGACAGTTGGTTTAACACCTCGACCAATTCGATGGCGCCGCCGAGATCGTGCAAGCCGATGCGAATGAACTCTTCGGTTTTGTGCCGTCGCAAAACGTTGAGCTTGGTTTCGATGTCTTGAGTTTCGTCGAGCGCAGCACGCAGTTCGGCGAGCATCTCATCTTTAGTTTTTTTTACTCGCGTAAGATCGACTCGAATTAACGTATCGATCAACTCGGGCCGGTTCAAAAATTGATCGGTCAAGAACTGGCTATCGGCGAACAGCGTGATCAAAAGCCGCATGGTCTCCGGGTTTTCCGCTAAAAGTGTCAGGAAGCCCGTGCGTCCGCCGATGCGTTGACTGAACCTCGAGAGATTGAGCAGCGCGCGGTCCGGGTCGCTGGATTTGGCAATCTCGGCGATCAAAGCCGGGCCGAGATTGCGCATGATCTTCAAGCGCTTCTGGCTCGGCGGAGCGTAGACTTCGCCGTCGCGCACGGCGAGGAGATTTTGATAGGCCTTGGCAGGATCGGCGAATCCGGCGTTTGCCAGTTCTTTGGTAATCAAATCCTGATTATCGAGATCGTGCCAAATGGAGCCGGTGGCGGAAGTCCCTTTGGTCTCCATTTCTTTCTGCGCGCCGTAAAACAGCCGGTCAAAAATACCACGAACAATTTTCGTCTGACGGCGATAGTCGCGCCAAAATAACTCGCGCTCGGTTTGCTTGCCGTTCCGTTTGTAACCCAGACGACGAGCATAGGCCTGCTCGGCATCTGTGCCATGCGGGATCGAATGGGCATGAGCTTCCTGAACGATTTGTACTTTGTGCTCGGCTTGACGCAGAAAACGGTACGCTTCAGTCAGCTTGTCACGCACGTCGGGCGAGATGAATTTGTGCCGCGCCAGCTCGGCAAGTGCAGGCAGCGTGCCGGGATTGCGCAGCTTCGATTCGTAGCCGCCGTTAACGAGCTGCAGCGCCTGGGTGAAAAACTCGATCTCGCGAATACCGCCATAGCCCAATTTGATATTACGTTCCTTTCCTTCGCCCGTGAGCAGCTCGTTCTCGATTCGTGTCTTCATGTGCCGCAGCTCATCGACGGTCGTGTAGTCGAGATAGCGGCGATAAATAAACGGCTCGATCTCTTTCAGGAAGTTCGCGCCGAGCGCCTTGTCGCCGGCCACGGCACGCGCTTTTATCAGCGCCGCTCGCTCCCAACACTGGCCCCAGGATTCGTAGTAGAGCATTGCCGAGCTCACCGATTGCACGAGCGGGCCGTTGGCACCAAGGGGACGAAGGCGCAAATCGATACGAAAGACGAAGCCGTCTTCAGTCACCTGGCCCATCGCCTGGATGATTCTCTTGCCGACTTCGGCAAAAAACTCCCGCGGCGTCTTTTTGCCCTTAGGGCCTCCTGCGCTTTCGCCTTCGTCGCTCTCGTAGAGAAAAATGACATCTACATCCGAGCTGAAATTGAGCTCGCCGCCGCCAAGTTTTCCCATGCCGAGAATAACGAAGCGATTTGGCTTTTCTGTCCCTGGCAAATACAGCGGCCCATAATCTTTCTCCACTTCGGCTCGACAGAAACGGTAGGCGGCATCCAATGACGCGTCAGCCAGAGCCGTGAGCTCCCGCACGGTCTCTTCCATTGTGACCGATGGCATCAGGTCGCGCGCGCCTATGCGGAGGTACTCGCGCTGTTTGTGGCGCCTGAGCGCGGCGCAAAAATCTTCCAGAGAATGAGAGTGTTTCACGGCCGGTTCGAGGTCGGCCAGATGCTCTGAGACGCGTTTCTGAATGATCTTGATCTGACGAAGAAAAAGTTCACAGCAGTCTTTTCCGTGCCGTAGCAAAACGTCGCTCAAGTAGGAGCTGCTCCCCAGGAGACGCACGAGCGCCGGTAGATCGGTGGCAGGAATCTTGCCCACGGCTTTGGTGCCGCTGATCTCAAATAGCCTTAGAAGATGATTTTCTGCGAGCGAAGGCGAAGGACTGTTCTCGATGGCAGTCCGTATTTTCTGTGGCCGAGTCCGCGAGGAAGAAATCTTGCGCAGCTGATTCACGCTTTTAAACTAATCGCCTCAACGAGAACCTTCAAGCTTTCAAGCTAACGGCTGTGGACAACTTAATGTGGCGAGACGGGAATCCCTTGCAGCCCGAATCGTCGGAGAGTAAAGTCCCACGCCGATATCGCCGCAGCTGAGTAGCCGTAATCATAGACCCATAAAGGAGGCGCAAAATGAAAATCAGGAACTTAATGGTCGCAAGCGGTTTGTTGCTGTGTCTGACCCAGGACCTGCAGGCCGACAATACCTTCATCCTGGCCACGGGTCGCCGCGATCCGCGAATCTACGCCATCGACCTGGAACGAGCGCTGAAGCCTGAAAACAACAACACGCCCAATGCCATCGTCAGCCGATCAAAGGTGGCGTTGGATCGTCTGGACGGAAGGCCGCTCGGCGATCCGGCGAACATCATCGTCAGCGAGGACCGCAAGACTGCGTACGTCGTGAATCACCACGGGGCCGTTGACAATGCGGAATTCCTGCAGCACGGCGGACGCGGAAACATCGCGATCATGTCCATCCAGGAGATGGTAAAGCGGCAGAATGACAATACTGCCGCGGCGCTCGAGAGGCATATCGATAGCGGTCATTTCGGATCGGTGGGCCTCGTGCTCCTTTCCGACTTGTTCGTTATCGGTAACGCGGAGAGCCACCTCACCGAGGACGGCGGAAACCGAATCACGTTCGTCGACCGGCGGACCGGCAGCTTGCGAGGGGAGATCGAGCTCGCTCTGGGCAATCCCGGGTTTGCGTGTCCCGATTTTCCGGTTCCGTTTGTCTCTCCCCACGGGCCCCCGTCTCCGGTCCCGCTGCTTTCCCCGAATCCTGCATGGGGATGCTTTCCCGACACGAACGGCATCACGCTTGGGCGTGGCAGCGACGGCAAGCGCTACCTGTTCACTGCAAACGGAGGCACCAACGACGTTTCAGTGATCGATCTCGAGGATGCGTTGGCGGGCGACCGGACTCCCGAGATCATTCGCATTCCAACCCAGATCGGTCCTTGGGGCATCACCACGAGCCCCGACGGGCGCTGGGTCGTCGCCGCGAACAGAGAAAGCCAGCAAGTGGCCTTTGAAGGAAACACTATTTCCATTATCGATGTGGATCTCGCGCGGGTCGGCGCTGTCAACGCCGAAGTGGCGCGCGTTCTTGTCGGCACGAGTAATCCGAATGTCCAGACGCGGCCGTTCATTCCCTCCTTCACTCCCGACGGCCGATTCATCATCGTGCCCAACTTCCGTTCGAACAACGTGTCGATCGTCGATCTCGCGCGAGCCCTCGCTCACGATCCAGGTGCTGAGGTGGCGCGCATTGCGCTTACCCGGCCCGGACGGTCTCGCAGCCCGGCCGAAAGGCTCGGCGGTGACGTCCGATGGCCGCTACGCGGTCATCTCCGGTGGGCCGCGAACCGCCTTCGTTCCGAGCGGAACCGTCTGGATCATCGATTTGAAGACGCAGGCGGTCGTTGCCACCGTAACGGGCGTCGGCAATGATCCGTATGGACTGGCTGTAACCGAACAGGCCAAGAACTGAACGTCGATAGGGATTTCTCTTGCCAGGCAGAGGTGCGCCTGAAAGGAACAAAGGGAGGGGCTAGTTTCTGTTCTGAGGCTTGGAACCCATTCAGTGTTCCCTAATCAGACTGCCGAAGTTGTTTTCACTTCGGCTCTGCAGAAGAGCGGTACGGGGCTTCCCGGGCCGCGTCAGTCACGGCCGTCGGCTCTAACCGCCGGGCGAGGCGCTCTTGTCCATGGAGCGTCTCGAAAATCTTCCACTCTGATTGCGACCTAAAAATTCTATCAACCTGATCCACCCCATCAATTTAATCGGCTGGGCGAAAAGCTCCAATCGCGGCTCGATGACGAAACTTGGCGGTAACCCATTCGCTACGTCGGGTAACCGAGTCGTTACTTTGACTTAAGGTAGCTGGCGGTAGTCTGGCCGAACCCCTCATCGGATTTTTAATGAATTTCGTGCGTTAGAAAAGTCGCGAGTATTTTTTACCCGCTGGTACAGCGCTTGCGCTACGGTTCCGATCGAGCTTTCTCGGACTATTCATAAATTTGCGAATATTCGACGAACACACATCCTAAAGGAGGGTCGCGCCCTGTGAGTACTCACGCAGAAAAACTTTTGACGTGGTTGACGCGGCCCTTGCTTGTCGCACGGGGGCCGCCAGTCGTCTCCTTTTCAGGTCGACACTTTGGCGGTTTCTTAAAGCCTAAGTCAAAACTTAAAAGGAGTACTTTTCATGAAGAGACCTTATTTTAGTTTGATCGGTATAATTACTTTTGTAGGGTTTGCCGGATTGGCGCTTGCCGACCCGGGGACGACGTGGGATCAGCAAATCAACGGTGAGGGCAGATTTAAGGTGCTAAGCCAGTTCGGCGGCGCGGCTGTTTTGGACAAAGAGACCGGACGTGTCTGGGAGCAGTCGCCGAGCACAGTGGTTTTCCCTTGGACAGGATCCTCCGATGCGCACAGTCACTGCTACCAGCTAGAGGTTGGAGGCCGTAAAGGGTGGCGGCTTCCGACGATCGAGGAGCTGGCAAGTCTTGTGGACACCTCGCAGGCTTCTCCGACCCTCCCGGCTGGCCATCCCTTTAACGTGCAGGCGACCCCGCACTGGTCGTCTACTACCAACGCCAGCGATGCCAGCCGCGCGTGGGCCGTGGGCTTCGCCACGGGCAGCGTGTTCAACCCCGTTAAGACTGCCACCCGCGAAGCGTGGTGCGTGCGCGGCGGACAAGGGATTGATGGGGTTCAGTGACTGGGTTTTCTTATTTGCTAATTTTGCATTTGGGAGTGCGGGGAGCCCCGTGCACTCCTGTTCGGGCAGGTAACAGGTAAGAGAAAATGGTCCGCTATGAGCATCTTCCGATCTACAAATAGACTATGGACCTGACGATCTATTTCGAGAAGATCGTCAGGAACTTTATCCGCTACCATAAATACACTCTGGGGAGCGAACTCAGGGAAAAGCGCCGGGAGATTGTCGGGTTGATTATCAAGGCCAACTCTACTGTCGAAAAGCTCCCCGGGGGAGGAAAGCGGGGATAGGCAACTTTTCCCAAAGCGGGAAAGTAGCCTGTCCACTTGCCGTTAGAGTAAGAGCATTTTGGTTGGTTCGAGCTTGCGGGGGCGAGGATCGATCGCGTAACCGAGTATTTCGAGGGCGGCGACTCTTAGCAAAAGCGTGGCGGTGGTTCATGAATATGGTGGGCACTGTTTGGCCTCCCATCAATGCGGATTCCCAGCGGGCGTCGGATCTCGCTACTGTCATGAATGAAAAGTCTTGGCTCGGATTTTTAATTTTTTTTTCCGGCAATCTAAAATCGAAAATCCAAAATCGACGATCGCTGGGGCTTTTGGTAATCGCTTTTTTGCTCGTGGTGACTAACGCTGTGGCTCAGGCGCAGCAGCCGAAGAAAGTCTACCGGATAGGGTATCTATCGCAGTTCGAGCCAGCTCGTGAGTCCTCCCGTTCCGAGGCGACTCGGGTAGCTCTGCGCGAGCTTGGATACGTAGAAGGACAGAACATCGCCATCGAGTACCGCTATGCGGACGGGAAGCCCGATCGGTTCGCTGACCTAGCGGCCGAATTGGTGCGTCTCAAGGTTGATATCATCGTGGCAGCGGGAGGGAGCGTGATAGTCCAGGCGGCCAAAAATGCGACCAAGATGATTCCCATCGTTATGATGGGCGGTGGGCTCGATCCTGTCGAGGCAGGCCTAGTTGAAAGCCTTGCACGTCCCGGCGGCAACGTTACCGGCCTCACTCTCCTTTCCGGAGAACTGGGCGGTAAGCGCCTGGAACTGCTCAAAGAAGCGGTTCCCAAACTTGCCCGTGTTGCGGTTCTCCACGATCCGGCCAATCCGCCCACTGTACGCGAGGTAAAAGAGGTTCTCCCCGTCCCGGCGAGTGCACTGGGGTTGACTATTCGCTCTTGGGAGGTACGAGCTGCGAACGAATTCGAGCAAGTATTCGCTGCGGTCACGAAGTGGCGCCCGGATGGAGTTTACGTGCCTGGAGCCCCGCTAATGGCTGCTAACCAAAAACGGATCGCGGGCTTGGCCTTAAAGAGCCGGTTACCGTCGGTGTACGGCAACAGAGGATATGTAGATGCCGGCGGGCTCATGTCCTACGCGGCAGACATCGCGGACAGCGACCGGCGCGTCGCATATTACGTGGACAGAATTCTGAAGGGAGCTAAGCCCGCCGATCTGCCGGTCGAGCAACCGACAAAGTTTGAGTTGGTGATTAATCTCAACACGGCCAAGCAGCTTGGCTTAACTATCCCCTACGATGTGCTTAGGTGGGCGAATGAAGTGATTAAGTGAGGAGGAGAGTGTCAAGTGTCGAGTGACGAGTGGTTTGGACCCGTAAAAAGACCAGGGCGGTTGTTGCGCCACTATTTTCTCATCTCCGTGATCCTGGTCGCCGGTGGATTGGTTGCCAGCGGACTATTGGAAATTTTCTTTCGCTATCGCGAGAGTAAAGAACACCTTGCCCTCCTGCAGCAAGAAGCTGCCGCGGTGGCGGCGCTAAAGATCGAGCGCTTCATTCAAGATATCGAGACGGCGATGAAAGCGGCAGCGAAGGGGCAAGGTGTGGCGCCGGATTTCAAATTTGAGCTGAAAAGGCTTTTTTATCTTGCGCCGGCGATCACTCAAGCGACGATTCTTGATGATCGGGGAAGTCAACTGGCGCGGCTCTCGCGGCTGCGAGTTGTTTCAACTGGTAAAGATTCCGACTATTCGTCGTCGACCGCTTTCCAACAAGCTCGCCAGGGCCAGTCTTATCTTAGTCCGGTGTTTTTTGCGCGAAACTCTGAGCCTTATTTGACGATCGCGCTGCCCGTCGAACAATTCAAAGGCGAAATTGTCGGCGTGCTTCTGGCTGATGTCAATTTGAAATACGTCTGGGACGTGGTGTCGTCGATCAAGGCTGGCAAAGCGGGATACGCTTATGTGGTGGGGCGATCCGGCGATCTGGTCGCTCATCCCGATATCGCCCTGGTCTTACAAAATCGCAACATCGCCGATCTTGCTCAGGTCCAAGCGGCTTTCGGATCGGCGATCGACGCGGGAAAGTTCCGAGAGGCAAAGAATATCCACGGCAAGGATGTGATCAGCTCTTTTGCGCTGATCCCGCGGCTTGATTGGGCGGTTTTCATCGAGCGGCCTATCGAGGAAGTCTATGAAACGCTTTACGGATCGCTGTTGCGTACTTTCACGTTGCTTTTGATCGGGCTTGGCGTGGCGCTTCTTGCGAGCGGTTTAGTCGCCCGTAGGGTGCTGCGCCCGCTGAGGCGCCTCGGCGAAGGAGCGGATCGTATCGGCAGCGGAGATCTGAGCTATCGTGTCAATTTAAAAACGCGCGATGAAATCGAGGCGTTGGCCGAACAATTCAACAAAATGGCCGCTGCCCTTCAAGGAGCTCATGACCGGCTAGAGGAAAAAGTAGCCGACAGAACAAGAGAGCTTGTCACCGCGAACGAGAAGCTCAAGGAACTGGACAAATTGAAGTCCGATTTTCTGTCGAATGTTTTCCACGAGTTGAGAACACCCCTTACCGCAATAGAAGGGCTGGCCGCTAATATGCTCGACGGCATCATCGGACCGGTTAACGATAAACAGATTGAATACCTTGCGGACATTAAGACCAGTACGGACCGGCTCGCAAGACTCATTGAGGATCTACTAGATCTGTCGATCATTGCCGCGGAGAGAGCGGAGATGAAGCCGTCAGCTATTTCTTTGCTGGCCTTGGTGCAAGAGGTTTCCCTTGGGTTGAGAACTATAGCGAAGAACAAGCTGACCGATCTTGAGCTAGGTTCACTGGAGCCGCTGACTGTATGGGCCGACCGAGATAGGATTGCCCAGGTGCTTACGAACCTCATCGGTAACGCCATCAAGTTTACTCCACCTCAAGGTAGAGTAGTTGTGTCGGCGCACATGAACGGGGGCGCGTGGGCTCAGGTGTCCATCGCCGATACGGGGCCAGGCATTCCCCCCGAAGAAGTGAGAAAAATCTTTAACGAATTTTACCAAGTCACGCGGCCGGGAAAACAAAAGTCCCAAGGAGTCGGCCTGGGTCTCGCCATCTCCAAGAAGCTCGTGGAAATGCATGGAGGGAAGATCTGGGTGGAGAGCGAAGTCGGGAAAGGAAGCATGTTTCACTTCACATTACCGACTCAACCTGAGACGGATATTCCGGCCGATTAAGGAGATGAACTGTGGAGCTTTCCGGAGAGACGATCCTTGTAGCTGACGATGATCCCTACATCGGCAAGGTCTTGACTGACCGACTGGAAGCCCTCGGCCACCGTGTATTGTTGGCGGCGAGTGGTAAAGGGGTATTGGAGCTGCTCGAGCGCCATGACCCGCAAGTGGCGCTTTTGGACATCGGCATGGCGGATATAACCGGCATCGAGGTGCTCAAAGAGATCCGCCGGAGAGGACGGGATTTTCCGATCGTGATGATTACTGCCTACCAAGCCTTTCAAGCTCGACCATATCGCGCTCGTCATTCAGAAAGCCATCGAGCAGCAAAGACTCAGGAGAAAGGTAGAGATTCTTTCCGAAGAGACGGACAAGCGCTACCAGCTTTTGATAGGCAAGAGTTCCCAAATGACTCAAGCCGTTGAAACGGCCAGGAAGGCAGCGCAAGCGAAGGCAACCGTACTGTTGCTAGGCGAGAGCGGGACCGGGAAAGAGCTTTTTGCGCGCGCCATCCACAACTGGAGCGAGCGCAAAGACGGTCCTTTCGTTGCCATCAACTGTGTCGGTCTCTCAAAAGAACTTTTGGAGAGCGAACTGTTCGGCCACGAAAAAGGGGCCTTTACGGGCGCGCACCAACTGAAAAAAGGTAAGGTGGAGTTGGCGCATGGTGGAACGGTCTTTCTCGATGAGCTCGGCGATATCTTGTCGGAGGTTCAGGCCAAGCTGCTCCGCTTTCTGCAAGAGCGGGAGTTTGAGCGGGTGGGCGGCACAAAATCCATTAGAGTTGACGTGCGCATTGTCGCGGCGACTAATCGCGATATCGCCGCTTATGTTCAAGATGGGCGGTTTCGCGAAGATCTTTATCATCGTCTTAACGTGATTCCGATTAGGTTGCCGCCGTTACGAGAAAGAAAAGAAGACATTGCCGACCTATCGCAATTTTTCCTGAAGCGGTTTTCCCTCGATGCTAAGAAAAATTTCACGGAGATAACCAACGAGGCCTTGGAGAAACTCACAGGTTACAACTGGCCAGGAAATGTCCGGGAACTGGCCAACGTGATTGAACACGCAGTCGTCCTCGGATCTGATTGCTTTCCGCAATACCAGTGGGCACGTGGGCCTCCTCGCGCGGTATTGCCCGCACCGGGGCGCCTCGCTGTTCTTCGGTCGCAACGAGGAAGGTGGGCTACGCTGCGTGTACCACGGCTGGAAGTTTGACGTGAACGGAACCTGCGTCGACATGCCGAACGAGCCGGCGGAGTGCAGCTTCAAACACAAGATCCGTCAGGCGGCGTACGCTACCTTCGAGGCAGGCGGCGTGATCTGGGCATACTTGGGTCCTCAAGCAGCGATGCCGGAACTGCCGCAGCTCGAGTGGACGCTTGTTCCAGAGAGTCACGTCTACGTGCACAAGCGCTTCCAGCACTGCAATTATCTTCAGAACGTCGAGGGTGAAGTCGACTCCAGCCACGTTTCATTTCTTCACCGTGAGTTCCGGCCGGAGAAGTTCGAAGCAGCAATTGCCGGTCAGGTGCTCCTCGCCCGTGCAAAAGATTCGGCGCCGAAATTTCTGGTCGAAGAAACCAAGTACGGGCTGGCGATCGGTGCCCGGCGCAACTGGGACTCAGATCATTACTATTGGCGGCTCACGCAGTTTCTCATGCCGTCGTTCACGCTCATACCGAGCGAGGCTGGCTCGCCGATAAATTTCACAGCCGCCGTGCCTGTCGACGATATGAACATGGTGGGTTTTACCGCCACGTGGCTACCGGATCGGCCGATGACCGCGGACGATATCTGTACCATTGAGTCATGGACGGGCGCCTACGCCGAGGTCGATCCACGTACGTTCGAGCCGGTCGCCAACAGGGCGAACGACTATCTCCTCGATCGCGAGAAGCAGCGAAACAAAAACTTCACCGGCATGCGCGGTATTCGCGAGGAAGACATAGCGATTCAGGAGAACCTGTACGGGCCGATAGCGGATCGCACCAAGGAGCACTTGGGTACGAGCGACGCCGGAGTTATCGCGTTGCGGCGTCGCTTGTTGAACGCCGTGCGCAACCTGCAGGCCGGGCAGGAGCCCCCGGAGCCCCACTGTGGCGGCGCCTATTATGTGCACCCAACAGCCGATCTCATGCCCCGTGATGTGTCGTTCGAGCAGGTAGCTCGCTCTACCCTGCCGGTTGCTGTCGCCGAATAAATCGAAGGACGCCTGATCCCAATGGAAGCCGTAAACCTCAAACGCACACCTGCTGTAACGTGGAAATATGTCGAAATCGTGAATAGGTCCCAATGGGAAACGCCTTCTTCAAGCACTGCGGTAAAGAACTCGAACATCCAACGTCAACGTTTGGATACGCAGTGTATACAAAGTTACCCGCTACCGTTACAGCGCGACGGCGCTAAGCGTTCCATTGCAGAAGTTCCTCCATAAATTCGGCGCATTAAATTGGATCCATGGGAATGTTCATTTTGGCATCGCTATTGCGCAGAGTTCCTGGCGAGCTGAGGCGAGAATGTCTTTGGCCAACGTATTTTACAGCGGGAGGTTATCTTTATGAGTAAGTTCCGCCTTGAGTCGTCCGAGCGACTGCAGGAATAGGTCGCGGTAACAAAAGGATACGTTAGCGATGAAGGATTGCGAGTTCTTGACCTCTTGTAGGTCATACAATCGACACTGCGCTTAGTTCGAAAACATGATCTCTTTCTACAATATTCAACCACAGGAGGTGTAGCATGAGGCACGTAAGATCCACGATTTGTTTCTTGGCTCTGCTGGGAATCGCAATCCTTTGTCCTACAGCGAACGCAAAGCAGCCTAAACAAATTAGCCTTACGCCTATCGGTCGATACAGCGCGGGTCCTGGAATCGAGCGCGCGGAGATCGCCGCCTACGATCCGGCAACCAGACAGATCTTCAGCATCAATCCTACGCTGGCCCGAGTCGACGTTCTCGACATCAGTGATCCGAACGATCCTGTGTTAGCATTTACGATAGCGCTTGGAGGCCGACCCAACAGCGTGGCGATTCATAAAGGGATCGTCGCCGTGGCTGTCGAGAATGCGGTCAAGACAGACCCAGGTTTTGTGAAATTCTTCGATACTAGCGGCACACTGCTAAACTCGCTCACGGTTGGAGCCCTTCCCGATATGCTTATCTTCACTCCCAATGGCAGACGCCTGCTTGTGGCCAACGAGGGAGAACCCAATGACGCCTATACCATCGATCCTGAGGGGTCAGTCAGCATCATTGACATGACCGTAGGCGCGGCCAATCTCACCCAAGCCGATGTCACAACTGCCACCTTCAATGACGCCATACCCAAGACGAACGCCTCCACTATTCGTAAGTATGGACCCGGTGCCAGCCTCGCTCAGGACCTTGAGCCGGAATACATCGCAGTCTCGCATGACTCGAAAAAAGCATGGGTTACGCTGCAGGAAAACAACGCTCTCGCCATCTTGGATATCGAGGCAGGCGTCTTTACCCAGCTTGTGGGACTCGGCTTTAAGGACCACAGCCAGGCCGGTAATGGTCTCGATGCCAGTGACCTTGATGGCGGAATCAACATCGCCAACTGGCCGGTGTTTGGCATCTACCAGCCCGACGCGATCGAGTCGTATCGAGTTCGCGGCGTAACGTATCTCGTGATGGTTAATGAGGGTGACACGCGCGCCTTCACGGGCTTTAACGAAGAAGTTCGGGTAAGCGCCTTGACCTTAGACCCGACTTCCTTCCCCAATGCCGCCATTCTTAAACAGAATGCTAATCTCGGCCGTTTAACCGTTACGCGTGCAACCGGTGATACCGACGGCGATGGTGACTTCGATAAAATTCTTGTGCCCGGCGCGCGCTCGTTCTCAATCCGAACAGCCAATGGGGATTTGGTATTCGACAGCGGCGATGACTTCGAGCAGATAACCGCCGCACAAGTTCCAGCATCGTTCAATTCCAACGGCACGGCTGCCACTTTCGATACGCGAAGCGACAACAAGGGCCCCGAACCGGAAGGCGTAGTACTCGGTAAAGCTTTCGGCCGCACCTATGCCTTCATCGGGTTGGAGCGGACCGGCGGCATAATGGTTTATGACGTGTCGGATCCCTTTAGCCCGACATTTGTTCAATACCTGAACACGACGCCCGATGACATCTCACCGGAAGGACTTCTCTTCATCAAGGAAGAGGACAGCCCAAACGGCAAGCCCCTTCTGGTGGTGTCGCATGAAATAAGCAGCACAACTACGATCTTCGAGATCGCGAAAGGATCGGCGCCTTTTTCTGTTGCCGGGGGGAACGGCCGATAATGGCCCTTCCAAGGGGAAAATGAGGACTCGGTGAAATCGCTGAGCGAGCGGCAACTGTGATGCGTCTGATGAGATCTGGTTTTTTGGGAAAATATTCGCGGCTGTTTCCTGATGATCCAAGTTTCGCAAACAAAAATCGTATTGACCCAAATTTTGAGAATAAAATTTTCTTGACGGGTTTTTTCCGTGTGATATGTCTCGCGACGTAAAAGCCTCCCCCATCATTGAAAAGGCTTCTAGTGTGATCTGAGGCCGACGTAGAAACGCAAAACGTTTCTCGGAGGGGGAAAATGCACAGAAGAGTTTAAGGCCAGCCGCTCGGGCGATTTGGATCGCCAGGGTGCGCTGGCCTTTTTTGCTTCCTGAGACCAGTTGCAAGGCCAAAGAGAGTCTCAATAAATTCAAAGGAGGTGCTTTATGCCGAGAGGAGTTATTTTAGTCGACTATACAGATCAAGGCCGACGCACAATCAAAGACTCGCCTGATAGAGCCGAAGCGTCTAAGGCTGAGGCGGCGAGACTGGGCGTCCAGGTCAAAGACCTCTTCTATACGCCAGGCGGACCGCATGATGCTGCAATACTCATTGAGGCGGAGAGTCCCGAGCCTATCAACAAATTTATGTCGAGCGTCCAGTCTTTAGGCAACGTGAAAATGAAATTTATCCGGGCTTTCTCAATCGAGGAGATGCGTAAGATGGTCTAGTGGCTAATTGAGCAGGCGGTGAACAGTTTGGAGCAGCCCCAAACGAGAACACTGTCAAATTCGCTCCCGGCGCGGTTGGCGCACCGAGAGGAGCAGGATTAACAGAGGTTCCGTAACAAGGAGGTTGTTATGTCTAAGTTTCTGATGCAGGTGTCTTTTACCAGGGACGGGATCAAAGGACTTACCAAAGAAGGGGGAACAAAACGGCGAGGAGCCGTACAGCAGTTCTTCGGTACCGTCGGCGGTAAATTGGAAACGTTATATTTCGCCTTTGGCGACACCGACGTTTTTGCGGTCGTCGATTTTCCCGACAACGTGAGCGCCGCGGCGGTTTCGCTGGCTGCCAATGCTGCCGGAATTGTTCATGTCAAAGCGACGGTGCTAATCACTCCCGAAGAAATGGATCAGGCCGCAGAAAAAAGCCAAGGTCTTCGCCCGCCGGGCGCGTGAGAAGGCACAAGGATTACAACGGCAGTGACAAAACGTCGGGGGACCAACTGGCGATTGAACCGGTGACTTAACTTAAATAGGTAGACTTAGCGAAAGGGGTGGGGACTGGCAGCGAGTTCCCACCCCCAAGCGAAATTCTGAGGAGGCGCAGATGAACTACTCTAGGCAGATTGCGTGGGCCGTAATCCTCGGCATTTTGAGCGCGGCAGCTCATCTATCTGGCGCAAAGCGGCGTTCACACAAACGGCGGCGGTCATAAAATGGTTACACCGGATGATCTTATGTGGGTTGATGTCCGGTCACTACCGCCCGTCGACAAGATAGAAGCATACTTGGAAGAATGCAAAGGAGGTCAGCTGTCATGCCAATCATTACAATCTATCAAGGCGCTTCCGGCGAAGGTCAGGAATTGGCTGAAACTGTAGCCGAGGCGCTTGGCTACCGTTGTGTTGGGCGCGAGGTGCTCGTCGAGGCGAGCCGGCGCTATGGCATACCCGAGGCAAAACTCAACGAGATCGTCGACAAAGGCCAGCACTGGTGGGAGCGTCTGCTGCAAGATCTGCGGCCCTACCGAATTGCACTTCAAGCTACACTGTGCGAGCTGGCTCACGACGGCAAGGTGGTTTACCACGGCCACTTAGGTCATGAGCTTTTGCCCGGTATCGGGCATCTGCTGAAAGTACTTCTGACCGCGCCAATCGAATTTCGCATCGAACAAATTCGCGCGCGGCAAAAACTGACTGACATCGCGGCGCGCCATTATATAGAAGAGGTCGATAAAGCGCGCAGCCGCAGACTCATGGCGATGTTCGGCACGGATTGGCGCGATCCCAATCGTTATGACCTTATTCTCAATATGGGCAAAATGCGCCGAGATGGGGCGAAGCGTGTGATTATAGAGGCAGCGAAGCTCGATGAGTATCAGCCCACTCCTTCATCCAATCAGGCTTTCGACGATCTCGCTCTTGGCTCTCGGGTGTATGCCGCGTTATTTGCGTCGCCTGATATACGAGGATCGTCCCTCGAAGTTCGCGCCGAGGGTGGCCATATCTACGTTAAGGGTAGAGTAGACCAAGGATTGGAAGAGGAAGTCGTAAAGCTAGTGAAAAACGTACCCGGTGTGACCAAGGTGACATCCGATCTTTATTCCGTTCCGCCGGAAGCTTTTTTAGGGCCGTAAGTGACGAGGAATCTGTGTGATTGATTGCAGAGACCCATCACGCTCTGTCTATTTTCGCACAGGACAAACTGCTAGGCCCATCTTAGCGGTTCTGTCCGCTCGTTGAGGGTTGTTCTCGGCGTAAAAGCGTTTGAAGTCATGCTAAAAGAAACCGGCTCTATCTTGATCTTTCTGTGCATCTTTGCTGGGAATAGCCATCCCGCCGTTCCACGTCGTTCGATCTCGGATGAGCAAGTAGTAGCGGCGGCTCAGCTAGTCGCGAGCGGTGCTTATGTAGAGATTTATCAGCATGGCGTCTCAATTGAACCATCCTTTCTTAAAATAATGGAAAGCGCATACGAAGAAGTGCAGCGTGTCACTGGATTGAAACTGGATACCGCGACCCTCGGGCCAAAAGTGCGCGTCCATGTGTCGGATGCAATAGGTGTCTCGCATGTGTGGAGGGGGTATCAGCATCCGAAAGATCCCAAAGCCATCATTTTTCTTAATCTCAGGGCGTATCACGGAGCCATGGAGGGCAAAAACGCGACACACGCGCATGAGCTTACGCACCTGTTTACATGGCGTTACAACAGCCACACACTGCGCGAAGGCATCGCCGACTACGTTGCCCTGAAAATTTTTCCCGGTGCCGACGTAGGCCCCAATGCCGGAGGAGATGACCTTGCGCGTCGCAATATTGCGCCAGAAATCATAGAGCACCTCGGCACAACCAAGCCGGCACCGGGATGGGTTTCAACTGATCCGAGCCGGCGCAGCGACTACTATTTTGCAAGCTACCGATTGGTCAAGTTTCTAGTCGAAAGCAAAGACATGGAGACTTTCTGGAAACTTTATGCTTCAGAGAATCCGGAGATCGACATAAAAAGCCTTTATGGGCTCGATAGGAAAGAAGCCGTTCAGGCTGCCCTCGGGACAAGATAGTAGACTCCACGGTTCTCGTGCGAATCAAGGAGCCATAGACGATGACCAGTAAATCAGCCGATCTTAATGAAACGGGCATGAACTGGGCGTCACGCGAGGTTGCCGAACGCAGGAGTCGTGGGCAAGCGGGGCGTGACGAGATCTACGGGCCAGCGACAGAACTGATGCTCGACTTGGCCGATGTTGGGACCGGTAGCCGGGTGCTCGACGTGGCAGCGGGAACGGGAGATCAGACGCTTTTCGCCGCTCGGCGCGTGGGCGCAAACGGCTGCGTTCTCGCCACAGACATTTCTGCAGACATGCTAACTGCCGCAGCCGAGGCGGCGCGAAAGGCAGGGCTTACGAACGTCGAGACACATGTTATGGACGCCGAGAGCCTTGACCTCGATGCAGACTCTTTCGACGCCGTCATTTGCCGGCTAGGTCTGATGCTCTTCTCCAATCCAGAGAAAGTTTTAAGAGCAATGCGCCGAGTGGTGAGGCCAGGAGGAAAAGTTGCGGCACTTGTATTCTCGACGGCGGAAAAGAACCCGCGTCAAGGCATAATTTTGGGCGTCGCTCGCCGCTTTGGAAGCGCACCGTTACCGCTGTTCTCGCTCGGCGCATCCAATGTACTTGAGAGCAGTTTGGCTTGCTTAATGTCACCGTCCTAGAGGTAACTTTTCGCCGTCATTTTTCATCCATTCCAGAGTTGATCCGAAGGTTGAAGGAAAGCGTCTTTCTTCGCCAGCCTATCGAAAAGTTAGGCGAAGCCGAGCGTGAACAGGCTTGGGTGGAAGTTGAGCACGAGTTAAGCCAGTTCCAAGGCCTGAACGGCGTTGAAATACCTGGCGAGTTTCTCCTCGCGGTCGGGACCAAGTAGAGCGAAGTACAATCGAATCTAGAGAGAATGGAGTGAAAATATGAAGGTAATTCACCACAAGGACCGACCGCTCTTGGAGTTTCCTGACGAGCCGTGGCGCCAGTCTTTGCTGTTGGCGGTGAACCGATCTGCCGGGTCGAATTCTTTGTCTGTCTGGTTAGCTGAAATGGGAGATCATCACCGAACACCGTTGCATTGGCACGACACTGAAGAAGTATTGGTCTTCCTCGAAGTCGATGGTGACGGATTCGCGCGTGTCGGCGACGAGGAACATAACATCGAAACCCAGACCAGCGTAGTTGTTCCTCCTGGAACCATTCACGCATTCGGGCTCCGAGACGGACGTGTGCTGAAATCCATATCTATTCTTCCCGACGCCGACGCTGTGCCTGGGCATAGACTCTTGGAGAAGGGCGAAGAGAGTTTTGAGATGCCTGAGCCAAAAAAGAAATGATCCTAGATCGAAGATCAAGGTAAACTTAGTGCTGCAAAAAGAAAGAGATTTACGTGAAATTTCTTTCGGCAGTTGTTTATTGGTTATATTTAGCTTTTTTGTCGAACTGCTTGCGCAAAAGCTTTACCGGTGGATGGATGACAGGGGAATAGTTCATTTCGCCGACAGTCTTCATTCAATACCCGAAAAATATCGGAGCGAGGCCGAGAAGAGATTCTTGAGCCCCAGCAAGCGATTATCTCACCGGACAGACAATCGTGGTGGACGGCGGTTATTTGATCGCCTGATCCTGCCCCACGAGAACGGATAGGGTAGAAGGTCTGTACGGAGATTGAGATGCTGATTGCTAGTTAACAGATCACATTTGGCAGAACGGCATGCCGCCTGAACTCGATGATCGAACTACTCATAAGCGACTTATCTTTGCGGCTTCCAATTATCGGATGAGCAGAAACAGGCAGTAGACCGGAATGAACTTCGTGCACTGGCTCAATCTCCGGTGAGATACGCGTCCCGATAGCCCTCTTGCTGCGCCAACGACTGGCGCACTGATTCCGCCTCTTCTCGCGCATTGAAATGTCCGACGCGCACGCGATAATAAGTTTGTCCTTTCACCTCGGCCTGGACCATGTAACCATCGTAACCCTTGGCTTTTAACTGCTGTATCAAAGTATCGGCGATATCCTTCGCGGGCGATGCGGAAATCTGCACCGACCAATTCTTGCTCAAGTTAGCACTTTCTGAGGGGTGAGCGATCGGAATTGTCTTCGCTTGAACGCCGGCGCGATCCGCGGCCGAAGTGCTCTTCGCGGCGAACCGCGCCGTGTCATTTGGGGTCGAGGCAGAGGCCTGAACATCCGGCTGTGCTAGTCTTGTTTCGGCCCTTTGATTCACAAGCCCGCCAGCCTTGTCGATAGAAGACACACTCTGCGGTCTCAAACCGATCTCAGTTTGACCCGAGGTGGGGTTTGCGCCATTCGCTCGCTTTTGAATAGCATAATCGGCGGGCATGCCAAGGTAAAAAATGACCAGCGCGCTCGCGACAAACATCGCCGCCAACGTGACGGCCTGCGTGCGCTTTAATTGGAAACGCCGGCGAACTTTCGGGCGCTCTTCACGCTCGTGCACAGGGAATTCCCGATGATCGGCGTAAGTTTCTAACTCCTGATCATCCTCGTCCGTTTCGCTGACCATCGGCCCGTTTGTCGGCGACCAGGTTTCGGTCAATGCCGCTTTGGTTTGTAGCACCGGGTGGAATCTTGCGATCAGCTCAGCCGCCTTGGCCTTGCGTAATTCCTCTGCGGCAGGTTCAAACGTAAAACCCGTCGGCCGTAAGTGCCGAGATTGAAAATCGGTTTCGCTTTCGTGGCGTAGCAAGGCCTCCTGAATATTGACCGACTCGCCGATGAAAACTTGACAATCGAAGTTGAAGAGCCCATATACGCCGGAAGTTGACGGTGCATTGGCTAGGATCGCCTCTGCCGTGAAACTGTCGCAACGACCCTCTGGCTGCCAAGACAAGGTCCAGCTCACCAACTCTTTGTCAATATTAGCTGCGGTTGGCTTCATGATTGGGCACCCTGAACAAATTTCATATTGATGCCAGTTCGACGGCGGTAATATTATAAACGACGATGGAAATAGTTTAGACGATTCCGGTGGCTGTGTCACAGTTTTCTCGCTTGGCAATGCATCAAACGAGGGGCGAATCGTGATTATTTAAGAGGGCAAATGAGCTTCTTACATTTCTGGGAGGATTGAGGCGTTTTTTTCTCTTTAACCCTCAGGATTTAACATCGTATCAAGCATATGATGTGAAATGTTTATATCCATCAGAGGCAAAAAGGTCGCGCGCTTTTCCGCGCTAATCTCCGAAACAGGGTGTGAGACCAAGAAGCCGGTGAACAGGGATGCGCAGTAACCATTTCTGGCCGCTTGGAAGGTGAATCCAGTTTTTTGCTCGTCAGAATGGTGCGGTGGTGGCGATCCCGTTGAAAAAGTTGTGGCGGACGAAATAGGCTTGAGCCTAGTCGGGACATAGGCCATATCGAAATTCAGAGGTTTCAAGATGAACGTAGCAATCCGCCCCGCAGTCCCTGCTGACGCGGAGGCTTGTGGACGCATTATCTACGACGCGTTCAAAGACATCGCTGACCGCCATGGATTTCCACCGCACTACCCTAACGTGGAAGTGGCCATTCAGCGCGCGACTTCCTGCATCAGCCATCCCTCGATCTTTGGCGTGGTCGCCGAGAGTGAAGGTCAAATTATCGGCTCCAACTTCCTTGACGAGCGCGATCCTATCCGAGGTCTGGGACCGATTACTGTTGACCCGCAGATTCAGGTACGCGGCACAGGGCGCCGCCTGATGGAAGCGGTCCTTGAACGGGCCCACGATGCAGCCGGCGTGCGTCTCGTTCAGGATTCCTTCAACATGCTATCGATGTCTCTTTACGCTTCCCTCGGATTTGAGATAAAGGAGCCGCTCCTGCTTATGCGAGGCAAACCTGCGAGTAAGCCTCTCCTTGGCATAGAGGTTCGACCCCTCAAGAGCGAAGATCTCGACGAGTGTGCGGAGCTATGTAGGAGAGTCCACGGATTTGAACGCCTCAACGAACTGAAGGACGCGTTGCAGAGTTTGTCGCCTCTTGTTGCCTTGCGTGAAGGTCGTGCGGAATCACGCTGTGGCCGAAGCGGACGAAGACATGAAAGCGCTATTGCTGGGTGCTGCAGCATTGAATGCAGAGCCGTTGTCTTTCCTATTGCCGGTGCGGCAAGCAAGCTTCTTCGGCTGGTGTTTGAGCGAGGGTTTACGGGCCGTCATGCCGATGACAATGATGACGATGGGCCAATATCAGGAACCTGATGGCTGTTATATCCCGTCCGTTCTTTACTAAGCGTTAGTTAACCAGTTGTGCCTCGGCCTGCTGCACCATCAGTGTGAACGCCTGAAAAACTTCTTGTGAAGTAAAGTTGCAGTGCCCATACCGCGGCACCGGCACGATACTTAAGAATGCGCTTTTACCTTTTTGGGCTACCAGGTTGCTGTAGTTCACTTCGTTTTGAAAGGGCACCACTTCATCGAGCGTGGTATGGAGCGTTACCGGCGGTGCGTGCAAATTTCCATTAGGTTGATAGAACCGGCGTGCGTAAGCCCGCGCCCGCCCATCAGCCTCGATCCGCTCTACTCCAGAATTCAAC
>VBKY01000255.1 GCA_005879255.1 Deltaproteobacteria bacterium
CATCCCCTGCTCATGCTCGTAGCGAATAACCGCCTCTAGAGCTTTGCGATTATCTTCTAGATTATGAGGCCAAGGATCGGCGCCGAAAATTTCTCGCTGTTCGCGGATGAGGTCTTGCACCCAGACGAGCGCGAAGCTGCGCGGGTCGCTGTTGCGCGCGTAACAGATTTCTTTCGCTTTCTGGAAAGCCTGCACTAAACCCATACCCACCCACGGATGCTTTTCCAGAATTTCATTCTTTACGACAACCGTGTGCATGATTGGGAAGAAGCCTCCGCTCTTGTAGTAGTCGATCTCGGCCTTCTTGGGATCAGGAAAGAGCAACGCCACTTTCGGGTTGCCGCTGCGAATCGATGGCAGCGTTTCCGGGTAAAGCGCGCCTTCCAGCTCGCCATCTAAAAGCATCTGATCGACGTTCTTGCCTTGCGGCACCACTCGAACCTTCATCCATTTGGCCGGCTCGAACGGGATGTCCTCCTCTTCCTGACAGCACCACTCGATGGTTTTTAGATCGACGCCATAATGGTCTTGCAAGATGCCGCGCATCCACAGGCCGGCGGAATTCTGCAGCGTGTCCAGCCCGACGCGCTTGCCGTTAAGATCGGCAGGTTTGTCAATGCCGCAGCCGGTTCTTTTCACCATATACTGATGGCGAAAACGGCGGTGCGGAAATACTGGAATAGCGTTGTAGTTGCATCCCCTATCCCGCGCCACAAGATAGCCTACCAACGACAACTCGCACACGTCGAACTCTTGATGGCGCAGCATTCGTCCATGTCGCTCCGGCGAGGACATAGTCAGCACGTTCAGATCGATCCCCTGGGGCTGGATTTCGCGGTTGATCAGCGGGCGCAGAAAATCGTAGTCGCCGCAGGCGAGGGTCAGGTTCAATCTGGACATTCAATCTCCTTGCAGTCGTTCAAAGTTCAATGTTCAAAGTTCAAGGTTGAGGATTCCGGGCAGTCATTTTGCTTTGACATGGTGGCGGTACTCATCCGGAGTGTCGATGTCGATCGTCACGCCTTCATCGCCCGCGGCTATTTCCAGGGTCTCCTTCGCGTGCGCATTCACGACGCTCTATCGGCGCATCGAGCAATTCCCCAAATAGGCTACGCGAAAAAATCACTGGATGGCCGCGCTTGCCCTGGTAACGCGGCACGACGATGAGCTTCGTCGATTCGTAGAAGCGCTGGATCATCAGATCCACCAATTTGCCATCGATATAAGGGTGATCGACCAGATGAACGAGCATGCCGTCGCAATGCTCGTCCGATTGCAAGTGGCGCACGGCCGTTTGCAGCGACGACAACTGTCCCAGCTGGTAATCGGAATTGATCAGGACTTCGACGGGCAGATGTTTGATTTCCCGTGTCATGTTCTCCGCGTCATGACCGAGAACGACGATGATCTTTCCTACTTGTGTTTTTTTCAGCGCGGCGACGATTCTTTCCAGAAAGGTTTGGCCCTCGATCGGCAGCAGCGCTTTTGGCCGACCCATGCGGCTCGATTCACCCGCAGATAGAACGATGCCGACTATCATGGGCCGATTCGCTGACGGTTGCTGCAGTCAAAAATCTCCCCTAGCCCCTCTTTTTCAAAGAGGGGGAAAAAACGTGCTCGTAAAACATCCCCCTTTGCCAAAGGGGGATCGAGGAGGATTTTTTTGGCGCCAGAGAATCTGTCTAACATGACAACAAACATTTCATATGTTACCTCGATGGTTACTTGTAGACTTTGTCGATGAATCCGCTCTTCTCGAGCTCTCTCACGATGCTGTCGTCGACGATGTCTTCGACCTTAAGAGTCGCGCCGGGCTTGCGCGCTAATGCCTCTTTGATTTGCACTTCGGTTCCCTCCCGCGTCACCAACGGCACACGGTCATGCAGTTTTACGTTTGCCATGTAGGATGCTTCTAAATATTGAGGATCGTTCTGATGGGTGTACTTGGCTATGTACTTCTTCGTTTCTTCTTTGCGAGTTTTTAAAAAATGCGTCGCTTCGATCAGTGCCATCGTCAGTCTTCTCACCGTATCCCTTTTTGTTGCCAAATAGGGTTTCGTCGTGGTCGAGCAAATGTAGGGAAAATCGAAGCGTTTCTGAAAGTCCGCCGTACTGATCATGACGCGGTGCGGCATGCCCTTGGCCAAGTGAATCGTTCCCGGCGGTGAAGGAAACCCAACAATTCTCCCGGTACGAAATGCCGCCGCTCGCTCCGACGGGCCGCCCACCTGAATGATGGGCACGTCCTTCACCGGCTCCAATCCGAGTCCTTTGATGAGCACCCGCGCCGCGACATCCGAAGCGCTTCCCACACGGCTGATTCCGACACTCTTCCCTTTGAGATCCTCTACCGACTTCACCGACTCTTGGACAATCAATTCGTAGGGTAGCGTGTTGATATAGCACGCGGTCATGATCAGATTGGCGCCGCCGACAACGGCGCTTGCCACCGCACCGCCCGAGGTGTTCGCCACTTGAATGTCGCCCGCAACGACGCTTGAAACGCTCGTGGTCGAGCTTTGAATAAAAACCAACTCGACGTCCAGCCCATTCTTTCGATACAAACCGGCATCGAGCGCGAGGAACCATACGGCGTTCGAAGCATCAGCAGAACTGTACGCAATCTTGACCCGCTCCTGAGCATAAAGCGCGGCCTCATGCCAACCAGCGCAAAGGATGAGCACAAGCGTGGCGAGAGACAGTTGTTTGCTCCTTCTCATTTGAGCTCTCCGTTGGGGCTCCAAGCCGAGGGGTTGCGAATTGATCGACTGGAAGTCGGCTCTTGTCCCCGTCATTCCGGCTTTACCGTCACCCCGGTGAAAACCGGGGTCCATGCCCATCCCCCTTAACCTGGATACCGTTTTCCAACGGTATGACGGACGTTGTCCGCCACCTGGATGCCGGCGTTCGCCGGCATGACGAACTTTCACTTCGCCTGAAGGCGAGGAATTTATACGTGCCCGAGAGGAACATTAAACTTGATAGCGATGAATGAATCAACCGAAATGCTTTGAGCCGAGAAATAGCGAGACCAAGTGGCGTCGCTTGGTTATCTTTCCGTCGGCAGCGCCATGCAGTCTCCCGGCGGTAGTTCAATCCAGACCGGATCGCCTCGGCGCACTTGTAGGGTATGGCGCTGGTGTGTTTGCAGGACATTCGTTCCGAGTTCCACAGTGCAGTCGACATATTCGCCCAAGAACATCGCGGCGCCGATCTTTCCTTCGATCAGATTGCAGGTGCTCGACGGTCTCTGCGTGTGAAGATTGATGCTCTCGGGCCGGATCATGACGACCGCGTTGCTGCCGACCGTCAGCCCTTCGAGGAGCTGACACGAGATTTCGCCCTCATCGGTTTTGACGGAGCCGATGCCGTCGTTATCGACCTTGGTGACGCGTCCGGCGAGCTGATTGGTCGAGCCGATAAAGTTGGCCACGAACTTGCTCTTTGGCTGCATGTACACTTCACGCGGACCGCCCTCTTGGACGATCACCCCCGCATTCATCACGGCGATCACGTTGGACATCGACAGCGCTTCTATCTGATCGTGGGTCACATAGAGCGTGGTGATTCTCAGGCGCCGCTGCAGTTCGCGCAGCTCGAAGCGCATGCGTTCGCGCAGTTTGGCGTCTAGATTGCTCAAGGGTTCGTCCAAGAGCAGCACTTGCGGCTCGCGCACCAGTGCCCGGGCCAGCGCCAGGCGCTGCTGCTGGCCACCGGAAAGCTGCGTGGCCATTCGTTCGCCGTAGCCGGTTAATTCTACTTGCTCGAGTGCCGCAGTGACTTTTTTCTTAATGTCAGCGCCGCTGAAGCGCTGTTTGCCGACTCGTAGTGGAAACGCGACATTCTCGAAAACCGTCAGGTGGGGCCAGATGGCGTAGCTTTGAAAAACCATCCCGATAGGACGGCGATAGGCCGGCACGAAGGTGTGGTCCGCCGCCGAAAAAACTTTTATGCCTGCGACCAGGATCTCTCCTTCGTTGGCTTTTTCTAATCCGGCAATGCAACGAAGCGTCGTCGTCTTGCCGCAACCTGAGGGCCCCAAAAGGGTATAGAAGCGTCCGTCCTCTACGGTAAACGAAACTTGGTCTACCGCGGTCACCCCGGCATTGTCACCATCGGCGAAGATCTTAACTAACGACTTGACCTCGATCACACAGAGTTCCTTTTAACTCTTCAAAACCAGACCAACCATTGCCTGAATAGTGGAACAGTAGAAGCCTACAAACCCAACACTCCCATACTCCAACACCCCTAATTCTCCCCTACGTCTGGATTCCCACTCGGCCGCTAACTTTGTAAAACAGCCCTACGATCGCCAGCAAGGTAGCGATCATCAGCACACCAATCGCCGCGACGACCGTCACCTGCCCCTGTTCAAACATGGTAAAGAGCAGAATCGACAACACCCGGCTTTCGCCGGTGGCGAGCAAAACCGACGTGGAAAATTCGCGAAACGACACGATGCAGATATAGATCCAACCCGCGGCGAATCCCGGTCGCAAAAGCGGCAACGTGACGCGCCTGAACGTTTCCCACCAGGAAGCGCCGGACGCTGCCGCCGCTTCTTCCAACTCGCTGTGAATTTGCAGGATCGATCCCGAAGCCGAGCGCATACCATAGGGAATGAACCGGGTCACGTAGGCGATCAGCAGCAACCAAATTGTCCCGTAAATGGGCAGTGGAAAAGCGACGTACAGCAAGATGAGCGACATTCCCATCACGATGCCCGGAATCGTAATCGGCACGAAGGCGAGAAAGTCGAGCAGCCATGCCCCACGCAGGCGACTCTTGTAGACGATCCAAGCGACCAATGAAGTGAGAATCATCGCGACCGTCGCCGTCAACGTCGCCAGCAGAATGCTGTTCTTCATCGCCTCCCAAAACGGCCTGAAGCTGGACAAATAACGATAATTATCGAGACTCAGCTTGCTTAACGCATCCAAGCTCGGCGCCGCAAAAAACGGCAGGAACGACGCCCAAAACAGCACCAAGAAGGGCAACAGCACGACGAATAGAAAGTACGTCGTCAAGAAGCCAAGACCGAGCCAACGCCACGGCCCGAGATCAAACTGCCGCGGCCTGAAGGCTTTTCCGGTTACAGTTTGAAACTTCTTTCCTTCCTTCGTCGCCCGCGTGTAGAGCCATACGCCTATGGCGCTCAACAAGAGCAACCCGACCGCCAAGGCACCGCCACGGCCGTAGTCCGGCGGATACTCGTTGAATGCCAGAAAAATCTCGCTGGTGTAGACGTAAATCCGCGCCGGGATTCCGATCAACGCCGGTGTTTCAAACGACTCCAGGGTACGGACAAACAGAATCAACAGCACGGATCCCGCGGTAGGCATCAGCAAACGCAGAGTGATTCGCTTAAACGTTTGCCAGGTGCGGGCTCCTGACATCATCGCCGATTCTTCCAAAGACGGGTCCATGGATTTGAAGGCCGCCACCATCATGAGAAACGCCAAAGGAACTTGGCCTACCGAATGAACCCAAATCATCCCGGGAAGTGAGAACACATTGAACGGCGGCGATTTTAGGCCGAAGAGATTCATCAGCCAGACATTGAGGTAACCGAATTTCGGGCTGAGCAAAAATATCCACGCGATGGATTCCAAGACACCCGGTAAAATCAACGGGACGACGGCAACAGGAACGAAAAGCGCGCGCAGCGGCGTGTTCGTGCGCTCGGTAAGCCAGGCGAGCAACGTGCCAATAATAAAGCTGAGGCCGGCTGAGCCGGAAGCGAAAATCAGCGAGTTCATGAAAGTCGAGTAGGTGTACTCGCTCGCATACGCCGCCCGATAGTTCTTCAGCGTGTAAACAAACTCCCGCGGCGCTACCTCCGCTTGAAAGCTGCCGATCAAAAGCATGAGGAGTGGCAAAACGGCAAGATAAATGAGAACGCCGGCGCCGACGACCGGAATCAGCAACGCCGGATCGCGGAACGACGGGAGAGACGCGCTCGCGGGTCTAGGAATTGCGGCGGTAGCCATACAGCATCATACTTGGGTCAAGCGCATTACAAATTCCGGATTGCTATCGGAGCTTGAAGATTTCCTTCCAAAGCTTTTTCGTACTTAGGAAATTTCTTGAGGTCCGCGGTGCTAATACAGTCCTGGCGAATCTTCTGATCAAACAACCCCGACTATTCTCACCAGCGCCGTGTAAAGTTGATATCAACTTAAAACGCCGAGTCAACATCCCACTGGCGCACACTTAACGGAGCTTGAAGATTTCCTTCCAGATCTTCTCGTATTTTTTCCAATCCTTGATTTCATCGGTCCCGATAGGATAGAGCACCGCTGGGCGAATTTTTTCGACCGGTTGCACTTTGGGATGCGGCGGCAAACGCCCTCCCGCCGCATAGGCTTTCTGCCCTTCTTCGCTGGCGGACCACCGGTAAAACAGCCGGGCCGTGTTGGGATGGGGAGCGTCTTTAGCCAAGGCATTGGCGGTGATCGTGGCGATTCCTTCGGTGAGCATATATCCGAGCGGGGCGCCCTTTTTGATTCGCGGTGGATAGTGGTGCGCATAACAGGTGAGACATGCGGCAGCTTGGCCAGCTACCAGGAATTCGGCGAGCTCGGAATGGCCCTTGTGGAATTCTATATTGTTGGCCGCGATCTTGCGCAGCAGGTCAATCGCTTTTTCGTCGTTCTTAAACTTGTGCCGGGCCAAGCCGATCAGCAATTCGACATCGCGACCTTCGGCGATCATTTTTCCCTTCCACTTGGGATCGGCAAAGTCATCGAACTGCTTGGGCTCGTCCTCTTTTTTCACCAAGTTCGTATTCCACGACGCGGTAATGATCACCATGTCCGCGGCCAACCAGTTCGCTGCCTTGAAATTGGCCGGATAAGCCGCGGCTTCAGGAGGGAGCCAGTCAACCACGAGCTTCTGGTCGACCAATTGCAAAACGTTCTCCAAGGCCATTTGAAATACGTCGGCCAGCACCCTCCCGCCTCTTGCCTCGGTAATGGCGCGCGCCGCAAGCTTGTCCGCGGTGGCATCCACATGATTCACTTTGATGCCTGGAAAGCGTTTTTCGAATACCGGCAGTATTTTCTCGGCGTTGATCTGCGCCAGAGTGCCGTAGAAATTGAGCGTCCCGCCTTCTTTCAATGCCAGCTTGTGAAGTTCGTCCAGCGATTGACCGCTAACGGGCGCCGAAGGCGAGGCAATCATGACGCCCGCGACCAAACTCAAAATCGTCAAGAATGCCTTCCGTTTTCGCAACATGTTTCCTCCGATAAATGAATTTTATTTCAGCGTGATCGCTGCACGCTGGCTATCTGAGTTTGAATACTTCCTTCCAAATCTTTTCGAACTTACTGTACTGCTTCAAGTCCTCGACGCCGACGGCATAAATAGTCGCAGGACGAATTTTTTCCGTGGGTTCTACCTTGGGATGAGCCGGAGTTCTGCCCCCCTTAGCGTAAACCGCTTGCCCTTCCGCGGACGAAGCCCAGCGGGCAAACAGCCAAGCCGTATTGGGATGTGGCGCGCTTTTGAGAACCGATATCGCGATGATGCCGGCAACACCCTCCGATAGCATGTAATTGAGCGGCGCGCCCTTCCTGATGCGGGCGGGATAATGATGCGAGTAACAGGTGAAGCAGGCGGCGGCTTGCCCGGCGACGAGAAACTCCGCCAGCTCTGAGTGGCCTTTGTGAAATTCGACATCGTTCGCGGCGATTCTCGCTAGAATGGCCCGCGCTTTTTCCAGGCTCTTGTGCTTGTGCGTCAATCCAATCAGAATCTCATAGTCGCGAGGCTCACCGATCAGCCGTCCCTTCCAACGCGGGTCGCCGAAGTCATCGAGAAACTTCGGCTCTTCTTCTTTTTTGACTTTGTCCGTGTTCCAGGCGCCGACAAAGAAAATGAGATTGTTGGCGACCCAATAGGAGCCCTTAAGGTCGCTCGGGTAGTCCACGGACTCGGGGACGGCTCGATCCAGCAGCAGTCCCTGCTCGCGGATCTTATTGATATCTTCCAAACCGAACTCGACGACATCGGCGATAACCCTCCCGCCGCGGGCTTCGGTAATCGCGCGGGCCGAGAGTTTGTCCGAAGTCGCGTCGACATGATTGATCTTGATGCCGGGAAAGCGTTTCTCGAAGACCGGATAAATTTTTTCCGCGTTGATCTGCGCCAGAGAGCAATAGCAATTGAGAACCCGTTCTTCTTTGAGCGCTTTTTTGTATAGCTCATCAAGGCTTTCAGTCTGCGCCGAGGCGGCCAAAGGCATACCCAGACCAAGAATCAGAACAATCAGGACGATGGTCCTAGAACTAAACTTCATCGCGTTCTCCTCCAAGCAAATTTACTAATGACTATTTCTTCCCGCCCTTCAGCGCCGCCTGCAATTTGTTTTTGAGATCCGAACTCATGCCCAAGAACTCGACAACGAGTTTGTGGATGTCCTCGCCAAACATAGGATCGATTTCCAGCTTGCCTTTGTTGGCGTCCACCTGCAATTCCTTGTCGGCGAACACTTTTTCAAAAGCTTTTTCCAGCGCCATGGCGCGATCGGGTGGCGTTCCGGGCGGCACGACATAAACCTTGCCGAAATCGTTGGGCGTGCTGGTGCCGAATTTCAGCAACTGGCGGTGCTCGTTGCTCTTTGCGATCTGCGTGATGGTCGGCACGTTCGGCACGATCAAGTCCTTGATCGGCTTTTCGGATAGCTGCGCCAAGACCAGCCATTCGCCGCTTTTCATCTTTTCGAAGGAAGTTATTTTCAATGAAGTGTACGAATTGAATAGCCCTTCGACTTCGCCCGACTCGATGGCCATTCTCACATCCGCAGTGCCCTTGTAACCCAAGACCACCTTCAAATTGGCGCCCATAACGTCGCGCGCTATGACCGGCGCGTGCTCGACCGTCGAACCGGGAATACCGCCGACGGTAATTTGTTTCCCGTTGGGACCCAGAATCTCTTCAAATTTGCTCACGCCCGGTTTGCGGGTGACGACAAAAACATAAGTTTCACTGACCGGCACGGCGAGATAACGAAACTTTGCCATATCGAACTGAATCGCGGGATTGGCGAACAATTGCTCCAGGATAATCGGCCCCGAGATATTTCCGACCACGGTTCCATCCTTCGGCGCCGCATGGTAGACGTGGTTGGCCGCGATAATGCTTCCCGCCCCAGCCATGTTGTCGACAATGACGTTGGGATTCCCTGGAATATGCTTAGAAAGATGGCGTCCAATGAGCCGTGAATACTGGTCATAACCGCCCCCTGCCGTGAAGCCAACAATAATTCGCAAGGTCTTGTTGCGATAAAAGTTCGCCACCGCCTTTTCATCGAAGGTTCCGGATTGGGCGGCCAGACTCGTCGCGGTGTAGCCGAGTAAAAGTAAGAAAACTAAGAACCCATGGCGGCTGTGCCGCATAGCCCCTCCTCTATCTTTAGTAAAAACGTCCATCTTGAACGCTGCTGATGACCCCTCGCGCACCCTACTCCTTAGACGTGAATACTGGTGGCGAACTTCAGTCTTTCCCGGCGCGATTGGCCTATAAATTCTCTAGTCTCTTGAGCGTCGCGCCGTAGTCTTCCACTGCCTTTTCGATCGTATAGTCCGGTTCGTAGCCGAGTTGCTCCTTGGCGCGGGAAAAATCGCTGGCAGCGCGGGATTCAGGGTACGGCATGGGGTTGTTTCCTTTGATCAATCCTATGTCCGATCCGGGAAACTTTTTGCGGATCGCGTCGGCGATATCATCGCCACTAACCATCGTGCCGTTGCCGATGTGGAAGAGCGTGTCTTTGAATTTGTCCTTTAGCACCGCCAAAACCGTCCCCTTGGCAGCGTCCTTCCCATAGAGAATTTCTGCCGGGCCGTAGGGCCAATTGATCTTGGCCGGCTCACCCTTCACCGCCGCGCGAATCATCTGTTGAATGGCAATTTCCCTCGTCGCTTTGAGCGCGGCCGGCGAAGGCCCGTAGAGCCCGCCGGTATACCGGAGACAAATAAACTCGAATCCATAACGTTTTCCGTAGGCGCGCCCCATGAACTCGCAGCTTGCCTTTGTCGCCGCATAGACCGACGGCGGATTCATGGGAATGCTTTCATCGACTTTAGACAGCCCTTCACCAAGTGATCCCAAGTAAACGGTTCCCGAGCTCGGAAACACCACGCGCGACACCTTCTCCAGCCGGGCCGCTTCGAAGACGTTGACTGTGCCCATAAAGTTCAGGCGCACGCCGCTGTAAGGACGCCTTTGAACTTCTTCGCCCAGGAAAGCCGCTAGGTGAATGATGCGATCGCACTCGTTATCACGAATGGCCGAAATAATCGCCGGCAGATCCATCATATCGCCGCGGATCAGGGTCACCTTTGTGGTATCGACACCGACGGCGTTGAGCAATCGTTCGTTGAGCGCGACGTCGAATACCACCGGCCTTTCCCCCCGCTCCAGCAACATCGCAACCGCGTAAGCGCCAACCAAGCCGGACCCGCCGGTTACAAGAATTCCCTTCTTAGCCATAACAGTTTTCCCCCATTGCAGAGACGTGCCTCTACTATATCAAACGGTATGTTGAGTCAACGCAGTGCTGAACTGGCGAGGAATCGAGAATGGAAGATCGAGGATCGCTATCTTCTATCCTCCATCATCGATCCTCAACTCCATGAATTGCGACGAACTGTGTCTTGACCTGACTATTTTTTCGCGCATTATGTCAGCCTGCGCGTCTAAGAATTGCAGAGGAGGAACCGTCCATGTCGTATCGTTTGGCACTTGCGATTCTAAGCTTCATAACCCTTTTCGCGGCGAATTCACCTGTGAGCGCTCAAGAAAAACTCCGGCTCGCCTGGGCCGGCTTTAGCCCCACCAACAGCCCAATCTGGGTCATAGAAGATCGTAAGCTCATGCAAAAACAGGGCGTTCAGCCGGAAATCATCGCCATCAGCGCCAGCCCGACCGTGCTCCAGGCCCTGCTGGCGAACGAAATCGATGCCGCCAGTATTTCAGTGACGACACTTACCAGCTCGCGGCTCGCCGGTGCCGATACGGTGATGATCGTCGGCGTGGTTCCGACATTCGTCGACCACATCGTTTCATTGTCGAATGTTACCGCAGTCGAGCAGCTCAAGGGCAAAACGGCTGGGGTCAATCGTTTAGGCAGCACGTCTGACCTAGGATTACGGCTGGCGCTAAGAAAACTTGGCGTCGACCCGGAAAAGGATGTAAAGATCATTCCCACAGGCGGCACCGCGGAGAGATTCGCGGCACTTTCAAAAGGCATAACTCAGTTTACGATTATTCCGGAACCTTTCTTGACCCAGGCGGAAAAGCTCGGCTTCCGAAACCTTTACAACATCAGCGACCTCAAGATCCCGTTCTGGTGGAACGGCATCCTGAGCCGTGAAGCAATCATCAAGACCAAACGCCCGCTGATGCAAAAACTCACCCGCGCAATGGTTGAAGCGATCCACATCATCAAGACCGAGAAGGAATACGCAAAATCGCTTATCAAAAAGAATCTAGGAGTAGCCGACCCGGAAGGTCTCGAAAGAGCCTACAAGGATTATGCGAACGCGTTCCCTGAAGTCCCCTATCCAACTCCAGACGGCGTGAAAACCATGCTCGATGACATGGCCCGCGCAAATCCCAAGGCCGCGAGTGCGGATCCGAAAAGTTTCGTCGACCTGAGCTTGGTCACGGAGCTGGAAAAATCGGGATTCATTAAGCAGTTATACCGCAAGTGAAGGTAAGGGGCCGAGGATGGAAGATCGAGGATGGATAAATCCGGGAAGCGCTTACTGCCGACTGGCTGATCAAATGAAGGCAAGGACCGAGGATCGTTCTCTGGACGATTCGTGGCAAAAGATTAGGGCGATGCTCAATCGTATGATCCGACGCGCGGACGATTTTTGCCGCTCAGCAAGTCAGTTGTAAGAGTCTTTTCGCACTTATCGATCGTCAATCCTCGATTTAGCCTTTTATCCTGCAGTTATCGATCCTCTATCCTCTATCCTCGACCTGGAATTCTTCCATCCTCAGCTTGGAATTTTCGCCTCAACTGCGCTAACTTCACACTGAAAATTAGGAGGGAACTCATGGCGGACGTACTTACAGACGAGCACGCGCTACTACGACCCGGACTCGGTCGCCTCAAAGGCAGGGTGGCGATCATCACCGGCGCCAACAGCGGCATCGGTCGCGCGACTGCGCGTCTATTCGCGCGCGAAGGCGCCAAGGTCGTTTGCTGCGACATTCAAGAAACGATCTCACCGCGGATCGACCACCTCATTAAGAATAAAGAAGGCGGAGAAGCGGTCTTCGCCACCATCGACGTCATCAAGCAGGAAGACTGCGACCGCATGGTCAAAACGGCGCTTGATAGCTTCGGCGACGTCGATATTCTTTACAACAACGCCGGTGCCGGCATTCGCAAGAAGCTGCACGAGCATACCGACGAGGAATGGGACTTCGTCTTGAATACCAATTTGAATGCGATGTTTCGCGGCGCGCGCGCGGTGCTACCGCACTTCATCAAGAAAAAAAGCGGTAACATCGTCACCACGGCTTCGACCTTTGGGCTGTTAGCCTCTCCGGAATATCCCGGCTACTGCGCAACAAAAGCGGCGATCATTAATTTAACCCGCGAGATGGCGCTCGATTACGGGCCGATAGGCATTCGCGTGAATTGCGTCTGCCCCGGCGCCATCGAAACGCCGCGCTTCAGAGGCTTTCCGCCGAGGCCCACGCTCGGCGAAGGAATGACCGATGAACAAAGAAAGACCATGGGCGGAAGCAACAAGGCGCTGCTCCGTATGGGACGCCCGGAAGAGATCGCCTACGGCGTATTGTTCCTAGTTTCCGACGAAGCGTCGTTCGTGACGGGACACGCGCTGGTCGTCGACGGCGGACAGACGATTGATGCGTAGGGCTGAAGAATGCGGTGATGGAGTATTGGAGTGATGGAGTGTTGGGTTTAAACCCATTACTCCAGTACTCCATTATTCCAGTACTCCAGTTCGTTATTTTCTGACGACGTACCAATTGTTCTGTATGTCATGATCGAGCTCGTGCTTTTCGACCGAGCTGAAACCCGCCTTAGCGAGGTACTCGCGCGTTTTCTCTTCTCCCCACATCGCTCCCAGTCCTTCTCCACCCTGCGCCAACGACACCGTCATGCAGTGCATGCATGACACTGTGTAGAGAAGCGGTCCAAGGGGATGATCCAAATTTTTATGAATCTGGCTCGATCCCTTGATGTCCTGCATGAGGTAAATGCCGTCGCGCCGCAGGGTGCGATGAATACCCTTGAGCACATTCAGCGGTCTGGCCTGGTCATGGACGGCGTCGAAGGTCGTGACCAGATCGTACGCTTCTATCTCGGCGGTTTGGTCGAAACCGCTCAAGTCGGCGACGATGAATTCGACGTTACGCAGCTTGATGGCGGAGGCTTCCTGCCATGCGGATAAAATCGCTTCGCTCGACAAATCCATACCGGTAAAGCGGCTTTTGGGATACAGCTCGGCGAGGCGATTCATGATCCGCCCACGACCGCAGCCGACGTCGAGCATTTGAATGCCGGCGGTGAACCTTTCCGCTAGCCCGGGCACCAGCGTCACAATATGGGATTCGAGCGATGAAAGCACGGACTGGGCGCTGTCCTCGGCCATCACCTCATGAAAACGCGGGAATTTCGCGTAGGGTACGCCGCCGCCTTTTTTGAAGCATTCGACGATCTCGTCTTCGACGCCACCCAATAAACTGATGTATTGGGTGAATACGCCGATATTGTCGGCGCCCGCCGAGCGCGTAATATACGCCGCGTGCTCGGGCGGCAGTGAGAAACGATCCGTTGCGGGATCGCATTCGATGACGCGGCCGGCAACCATCGCGCCCAGCCATTCGCGGACGTAACGCTCGTTGAGAGCGGCGCGGTCAGCGATCTCTGCACAAGTAGAGGGCGGCAGAGTTCGCAT
>VBKY01000256.1 GCA_005879255.1 Deltaproteobacteria bacterium
TACCACGTAGAATTTTTGCGCCATGCTGAGTCGATGTGCCTCACCTAGAAATTTAAACCGTCGTCTAAAAATATGGGCTCTTGCCGATCGCCTGTGACCGATTGATACATGGCCCCAGGGGTGTTTCTCTGCCAACAGACAACATCAGCAGGCGTCAGAGGACCACTTGATACTCGTCAATTCGTCCAAGTTTTCTGAGTTATTCAGCGCCGCCACCCGTGGTCACCGTGTTGCTCGAAAAAAACAACGCTCGCGTATTTCGGGTGGCAACGGCAGGTGAGTGGTGGCAGCTATATCCCCGGCGTTGGCTGAAAAAATGGCGGCGGTTCTAACTGAGGAGTACTTTCAAGAACGGGGGCAACGCGCCAGTCGTGCGAAGTTTCTTGCAGCAGCTCTTCCTCATATCAACGCAGGTGACCCTCGATCCGGGCAAGTTTTAGAGGGCAATATTAGGGCGACGTTGTTGACGAGCTGGAAAAATCTCGCGCGCTCCACCGCCGCGAGAGACTTCACCATGATCTGAGGCACGGTTCGGCTTTGCTGAATTCTGATCCCCATTCTTCCAAAGATAGTACCCAGAACCGAATTCAATCATTCCATTGAGCTACCATCGGGCCGCCATCGCGGCTTTTAAGTTCTCATTGTCGTCCCACTGCTCATCCGCCCCCAGCATCAATTCTACCGACCGTATGTGATACGCCTCCCCATGCAGCGCCGCGCGCGGCGGAGCGCCTTCCTGAAGATCGGCCGCGGCCTTAAGTAGCCGCCGTCGCATGGCGGCGATGCCGATATCGCTGCTGCCCAAATGTTCCCGGGTCCGGTCCACGATGCCACCCATGCCTTCCTGAACCGAGAAATCTTGTTCGCCGATCCCCTTGATGCCAGTGAAGGTAAGAGTTTTCTGCAGCTCACGGTCGATCAGATAATCGTTGGCGATGTTTCGCGCCGGATGATGGGTGCCGGGGATAAATTCGACGTGGACGCTGGACCCGGCTCTCATCTCGGCGATTTCCCTCGCGCTCAAAGGTTCTTCGAAGTTCCAGGTGAAGACCCAACGCATGCAATTTTCGTCGTCGATGGGCACAAAGGCGTGGGCGATTTTTTTGCTTATACCGCTGCCGCCGCCGGGCGGCATGGTGTAGAACGGCATGAGAAAATTGTTGTAGCGCCAGTAGTCCTTGCCTTCACGGCCTTTGTATTTGCCGCCTATCAGGACGCCATAGTCGGTATCCTTCGCAACCAGCTGAGGCGGATTGCTGCGCACCCGGTGCACCAGGCGGGGATTTCCATCGCGCTTTCCCTGCTCCTGCCATTCGTCGAGCCTACGGTGCGAGTCCAACGTGCTATGGAGAAATACCGAGTGGAAGGTGTCGATGCCGCCATCGATTGCCTGAACGAAATTGGTTTTCTGGAAATTCCAAGAAGTAAATCGGTGCCCGTCAGGAACCCTGGCCCATTCAAATTCCGGCAGTTCCGGAATTTGTTCTTTTGGTCCCATGTAGGTCCACAACACTCCCGCGCGCTCGCGCACCGGATAAGCGGTGAGCTTGATATTTTGCTTGAAAGAGCTCTTCTCGTCTTCGGTGGGCATGTCTACGCACTTCCCATCTACGTCGTACTTCCAGCCATGGTACGTGCAGCGCAGGCCGTTCTCCTCGTTGCGGCCGAAAAAAAGGTCAGCGCAGCGATGGGCACAGGCGCGGTCGATGAGGCCGACACGGCAGTTGGTATCGCGAAATGCCAGGAGCCTTTCGCCCAACAACGTAACCCGCACAGGCGCGCCGTCCGGTTCATGGAGATCTGATTCGAGCAAGAATGGCAGCCAGAATCTTCGCACCAGTTCTCCCATGGGAGTCCCACGTCCAACACGTATCAGTCGTTCATTTTCTTCTCGGGTAAGCATTGGCGACTCCTTGTAATGGATTGTTCCGTTCTATTTTCTCCCGCCAAGACGCCGAGGCGCGAAGAGAGGCTTTACTTATTTCTCCGAACCTGGCTTGCGTTGCGTCTTGCGCGAGTCATCTTATCTTTCACTTGCGTAAGACAAAATTCAACTGAAACTTTCAAAACATGCCGTGCCAATTTTCATTACCGAACGGGACGCCAGCAGCATCACGGCATTCGCTGACTATTCTGGATGCTGTCGCAACCAGTCGATGTACTCTCCCACCGCACGTTCGATGGTGTACTGCGGTTGGTAGCCGACTTCTTGCTTGAGCCGGGTTATGTCCCAAGACCACCTGTAATCAAAATCATGACACGGATGTCTTAACGGCTGATCTCATTAGTGATCTTATCGTTACTGTTCCATCGTACTTGGCGCAAAGACCTCTTCGAGCTTGAGCAGTCGAGGCGTTAGTCCCTGTTCAACAGAATACTGCGCTGCTGTTTCCAATACCCGCCGGTTGGCTTTGATACCGTATTCGACCAACGGAACCGTGAGCGCCTTCTTTGCTTCCGGCGCGATGCGACCCGTCTCGATATAGTAATCGATATGTTCCATCCTTTGCTCATTGGCAATAGCATTGGCGCGCTCGAAGGCTTTATACAGATTAAGAATCGCCCAGGGATGCCGCGCGGCGATTTCCCGTTTGATCGCTACGCAGTGGTTGATCGGGTAGAGTCCTGTCTTGTTGTAATACCTTATGCCTTCGGCTCTCGGGTCAGGGAATAAAAATCTGATCTGCGGGTGATTCCACAGATCAGCGCTGCTACGGTCGACTAGATTTTGGTTCACGATATAAAGCAGCGTGGCATGAAGTTCCCCGGAGAGCATCATCGAGCCAATGTCTTTTCCGATCGGAATCTGATGAATCGTTACGTCTGATGGCGCCTTAAATTCAGTAGCACCACCATGGCTGTGCTCCGGATTTCGCTCCATCCAAAATTCCATGTCCTTGGGCTCGACACCGAACTCATGCTGTAACACACCGCGCGTCCATAACGCGGCCGTCTGCTGATATTCCGGCACGCCGACACGCTTGCCTTTGAGATCGGCTGGAGCATCAATGCCTGCATCCCGCCGCACCAAGATTCGAGTATGGAATAAGCGGCGAGTGGTGAAGATCGGCAAGCCGATCCAACGTTTGTCGCCATGGGCGATGGCGATGAGCAATGACGAGAACGACATGTCCGACAGGTCGAAGTCAGCGAAGCGCAGCTGACGCCAAAACAGCTCGGAAGCATGAACCGGAGACATGATAAGGTCGATGCCATCCGGCTTCACACCGCCGTCAAATAGCGGCCAGGTACGCGGGTTCGGAGCCATACCAACGCTCAATTGGATGTTCATATTCCGCCGCCTCGTCCTGTCCCAGAAGTTCGCAACATAATTCCCGGCTCACTCCGCCCAAAAATCTCCCCTTCCCCTCTTTTCCAAAGAGGGGTTAGAGTCCTGGAGCGAAACTTCCCCCTTTGAAAAAAGGGGGATAGAGGAGGATTTGAGTGCGGCTTCAATCATTGCCATTGTTTGTATGAATGAGAATCCCTTGTCAAGCGCAAGAAACGCGTCGCGCTGATCGGGCTACGGATGGCAGAAACAACTGAAGCGAAGAATCCAAAACCGTGGGGACCAAGAGACGTGATTGACTAGCTGGAAAAAGTCGAGACTCGACTGATCGCGTTTTCTCTGCGAATGGACAGCACTACCAGGCATTAGCAATCACTTTGCGCGGCGAAATCAACCGCGTATGCTTCACCTAACCAATTTTGGATTTGAACCGGTAACCAGCATTCCGATCTAGAATGCCGCTTCGCGATGTAGGTGTTGTCGATTCCCGAGTGGCTGGTCGCACGCGCCTATGCTCGCACGTAAATGTCTCCGATGCTATAGAGGATTCGAGCCCGGAGTTTCTCTTGAACGGAGCAATGCGCGTTCGCTTTAACTTGGAACAATGGCCGTCGCGGATTCGGCCCAACTATCAGCCGGTGGTAGAACGGCCCATGAGAGGAGGCTTGTTATGCTCAGAGCAATGTTTCTTCTCTTAGTCCTGGCACCAACTGCGTTTGCTCAGCAGAAGGGATGGGAAAAGGAATGGAACGAAACGCTTGCGGCGGCGAAAAAAGAGGGGCGAGTTGCCGTCGCAGGCTCACCGGACCCTGTGATGCGCAACGACGTCATTCCGAAATTTACCTCCCGGTTCGGGATTCAAGTCGAATTCATTGCAGGGCGCGCGAGCCAATACATCGCAAAAGTTCAAACCGAGCGCTCCGCCGGCCTCTATTCCGTGGACATTTTTATGACCGGCGTAGACAGCACCGTCAATACGCTTTACCCGGAAAAGCTGATCGATCCCCTGCGGCCGCTTATGATTATTCCCGAGGTGGTTGATCCCACGAAGTGGAAAACCGGAAAGCTCTGGTTTATCGATCCCGAGCAAAGATTTGTTCTCAGGGTTTTCCGCTCCGTAACCGGCCTTCTCTTCTATAATGCCGATCACGTGAAAGCCGAAGAAGTCCGGTCACCCAAGGACCTGCTCAATCCTAAATGGCGCGGCAAAATTTCGACCGATGATCCCATGGTCGCCGGAACTGGAGCGGCGAACGCGGCAATGCTTTACGCGGAACTCGGCGCAGAGTTTGTAAAGCGGCTGTATATCGACCAAAAGACCGTTTTTTCCCGTGAACGGCGCCAGTACACGGATTGGCTGGCGCGGGGCACGCATCCGATCTGTTTGAACTGTCGCGAAGACGACTTGAAACCGCTCCGCCAGGAGGGTTTCAAGTTTGTCGAAGTTTTCGAGATGTCGGACATAAGCCCCCGGGTGAACGGCTCTCCCTGGCTCCTTACGCTTGCCAACAAGGCTCCGCACCCGAACGCGGCGCGCGTGTTTGCGAATTGGATTGCATCCAAAGAGGGTCTTGAAACTTACTCCCGAGGCTACGGGGCCACGACGCTGCGCACGGATGTGGATGAATCCTTTTTGGAGCGCGGAACGGTTCCACGCGCGAGCGTCAAATACCTCGACGACACAGAATGGGCTTGGACGGTTACTGGCAGGAGAGAAGCGCGGGAGAAGGTGCAGCAGTTATTGCGAGAGCACGGCAAAAAATAAACTCACCCGGCAAGCGGCAGTTCAAAAGTTCAATGTTCGGCCAAAGGGGTCTGCCGAGTAGCGGTTCAATCGCCAGAGCAGCGCGTGGTCTGCTTGATAAATCATTGGCGTTTGCGAATCAGATTCTTCTCATCGAGCACTTTCATGACTGCTTCGACGTAGGACTTGATCGCCGTTCGCACGTTCTCCGGCTCTGTTGTCTTGATCGTGCCGGTCCAGACCACGTCGTTTTTGACAACGTCGTACAGTGTAGTCTCCGAGACATATTCGTTGTATCGGTAGACACTCGGCACGCCGCCGAGACCATACCAACTGGCGCCGACGTGCGAACCAAAGATGCCGAACGAAGTATACGGAAAATAACTCGGGCCCAGCTGGGTCTTCTGCTCTACCTGAATTGCCCGCGCGAACAGCACCGCGTCCGCGCCCGCCTTTTGCGCGGCCTGTTTGAGCTTGGTTTCGTCGATCTTTTCATCCTCCGCGATGTATCGATAGCTCGGCAAGGCATCGACACCGGCTGCGCGAAGCTGCACTAGAAACTCGTCTTCAAAATTACGCCGGCCGCTGGTTTCCCCACCCAGACCGCCGACCATGATTCGTTTGAACGAACCCGAGGCGTAGGCGGGATTGCGCCATTCACTGACGATCGGAGTGGTGGTCGTGCAACCGCTGAGCGCGAATGTGATCAAGACAATGCCGACAATGCGTGAAAGAGACGTTCTCATAAGCTTTTTGACTGCACGATGGTGCTGAGTTGCATTAACAGCTAATGATGTGATTCCCAAGTTTTGTAAACGCACATCTATGTTAACACCCAATAGGTACTTTTCGAAAGCAAGCACGGCACCGATCTGCCACGGAAGTGGCCGGATTCTGACACCCGCCTGGTCGGACCGTTTAGTCCGCGATGGTCTTGATCTACATAAGTAAAAGCTGCGTCGAGTCAGGTATTCGGTTGCAATGTGGCAAGATCCCGGTCGACCTTTGTCCTCGGCCGGGACATAGACTCAGTAAGACAGGTCATCCCATTGACGCCAGGACCATGCTGAGTACAATAACGCCTTGATTTAGCGGGGTAGTGGCGGTCTAATCTGCCTGCATTGTGGATTCTGATCAGCAATTGAAATATTCTGAATTTAGATCCTCGAACACGTCCACAATGATTGAAAAAGTATGAACTCAACGTCCAAGAATACAGCTATTCCTCTTCCGAGTTACAAAAAACCGCCGGTAGATGAAGTAGTCTGTGGTTTTCGATTTGAACCCTTGAGTCAGCTAAAGGTAACCCATATAGGACTGTTGTGGGAGAGATTTCGTACTGAGTTCCCCACTGTGCAGCACGCCGCACCTATTGCGACCGGCGCATCTCTCTTAGTTGATGAAACAACGGGAATTCCCCTGCCGAGGGTATGGTTTATAAGTAAAGCAGATAATGAGCTGATTCAGTTTCAACCGGATCGCTTCTATTACAATTGGCGTCATCGTGGTGATGACTATCCCCGGTATCCTTCAATAATAAAAAAATTTGAGAAGGCCAAAACTCATCTGGAAGCTTTCACAAGCGAACTAAAACTTGGCACAATCAAGCCCGTGGACTGTGAGTTGACGTACATCAACCATATTCTTCAAGGCCAAGGCTGGGAATCTATCGGCGATCTTCCAAAAGTGATCCCGGACTTCTCATGGCAAAGGGAAAAACACGATTTCTTGCCTAACCCCACGAATGTGGCGTGGCAAGTGAGGTTCGAGCTGCCCGAAAAGAAGGGCTGGTTAAACGTAAAGCTCAATCAGGCTACAAGAAAGACTGATGGCATTCCTAGCCTAATTTTAGACTTAACTGCGAAAGGATTAGGAGACGACAAAACAGCAAAGGCAATGCGCAACTGGTTTGATTTGGCCCACGAGTGGATTGTCCGTGGATTTACTGAGCTAACAGCGAAAGAAATACAGGAAACTTTTTGGAAACGTGAAAAATGACGGAAGAAGCTCGAGATCACTCATTTGGACGATATATGACCGCAAAGAAAGCCGCGGTAGCTTATGGGCTCTCAGAAAACTTCGAGCATGAGCGTAGTTTGGCGGTCACTTCGAGCACCGCAGCTGCTTCTGGGAGGACTTTCACCATCGTAGAATCGTCTGACGTGTACGTCGAAGCGATTCCAATAGGTTATCCAACCGTCACTAGCCTACGACCAGGTGCCGGGAAAACATACGTAGTTATTAGTAACTACACTCAAGCATCGGGTAAATTCGGTGATCCGTTACAGATTCCGCACACCTCAATCATCACGTCGAATATACCCGAGACGCTGTTCACGATTGGTCAGAGCGGTAGCACGGCTACCCAACAACCGCCTACCCCAGAGAATGAGAGCATAGAGCAAATCCTCTGGCGTGTCGGAACAAGTCTTGCCATTACCTACAGGACAAAACTCGTATCTCGGTTAAGTGAACTCCAAGAAGCCGTACAAGAAGAAGAATTCGATGGCCGTGGAATCACGATTAGGTCACTACAACATTTTATTGAGTTTCTAGAGGCGCGTCCCAGGTTACGGTGTCCCGCTGTTTCAGTGACACCAGATCGAAATATTTACGCCTCTTGGAAGTCAGCGTCCAACCGCGTTTTTAGTATTCACTTTTTCCCGGACGGTAACGTCCGGTTTGTGATTTTTCGTCCCAACGAGAAACACGCTGATGAAGTCATTCGGCTTTCCGGAACAGCGACAGTGGACGTCGTCATGAGCATTGCAGCACAGCATGGTGTTCTAAGCTGGGCATCAGATGAAAGGCCAAGTAATTCCAGAAGCTGACCACGTGGCCCGTTATTGCAGGGCCAGTTCAGTCGAGAACGGAGAGATTTCGGCGACTGCGTTCATGCTGCGGCAAGGCGAAGAGTATTTATCCGTAAATTGGCTGGAGCAACTAAAACGTCCCAGCCGAGCCACTGAGATTCGTGGTTTGCAGGAACTCTACACGAGGAAATTTAACCGAGTTGGGGCTGGCGCTCGAATCGCGATTCTCAATGTCGGTGCGCTCCGAACTAACGTCGAACGTAAGAGCTCGGATAGACGGCTACTTCCCATATTGCACGAACCGATAATACCGGATGATCCATCCCACGCAGGCATTTACGACATTCCGTATGACGATGAGACTATCGCGGAGTTGATTGTTGAGGTCGTCCAGGAAAAACATCCGGCGCGAAGCTAATACCTGTGCAATAAGCGCGCGATCTCAGAGGGTGATCAGCGCTTAAATTTGACTCTGTCGAGGATTGTCCTACCGATACACTCTCCAGACTCTAACCCATCGTTGTTATCGAACGAGTAATGAATACCGCCATAGAGCCGCGAGATCGCCGCTTCCGCGGCCGCATCCTGAAATGACTTGAACGTTCGCGGCTGGTGCGCCTGCGCAAACGATGATCTGAATGCGTGGTGTCCGTGAAGCTTTTGATGCCGAACATTTCGGTGAATACGCGCGCTGCTGCAGCGGATTGAACGGAGTGGCCCGATGGATAACTCGGAAAATTCGGAGTCACAACGTCTGTGCTGCGATCGTCGCGGCAACCCGAATGTTTTAATCATCTACCAGTTCTGGTCTCGGCTGAGGTGAGCCCAGTCGGACCGCCGATAGAAGCATTCGGAAATGACAGCCTCTAAGCGCGTGAATAGCTCGGAATGGCTCTTTACGCAGCAAGCTGCGGGGGAATCAAACCCGCAGTGATTGAACCGCCCTTTGCCCTGCTGTCTTGACAAAGCCCTGCGAATGGCCGGATTATCATGCTATGAATTTTATGAACGTGATGCCCCAAGGAGAATAATCGTGTCATACACCATGATTTCAGCCGACGATCACATTGACTTGGGTTACTTACCCAAGGACTTATGGACGGAACGCCTGCCCAAATCTTTGCGCGATCGTGCGCCGCATGTCGAGGACAGAGGCGAG
>VBKY01000107.1 GCA_005879255.1 Deltaproteobacteria bacterium
CCGAAGGAACCGATCGTCGCGGACAGAATTCAAGCCGGAGCGGACGTCGTGACATTCAGCGGCGACAAGATTCTCGGCGGGCCGCAAGCCGGCTTGATGGTCGGGAAGAAGGCCTTGATCGGCAGGATGAGCAAAAATCACCTACAGCGAGCCTTGCGCTGCGGCAAGTTGACGCTTGCTGCGCTTGAAGCGACGCTGCGCCGTTACCGACAATCGCCGGACATCGTTCAGGAGATCCCCACGCTCCGGGCCTTTACGCGGCCGCTGGAAGAAATTCGCGCATTAGGTGACCAACTTTTACCGAAGCTTCAGGCCGCGCTGGGACAAGAATTCCGTGTTCAACTGCAACCGTCCACGGCACAGATCGGCAGCGGTGCTCTGCCGATTGAAGAGTTGCCGACGGTCGTCGTCAGAGTTGAGCATCCAAAGCTGAGCGCCAACGTCATCGCGCAAAAATTTCGCGCGGCGCATCCGCCGATTATCGGCAGAATCAATGACGATCGCTTCCTCCTCGACTTGAGAACGATTTTCGACAGCAACGATTTGATTCCGAATTTTAACAATCATTGAACTCTGAAAAAGTTTTGAATCTGCGATCTGCAATTTGAAATCTGCAATCTGAGATCCGTACCATGCCCTACATCATCGGCACCGCCGGCCATATCGACCACGGCAAGACTAGTTTGATCAAAGCCCTCACCGGGCAGGACACTGACCGGCTCAAGGAGGAAAAAGAGCGTGGTATTTCCATCGATTTGGGCTTCGCCCACTTCGATCTGCCGGACGGCAGTTCAGCGGGCATTGTCGACGTGCCCGGTCACGAGCGTTTTATCAAGAACATGCTGGCGGGGGCCCATGGCATTGATCTCGTCTTGTTCACCGTCGCCGCCGACGACGGCGTCATGCCGCAGACTGAGGAGCATTTGGATATCGTTCATCTGCTCGGCATCAAAATGGCAATCTTCGTGATCACTAAGGCGGACTTGGTGCCACCCGTGCGCATCGCCGAGGTTGAAGAGGAGATCGAAATCCTGACACTCGGCACGACATTGGAGGACTCGCCGAAAATCGCCGTGTCATCAATCACCGGACAAGGCGTCGCCGAGCTTAAAGATCGCATAGCGCAAATCTTGAAGAGTCACACCAAGCCGGCGCCGAACGGTTACTTCCGTCTTCCGGTTGACCGCGCCTTTGTCCTGCAAGGACACGGCGTCGTCGTTACCGGCACGGCTTTGAGCGGCGAAGTTAGAGTCAGCGAGCAAGTGCGCTGCTTGCCTGGCAACCATTTGTTCCGCGTGCGCAGCCTGCAGGTTCATGGCAAAGCCGTCGACAGCGCGGGTTGGGGACAACGCGTCGCGGTGAATCTCACCGGTCCCGAGCGCGCCGACATCGCGCGCGGTCACGTGATTTGCCACGAAAAAATTTCCCTCGTGACGGATCGCTTCGACGCTTATGTGGAGGTTCGACCGGCAGCCGCCAAAGGCATCAAGAACCATCAGCGCGTGCGCATCCATCTCGGCACTGCCGAACGGCTCGGCAAGATCGTTATCCTCAGCGCGGCAGAAAAAATCGAGCCTAAGCAACTAGCCTACTGTCAAATCACGATTGCCGAACCGCTGCCGGCATTGCGCAACGATCATTTCATTGTGCGCGACGAGACCGCGCAGAAGACCCTCGCTGGCGGATTCGTCATCAACCCTTGGGCCAAGCGGCACAAACGCGGCGAGCGCGAACTACCAAGCCGCCTCGAAGCTCTGCATCGCGGCGATCTGACGCGCCTCACGGAAACTTTTCTCGGTGAAAGCGAATCCTTTGCGCTGCCCATCGAAGCGATCCACCAGTTTCTCAACGTGAAAGAAGAAATCATCCGCGATGCCATCGATGCGATGAAAAACCTCCGCGTTCTGAGCGGCGAAGGTGAAAGGGTCTATACCACCGAGAGCAAATGGAACCGCCTCAAGGAGCAGATACTCGGGAGTTTGAAGGAATTTCATGCCGGCCATCCTCTCGTTCCCGGCATGGACATGGAAGAATTGCGCGGCAAGCTTGTCTATCAACTCTCACCCAAAATGTTTCGCCTCATCGTGGAGATGCTGCTCGGCGAGAAAGCGATTGCCAAGGAAGAAAGCCTCCTGCGCCTGGCCAGTCACCGCGTCCAACTTGGCGGCCAAGAAAAAACGCTGATGGAAAAGATCAAGAAAATACTCGGCGAACAGCCGTTGGCGCCCCCGGATTTGAAAGAGGTCGAAAAACAGGCTGGCGTTCCGCGCAATCGACTGAATGAAGTGATCCGCCTTCTAGAACGCGAAGGCTCCGTCGTCCGCGTCACAACGGACATGTATTTCCTCGCCAACAGCATCGACCAACTAAGGCAGACATTGAGGAAACATTTAACCGAAAAGGGCGAAATGACCGCGGCGTCCTTTCGCGATCTCATCGGTTCCAGCCGCAAGTACACCATCCCGCTATTGGAATATTTCGACCGCGACGGTCTTACGATTCGAATCGGTGATATCCGGCGCCTGAAGTCTCCATCATCAGTCGAGAAGCCGGCCTCGTCGCATTGAAAACGCCTAGTCTTCGATCTACAGTTGTCGAATCATGATCTTGAAGAAAAAGAAAACCGTGCGGCTGACGCAAGAGGTCAAGGCCGCGGGTTGAGCCGCCAAGCTCGGCCCCGCCGACCTCGTGCAAGTTTTGCACAGCCTGCCCAAGTTTAAGAACCCCGACATGCTCGTCGGCACCGAAACCGGCGACGACGCTGGGGTGTATCGTCTGCGCCCCGATCTCGCCATTGTCAACACGGTGGACTTTTTTACGCCCATCGTCGACGACCCGTATGTCTTCGGTCAAATCTCGGCGGCAAATTCATTGAGCGATGTATACGCCATGGGCGGCGAGCCCAAGACCTGCATGAACATCGTGTGCTTTCCCAAGGGCAAGATGGACATCGAAATCCTCGGCGAGATCCTCAAGGGTGGCGCCGACAAGGTGATGGAAAGCGGCGCGGTGGTCATCGGTGGCCACAGCATCATCGACGAAGAAATCAAATTCGGCATGGCGGTCACCGGCGTCATCCATCCAGATAAAATCTTTCGCAACGTCGGCGTCCAGGAAGGCGACGTGCTCATTCTTACCAAGCCGCTCGGCACGGGTATCATCACGACCGCTCTCAAAAAAGGTAAAGCATCGGAAGAGAGCGTCAATGAGGCAGTGAAGTCCATGACCACGCTGAACGCTGCGGCTTCTTTGGTCGCGCGCAAACATCCCGTTCATGCCTGTTCCGATGTCACCGGCTTCGGCATTCTTGGGCATGCTTTGGGGATGGCCAGCGGCAGCGGCGTGACTTTGGTGATCGAATCGGCCAAGCTGCCACTGCTCCGCAGAGCGCCGCGCCTAGCGGAGAAGGGGTATATCACCGGCGGCTGCAAACGGAACCAGGAATACCTGAATGACAAGATGGTCATCGACAAATCGATCCGTGAAGGTCTAATCCAAGTGGCCCTCGATCCGCAAACTTCGGGCGGCCTCCTGCTCGCTGTCGCCAAACGGCACGCGGCAAAACTTGTCGACGATCTCCACGCCGGCGGCGTTCCCCACGCCACTGAAGTCGGCTATGCCACTTCACTACAGAAATCCTGGGTGCGATTAGTGTAGCCGACTGTTTCTTTTGGCACCCATTCGGAAGCGCTCACTGCCGGCGATGCGGCCTGCTGGCACAACCATTTAATCCGGCGCACCAGAGAGTAATTGCCGGAATGTTTTGCTAAACTATTTTACATACAGGCTGCCGGCATGACCGCTCCCAAGCTACTGCACAATCTCGCCCGTCTGCACAACGTCCAAACCGTCTATCGTGACGGTTTAGGCCAGCTGCGCGAGCCACCGCTTGAATCTATTATATTGGTGCTTCGATCGTTGGGCGCGCCGCTCGAGACTTTGAAAGATCTGCCGAGCGCATGGCGCCAACGTAGACAGGCTTTGTGGCAGCGCGCGATCGAGCCGGTAGTCATCGCCTGGCAAGGCAATCCGTTGAAAGTGAAGGTTCGCCTGCCCTACCGTCTCGCTGAAACGCGCGCGAAATATCACATCGTCCTTGAAACCGGCGAACGGCACGAAGGAACGTGCCAGGATGAACCAGCCACGAAACCTGAATCGCGCGATGTGGAAGGCGCCCGCTACGTCGCCCGGCAGTTAATCGTCAACGCGAAGATCCCTCTCGGTTACCACCGGCTACAACTGCAGTTTGGCGATACCAAATTAGAGTCCTATCTTTTTTCGGCGCCGCAACGGGCCTACGCGCCCGCCGATACAAACGGCAAGCGTTGGGGCGTTTTCTGTCCGCTCTATTCTCTCTGGTCGGCACAGAGTTGGGGCACCGGCAACTTTTCCGACTTGGCGACGCTGGTTGATTATGTCGGCGAACTGAATGGCAACGCGGTCGCCACGTTGCCGATGCTGGCGAGCTTCCTGGACGAGCCGTTCGATCCAAGCCCCTACGCGCCGGTGAGCCGACTTTTCTGGAATGAACTTTTTCTCGACGTAACCAAGATTCCCGAACTGGCCGAGTGTTCGGCCGCCCGAGCCGTGTGCGAGGCCGCTGACTTCCAAAAAGAACTGGCGAGCGTGCGCAATGCAGCCTTGGTCGACTACCGCAGAGCGATGGCGCTTAAGCGCAAAGTTCTTGAAGCGCTGCTGCGTTTTCTGCTGACGCAAACTTCCGAGCGCCGAGAGAGTTTTGAGAAATTTGTTGTGACGCATCGTCGCGCTAATGACTACGCGGCGTTCCGCGCCAAGGTCGAGCGCGAACGAAAGAGCTGGCTCCAATGGAAGGCGCCTGGCCGCGACGGCATCCTGAGTCTGAACGACTACGATGAAAGCGTTAAACTGTACCATCTCTACGTCCAATGGCAGTGCGTTGCGCAAGCTCGTAGTCTTCGAGACAAAGCACGCGCGCATGGCGTGGCCTTGTATCTCGACTTTCCGCTGGGCGTCAATCGCGACGGCTACGATGTTTGGCGCGAGCGCGAATTGTTTGTCTTAGGTGCCCATGGTGGCGCGCCGCCTGACGGTCTCTTCATCAAAGGGCAAAACTGGGGCTTTCCACCGCTGCATCCCGAAGTGATTCGACGTCAGGGCTACCGTTATTACATCGATTGCTTACGCCATCATATGGCCTCGGCCGGCATGCTGCGCATCGACCACGTGATGGGCTGGCATCGGACGTTTTGGGTGCCTGAAGGGTTCAGCGCCGCCGAAGGTTTGTACGTTCATCACCGCGAGGCGGAATTTTACGCGATCTTGAATCTGGAATCGCACCGGCACCGAGTGCAGATCGTCGGTGAGAACCTCGGCACAGTGCCAGTCTATGTCAATGAGGCGTTGAAGCAACATAAGATCCTCGGCATGTATGTCGGCCAGTTCGGCGTGAATGCAGACGCAGAGGCAGCGCTCGATGCGGTTCCGGCAAATACGGTTGCCAGCCTCAATACCCATGACACGCCAACGTTCATGGGTTTTTGGAGTGGCAAGGATATTCAAGAGCGCGTCGCGCTCGGCCTGATCGAAGACGGTCAGGCGCAAATTGAACAACAATATCGCGCTGCCCAGAGAAGTGCCCTGATCGCATTTCTGCGTGCCAGAGGTTGGCTCAGTGAAGATGCTTCCGCGGCGACCGTGCTGCAGGCGTGGCTGACATTTTTAGCCCGAGAAGGTGAAGCCTTTATGTTGGTCAATCTGGAAGATCTATGGCTCGAGCCCGCTCCGCAGAATGTCCCCGGCACTTGGTATGAGCGGCCCAATTGGCAACGCAAGTCTCGCTTCTCCATGGAAGAAATTCGTGGAATGGACGGGCTCGTGGAGATTTTAAAGACCATTCACGACAACCGCGGTCGGATCGAGTAACATATTTCTAACCGTCAGATAAACAACTATGAATCTGCTCACCGACGACGATATTTACCTTTTTAATGAGGGCAGTCACTTTCGGATTTACGACAAGCTCGGTTCCCACGTCGTTACCGACGGCGACACAGTGGGCACGCAGTTCGCCGTATGGGCGCCCGACGCCGAGCAGGTTTTCGTCATCGGCGATTTCAATGGCTGGAACAAATCGAGCCATCCCTTAGCTCCACGCGGACAATCTGGAATCTGGGAAGGTTTTTTTCCCGGCATTGGCAAGGGTACGCTATACAAGTACCACGTTGCCTCCCGTTTTCAGGGTTACCGAGCGGACAAGGCCGATCCCCTCTCCATCTTCAACGAAATTCCACCAAAGACCGCGTCGATTGTCTGGGATCTCGATTACGTCTGGAGTGACGCCGACTGGATGGCGAATCGCCATCGCTGCAACGGGCTCGATAAGCCGATGGCAATCTACGAGATGCATCTGGGCTCGTGGCGACGTGTTGGCCATGAAGGTAACCGTTCGCTCTCCTATCAGGAGCTGGCGCCACAGCTGGCCGACTACTTAGAGCGCTTGGGTTTCACTCACGTCGAATTGTTGCCGGTGATGGATCATCCGTTCTTCGGTTCATGGGGTTATCAGGTTACCGGTTATTTTGCGCCGTCGGCCAACTTTGGCACACCGCAAGACTTCATGTACTTGATCGATGTCCTGCATCGGCGCGGCATCGGCGTCATTCTCGACTGGGTGCCTTCTCATTTTCCCAGCGACGAACATGGCCTGGCATTTTTTGACGGCACGCATCTCTACGAGCATGCCGATTCGCGGCAAGGCTATCACCCGGAATGGAAAAGCTACATTTTCAACTACGGCCGCAAAGAAGTGCAGAGTTTTTTGGTCAGTAACGCGCTCTTCTGGCTCGATCGCTATCATGTCGACGGCTTGCGCGTCGACGCGGTGGCATCTCTAATTTATCTTGACTACGCGCGCCAAGACGGCGAGTGGATTCCCAATAGGTACGGCGGCCGGGAAAATATCGAGGCCATTGAATTTTTGCGCCGCCTGAATGAAGCGGTCTATCGACATCATCCGGACGTGCAAACCATCGCCGAGGAATCGACTGCCTGGCCGATGGTTTCGCGACCGAGCTACGTCGGCGGCCTCGGTTTTGGCCTCAAGTGGGACATGGGTTGGATGCATGACACCCTCGAATACATGCAAAAGAATCCTGTCCATCGGCGCTATCATCAAAACAATCTGACCTTTCGTATGCTTTATGCCTTCCATGAAAACTTTGTTCTGCCGCTCTCCCATGACGAGGTCGTCTACGGCAAGGGTTCTCTGTTGGAAAAAATGTCCGGCGATGACTGGCAGAAGTTCGCCAACCTGCGGGCGTTGTTCGGCTACATGTACGCCCAACCGGCGAAGAAACTACTCTTCATGGGCGGGGAGTTCGGGCAACGGCGGGAATGGGTCCACGACACGAGCCTCGACTGGGATCTGCTAGCCTCCCCATCCCATGCCGGCATGCACAAATGGCTGCAGGATCTGAATTGGTTCTATCGCCGTGAGCCGGCCTTGTACGAGCTCGACTGCGAACCGGCGGGTTTTGAATGGATCGACTGCGGCGATGCCGCCGGCAGTGTCGTAAGCCTGATCCGTAAGGGCCGATCGACTTCGACATTAGTGCTTGCCGCCTGCAATTTCACCCCGGTGCCCCGTTTAGGCTATCGCATCGGCGCCCCGCGGCCGGGCTTTTGGCGCGAAGTCTTGAACAGCGACGCACTGGAATACGGCGGCAGCGGCATCGGTAACAGCGGCGGCATCGAAGCTACGGGAGACGGATTGCACGCTCGGCCTTTTTCTCTGACGCTCACGCTGCCGCCGCTGTCCGTACTATTTTTTACGCATCAATTGTGAACGTGTCGAATCATCGATCGTAACTGAATTGATCGCGAATTCACGCGACGCAACATGAAGATCGCCATGATCGCCTCGGAGGTCAGTCCGTTCGCGAAGACCGGCGGTTTGGCTGACGTGATCGGCACGCTGTCGGTCGCTTTAGAACGACTCGGCCATGAAGTATGCGTCATCGCGCCGGCTTACCGCTGTGTCCTCCAGAGCGAATTTACCCTGGGCGAAAGCCCGATAAAACTTTCAGTGCCAGTTTCCGATCGCCAACAGGAGGCCACGGTGCTTCAGGGCACCCTCGGCAACGGCGTCCTCGTCTATCTGATCCGCGCCGATCGGTACTTCGATCGAGAATCTCTCTACGGCACGGCCACGGGCGACTATCCGGACAACGCCGAACGCTTTGTTTTTTTTAGCCGGGCCGCTTTAGAACTGCTCCGCCACCAACCAGTCGATGTCGTTCATTGCCACGACTGGCAAACCGCTTTAGCCATCGTCTTTCTCAAAACTCAAACCAGCCGTTACCTCGAGATGGCCGGAGCAAAGAGCGTTTTGACGCTCCACAATTTGGGCTTTCAAGGAATTTTCCAGCCGCACGACTGGCATCTATTGAATCTCGATGCCGCTCTTTTCACGCCACAGTTCTTGGAATTTTACGGCAATATTAATTTTCTCAAGGGAGCGCTCGTTTTGGCCGACAAAATCACCACGGTGAGTCCTTCCTATGCCCAGGAAATCATGACGGCTGCGCAAGGCTTTGGTCTCGAGGGTGTCGTGCGGCCGCGTGCGGCCGATCTCGTCGGCATTCTCAACGGGGTCGATTACAGCCTGTGGAATCCCTGGACCGATCCCTTCATCACGCCCCATTACGAGGAGAAGAGTTTGTCTCTGAAAGATGAGTGTAAAAGAAGGCTCCGGCGCATCTTTAAACTCCCCGATAACAACCATTCTCCGGTTATCGGGATGATCTCGCGCCTGACCGCGCAAAAGGGGTTCGATCTGGTTGAAGCCATCTTCGACTTGCTGATGCAACGCGATGTCCAGTTCGTCTTGCTCGGCAACGGCGAACCCCGCTTCGAACAATTCTTTGGCGCCGCCGTAACGCGGTATGCCGACCGTGTGGGCGTGCGCATCGCCTTCGATGAACCCCTCGCCCATCAAATCGAGGCGGGCGCCGATCTCTTTCTGATGCCTTCTCTTTACGAGCCCTGTGGCCTCAACCAGATGTTTAGTCTCAAGTACGGTACGATTCCGATCGTGCGCGCCGTCGGCGGCTTGAAAGATACCGTGCAACAGTGCGATACCGATGCTGAAACCGGTACGGGATTTGTGTTCGAACTCTATGAGGCGCAGGCATTGCTCGACGCCATCGATCGTAGCCTGCAGGTTTTTCACAACCAAACGGCCTGGACCGCGCTGCAGCGCCGGGCCATGGCGATGGAT
>VBKY01000108.1:0-10729 GCA_005879255.1 Deltaproteobacteria bacterium
CGAATTGGCCGTACTATGCGGCATCCCGCGATCGGCTTCCGTGCGCGCGAGCGAGAGATCGGCGGTCCTAAAATGGAGTGCCACGGATTTTCGCAAACTACTCCTCAGCGATGTTTTCCTATCAGAGCGGATATTCCGAGAATCGCTGCGCACCTTGATCGAGAAAGAGCAGTCGTTGATCAATTCGCTCACCCGGTCACAAGGCGGTAGCAGCGAAAGCAAATAGTTCACTGGAGTGCCTAACCATCGTTGCCCTGTAGAGCAGTCAAGGCGAGCAATTGCACGGTTTTCAATTCCGCCAATAATCCGGCGCGGCTGCTCAGTTTAGCATCGTCCTATGCGAGCGATGTTTAACCGCTACCGTCGGATTTTTTTCCCGGGATGAATGGCGCCTGGGTGAGCCCCGATAACAAAGTCCCGGGTAGGAGCTTTTCCAAATCGTCCATCGTCCAGGGGCCATCCTTGCGCCAATCACGGCAGATCGTGGCCTGCTCAGTCGGGTGGCTATAGAGGCCAATCTTTCCTCCCCCGGCGCGAAATACTAGACCGTTCACATTGGCCGCTTGATCCGTCGCCAGATAAACGACGATAGGAGAGACAAATTCCGGTGTCGCCCGTTCATCTCCCTGTTCATCGGCGGGCTTCTTTCGGCTTAGACCCGCGCGCCTGAGCGTCTCGGCTTGAGTGGATTGGGGCGCGTTTCCTCTTCGCGTGTTGGCAAACGGCGCCACGGCGTTCACGGTGATCCCATAATCGCGCAGCTCGAATGCGAGATCCCACGTAAGGCTCACGATGCCACCCTTAGCGGCGCCATAGTTGGCGCGGCCTTCGGGATTGCGCCACTGGCTCGAGGTAGTGTTGATGATGCGCCCGTACCGCTGCTTCATCATAATCGGCGCGGCATGGCGGCACATGTTAAAACTTCCCTTCAGATGGACGCCAATGACCCGGTCCCACGCCTCTTCCGGCATCTCATGAATCAAAAAGTGCCAGAAGACACCGGCATTGTTTACTAAAATATCCAGCCTGCCGTACTGATCCATAGCGGTTTGGACAATCCTGCGCGCTGCGTCAAATTCGGCCACGGAATCGTGGTTGGCGACCGCCTCACCTCCCCTGCTCCTGATTTCCGACGCGACCTGGTCTGCGGGATCACGCGACGATCCAGTTCCACTGCGTTCAGCGCCGACATCATTGACCACGACTTTCGCTCCTTCCGCTGCCAGAGCGAGAGCATGGGCGCGCCCAATGCCACGACCGCTTCCAGTAACTATCGCAACTTTTCCCTTTAGCCGTTCGCCCATTGATTTCCCTACTTTCTAATTTTCAATCGACTGCGGTTTGATTCGCCGCAGGTTGCTGCGTAAAGAGCTATTCCTAGTCTTCTTAGAGTCCGTCATTCCCGGATGCTCTAAGCGGGTCCGCCACAAGACTTTGGACGGATCCGTCCTTCGGCGGAAATCCAGGCGAGACCGGAACTAGACCCCCGATTAAAACATTCGGGGGTGACGCCTTTGAGATAAATTCTCATCGCTCGTCAGCTTGCTTTGGGGTAGCTCAATATTTGCCTACTTAAATATCTCCCGCCACTCTTTCAGCAGTCCCTCGTAGTCTGCGGTTCCTTCGGGCTGAACCGGATGAAGCTTGAGCTTTGCCGGGTTCGACTGCGGCGAAGGCGGAGGTATGTCGGGCCGCGGTGAGATTCTTCCGGAGGCCCGAACCAGCGATTGTCCCTCTTTGGAAAGAGCAAAATCTACGAATAAGCGCGCAGCTTCCGGATGGGGCGCATCCGCGGCGATAGCGATGGGATGGATCGAAACGATTATCGGATCGAAAGTCGTAATCCATTCTACCGGCGCGCCATCGCTCTTCATCTTGTCGATTCTCTCGCTGAAAGCCAGGGTGATTTCAAATTCACCGGCAGCCATGAGCTGGGCGATCAAAGTATGGCCGTCGCGGAAACGGATCTGCTGAGTCGCCAGATTTTTTAGAAATCTCGCCGCTCGTTCTTTACCCCAACTTTCAATCAGTCCGGCGTACCACTCTACTTCGTCGGTATCCATCCCAATCCTGCCCCGGTAGCGCGGATGAACAACCTCTTCGTAGCTGCGCGGCGGGTTTTTCATCAGCCCGGTGTGATGACTCCAAACGTAGTAGGTATCGTACAGGTCGGTCCAGTATCCCTTGGGATCTTTGAAGCCCTTGGGGTAAACGGCGCTCTCCGGAGAAATATAAGGTTGAATCAAATTGCGCTTCCACAGCTGATAATAACCGATCCCTCGTAATGAAGTGACATCGACAATCGGCCGGCCCGCTTGCTTTTCACTGAAAATACGCGGTAGCAAAGCGGTTTCTCTGTTGCGGAATAATCTGACTTTGATTCCTGGATATTTCTTCTCGAAGGCTTGGATGATACGTTGGCTATCTTCAATCGCCGTCGGCGTGTACCAAACGATCTCGCCTTCTCGGTTGGCCTTCTCCAAATTTTGCCCAAGAAGCGGGCCGACCCAGATGAGGCAAAGGAGAAACCCGATGACAATCCACTTCGCTCTTCGAGCACGCATTTTCTCCTCCAGCGCTATTTAAATTAACCTGAATCCGGCGTGAGAACCTCTCAATGAGACAGCAAATACCAGCGGGAATTTGTCAATCTCGGGCTTGCGCCGAAAGCTACTTTTTCATTAGCTTTGGGAACAATAATCCCAAGCCGTGAAACGCATGTCTTTCACGCCGGATTCAGGATTAAATCTCTGCCTGCTCCGTATCACAGCGCTTTAATGACGGTCAATGCGCTACTTTTGTAGCGCATCTCGTAAGCCGTGTGCTATTTGCACCCTCCGAAACTCCGGACTCCGATCGGTTTGAACGACTTGAACGTTTTGAACTGTTTGAACGATTCAAAGCCTTGCACGCCAACTGGCAATTCACTACACTCGCAGCGTTTTTCGAGCGCGGCATCGAACGTATACCTGGAGGCTTGAATGGCTCACGCAAATTCCGCAGTGGCGGAGATTACAGCGCACGCTGAGAGCTGGAACATGCGTCTGTTAGGACACAGCGACCTGGCAGGACATGGAGATGGCAGCCGAATCGATAAGAAAGGAAACTTTCTTTACGTCGCGCACATGAAAAGCATGGCGGTTACGCTTTTGAATGTGGAAGATCCCGCCAATCCACGCGTTGTAAACCAGATCGCCAAGGCGCCCGGTGTTCACTCGCACAAGGTGCAGATCGCGGGAGATCTCATGCTCACCAATCACGAGCGGGCACCTTGGGAAACCGGAGACTATCGGCCAGGAATCCAATTGTACGACCTAACGCGGCCCGACTCTCCTAAAGAGATCAGCTTTTTCCCAACTTGTGAAAAAGGCGTGCACCGCTTTTGGTTCGCTGATGGCCGCTATGCACATCTACCGACATCTGCTGAAGGTTACTCGAATCGAATTTACCGTATCGTCGATGTGCAAAATCCAACGCGCCTGCAGGAAGTGGGACGATGGTGGCTTCCGGGTCTGTGGGCGGCGGGCGGGGAAACGCCGAACTGGGATCCGAAAAAGAGCGTGTGGTGTCACGGCATCATCAGCCACGGAGACCGCGCTTATGTTGCTTACGAAGACGAAGGCTTCGCTATTTTGGACATCAGCAACATAGGATCGCCCCATCTCATCAGTCGCCTCGATCTTATGCCGCCCTTTCGTGGTCACACTCACACAGTTTTGCCGCTGCCGCGGCGCAAGCTGCTCATTGTAGCGGAAGAATCCGTGCGTAATCATGGCGCAGACGGGGTCAAGATGGTCTGGGTGGTTGACGTTCGCGACGAAACCAAGCCCGTGCCGATTGCCGCCTTTCCTGTTCCTGAGGGGGATTTTTGTGCGCGTGGCGGGCGCTTTGGTCCGCATAACATTCATGAGAACCGTCCTGGATCCAAGGACGACGACCTGCTGATCTATCTGTGCTATTTCAACGCGGGCATTCGTATCGTTGACATCAGCAATCCTTTCCGGCCGCAAGAAGCCGGCTATTTCATTCCACCGGCGCCCATGGGCCAGGAGGCGATTCAGATAAACGACGTCTATGTGGATAGAGACGGCTTGATCTACATCACCGATCGCGTTCACGGCGGCCTGTATATCTTGGAATATACAGGCCCGCGTCCTGCTCAGGCCAACGACAATGCGAGGGATCTCAGCGGCAAAGTATGGGGGCTATCACACCCGGAGTTTTTATGATTGACGGGACATGAGGCTCTTGTTCACCCAAGCGTCAGGTGTTGCACTTGGTTTGTGAATTTAGGGGGATGAAAAGCATGGCGGTCACGATTTTTGAATATTGCGATAACAGCACCGCCGTGAGTTTGCCTAAAGGCTGATTGGCAAATCAACCGTCCGCCAAGGCAAAGGGAGCTGATGGGAACCGGGAGGAAGCATGGCTAAAATTCATGATCTCAGCGTTACCCTGCGCCCTGATCATTTGGAGAACAGCGAGCTCGAACTGAACCGGGTCTCACACGAAGAAGCAGCCAGGATCTTTGCCAAGCAGCACCGGCTGAAGGTCTCCGATCTCCCTCACGGCTCGTTCTTTTCCAGCGAACGGATCGAGCTGCGCAGTCACTTGGGCACTCATCTCGACGCGCCCTATCACTTCTATCCGACCTCGGAAGGTCGCCCAGCGAAGTTCATCGATGAATGGCCATTGGAGTGGTGCATGAGCGATGGCGTCGTGCTCGATTTCCGGCATAAGAAACCCAGCGAGCATATCACCGAGTTTGACGTCGGCGCGGCGCTGGAAAAAATCAATTACCGCCCGAAGCCGGGCGATATCGTCATGCTCTGGACGGGTGGAACAGACCGTTACGATGACGATCCACGCTTCGCTGAGGCTGCGGCGGGTTTGAATGGCGGCGCGCTTAATTATCTTTTTCGCTTCGGCGTGAAAGTCATGTCTACCGATTCCGCCACCATCGACATGCCCATAGCGCTGATGACCGAACGTTTTATGAAAGGAGACAAGGCAGCCTATTTCCCCATCCATCGGGCCGGGCGGCTGACCGAATGGACGCATGCGGAGAAGTTGACCAACATGGGGATCTTGCCCGGACCATTTGGTTTCAAGGTCATGTTTTTCCCCGTCAAAATCGCGCGCGGTACCGGCGCGTGGATTCGCGCAGTGGCGATACAAGATGAGTGGCTCGACGGCGCCGTTCAACTTGTCGATCTGAGTTTGCCGATCATGAATCACAGCTTCGAACCCGAAGAGAGCCGGATCATCACGGTGGATCACGATCAGAATCAAAGGGCCAAAGCGAAGCGCCTGCGCATGCCCGTGCCGGAGATCGTTCATCTCGGCGCGATGGACATCGTAGATACCTACACGCATGCCGGCACTCATATCGACGCACCTTATCATTTCGGGCCAACAAACAACGGACAAAGAGCGCGAACGGTCGATGAGCTTCCCTTGGACTGGTTCTATAGCGACGGCGTGCTGCTCGACTTCAGCGCGACCAAGCGACCGGGTGAAAGTATTTCGCTTGCCGATATCACAGGAAACCTCGAGCGCATCGGTTATCGTCTCAAACAGCAAGACATCGTGCTCATTTGCACCGGCGCCGCCGACCACTTTAGTGACGATCCTAATTTCGCCGATCTCTCGATCCGCTTGGAGCGAAACGCCCTTGCCTGGCTTTTAGACCAAGGTATTCGCGTGATCGGTTGTGACGGTGAATCACTCGATGGTCCCGTTGGTGCTATGGTCGAGGCGTTGCGCGCCGGTAAGAAGGATCAGTTTTTTCCGCTTCACTACGCCGGCCGGGAGCGCGAGTTTTGCCTGATTCACAAGATGGATCTGAGTTCGCTCACACGCACGCATGGATTCAAAGTTGCTGCGTTCCCCATCAAACTCGAGCGCTGCGGCGCGGCCTGGACGCGCGCGGTCGCTCTGGTGCCGGAATAGACGCACCACGAAGGACACGAAGTGCACGAAGGATTCGGTTAATCACCGCGGAGGCGCGGAGGACGCTGAGGGGAGATAGATGTAGGGGCACGGCATGCCGTGCCCCTACCGTGCTCTGTGTCTCTATGGTGAACATGGCTTCGGTATCTAAAATTTTAAACTTCGTGTCCTTCGTGCTCTCCGTGGTGCACAAATCACTGGGATAAATGCAAAAAAGCAGGAGATCGAATCATGAAGCAAACCGGAAACATCGAATTACTGACGACGATCGTGGGACTGCTTTGCGCTGCGATGATTTATCCCTCAAGCGCCGTGGCAGCGGAAAAAAACTTATTCAACCAACTTGTGGAGCGGTCTCAGACCGAGATGGCTAAGAAAGCAAAGCTTTCGGTCCTGCTCGATCTACCTGCCAAGGAGATCACTCCGATTCTGAAGGTCTTTCAGAAAGAATTCCCTTTCGTTAAGGAGCCCAGCTACACGCGGATGAATCGGACTGAAGAGTTCCAGCGTATGATTCTCGAAGCTAAGGCGGGACGTCCACCCGAGTACGACATCGGACATGTTCAATTTGAGGCGTGGACTGAGCTGCGCGACGCCGGGATGTTTGTCAAACCGCCTTTTTCCTACCAGCAGTTGGTGAAAGCTCTTCCGTCAGATTGGGGTGCTTTAGATTCGAGAGCGATCGATCCTAATGGTTATTTTGTCGCGGCCAGCTCGCTCATTCGCATCGTTGCCTACAATAAGAACATCGTCCCGGCAAACAAGGTGCCCAAGGGTTTAGAGGACTGCCTGGACCCGGCTTGGAGAGGAAAATTTCTCTATAATACGCGTCCTTTGATGGTTGCTTTACAGCACGACAAAAAAACTCGGGAGGCCCATCTGAAATGGCTGCGAGGAATCGTTGAGAACAAAGTGGTTTTGATAAGCGGGCAAACTGAAGGTCTGGAGAAAGTGGCATCCGGCGAATACGCTCTTTATTGCGGCGTCAATTATAATACCACGCTGCGCATGATCGAGGAGGGCGCGCCAATCGGTTTTGTCTTTCCCGATCCGTATGCGCTGGATTTTGGCCAGCGCATCCATATCTTCAAATGGAGCGCCGCGCCGGCCACCGGACAACTCTTTGCGCTGTGGATGGCAACCAAAGGTCAACCCGCAGTGGAACAATACCTGGCCCGCGGCTTTCCGTGGAATCCCCAGACCAGCGCTTATCGTCACGCCAAGGGGAAATATGTAGCTGTTTGCGAGTCGTCCTGCGCCGCCAAAATGGATCAGTACCTCGCTGAGCACGCCAAGATAATTCAGTTGCCCGGAGGAAAAAGCTGACTCAATCCCAGCTGCAAACTGGGATTGAGTCACCCTGAGCGAATGCGAAGGGTCTCATCAATCGAGGTTCGTGCTGAACGAAATCGAAAGATTCCTCGGCGTAGCCTCGGAATGACAACAAGGCCGGGGAATTTTTGCCACCCCCTAACGTCACATTAGAGTCTGAAATGAACTCCCAGTTAGCAATACATGGTTACTGGCAGCAGGCGCAGCGCAATTTTGCGCCTCTGCTGTCTGTCGGCTTCACTCTCTGGCTTATACTCGCTCCTCTTCTCCTCCTGCTCATTTTCAGTTTTCGTCAAGGAAGTCCTTGGCAGCCCGGTAGTCTCACCGTCGAGAACTACATCGATGCCTACGCAAACCCTCAGACCTATCGAATGCTCTGGAACACGGCGGTCTTGGCTCTGGCCAGCACACTTATTTCGCTTTCCATCGCGGTTTTTTTTGCGTTCCTGACGGAACGAACCGACATGCCCCTAAGGAATGTCGCCTGGGGACTCATGCTCATTCCGATGGCTGTTCCAGGTCTGCTCTTCGGCGTCTCCTGGACTTTTCTGCTCTCACCGAAAATCGGACTTATCAATTTCTGGCTGCGCTCGCTGCTGGGTTTCTTCGGGATCGAAACGAGCGAAGGGCCGCTCAATATTTTTTCTCTCTGGGGGATGGTTTTTCTCGAAGGCATTCGAGGTGTCACCACTATTTTTCTGATGGTCGTGGGCGCTTTTCGAGCGATGGACCCGAACCTGGAGGAAGCTTCGCGAGTTGCCGGCGCCTCCGACCGCACAACCTTCCGTCGCATTTTTGTTCCGCTATTGACGCCCGCGCTTTTCGCCGCGGCCATTTATAGTTTCATGACCAGTTTGGAATCGTTGGAGATTCCGATGATCATCGGCTTCCCCGCCGGCATCTATGTTTTCCCCACTTATATTTTCTTTTCGGTCCAGAGATTTGTTCCGCCCAGGTACGGGCTCACGGCAGCTCTCGGAGTTACCTATTTGGTCCTTAGCATTCTGCTCGTCATCTGGTATCAACGGCTCGTCAAAGACAGTAGTCGCTTCACAACGATTACAGGGAAAGGTTATCGCCCGCGCCTGATCCAACTGGGCAAGTGGCGCTACCCAGCTTTATGCGCCTTCTTGCTGTATTTTGTTCTCACCATCGCCCTTCCCGCGTTCATCTTGCTGTGGCGTTCCCTGGTGCGTTTTTATGTCAGCCCGTCCTGGACGGCGCTTTCTCAGGTGAGTCTCAGACACTACTGGACCGTTTTTAACGAAGAGCGGATTTTTCATGCGCTCATCAATTCCCTCATCATCGGTGTCACGACTGCGACTTTGACTATGATGCTCTCCATCATCGTTGCCTGGGTGATCGTACGCGGTAGATCAAAGGGGCGATCGCTGCTCGACGGACTGACGTTCTTGCCCCATGCGATTCCGGGCGTGGTCATAGCGTTGGCTCTTATTATTCTTTATCTTCATCCTCCTCTCAGCTACGTGCCCATTTATGGCACTATTTGGCTCATCACCATCGGTTTAACCGCGAGCTACATCGCCTTCGGCTCCAGGACAATGAACGGAGCTTTGATCCAGGTTCACAAAGAATTGGAAGAGGCAGCCGAAGTCTCGGGAGCAACGTGGGGGAGAATTCTGCGGGGCATCATGTTGCCGCTGGTGTTGCCGGCATTCGTGAGCGGGTGGATATGGGTGGCGTCGCATTCTCTGCGCTCGTTCTCGATTCCATTGATGCTCGGCACCCGAAACAGCAAGGTGCTCTCGGTCATCATGTGGGATCTGTGGGATCAAGGCATGGCGGGACCCACTGCCGCTCTGGGCGTCATGCTCATCGTCGCCCTGGCCGTCATCACGATTACGGGGCGCTGGCTGGTAAGCCGGCTCAGACGCCAGGAGTAAGAAGGAAGAGATCAACCACAAGTGCCTAGCACGGCGGATCCTCAACCAAAAGAAGATATTTAGTCGCAAAGGACGAAAATTTGTAGGGGCCCTACGACCGAAGGGTGCCGGTTCAAAAATTTGCGCGCAGTGACAGGCCGAGGCCCAGCATTCCAAGCCGATGCGAGGGATCTAAGAAAGATTTCTCCCTTCGGTCGAAATGACAATTTCTTACCTTTGCACCTTTGTGTCTTTGCGCGAGATATTCCGATCTTTTTTGGTTGCGGCATAGCCGCGCTGGCTTCTTCGTGGTGAGAACAGTTTAGTCGCGCTCGCCGATGCCGGGTTTTGACCCGATCGGAATCGCTTCTACGATAATCCCGTCCGGCGCGCGGAACTTAACCGCCTTCCCCGGCTCGCTGACAACTTCGCAGCCATACTTGCCGACCTCAGCGATACAATTTTCCACATCGTCTATCTCGATGCCGAAGTGATCGATGCATGGCCCCTCGTTTTTGCCGCTGCGGGATTGATTGATGGCGATGTGCACGGTGCCATCGGTTAGATAGCGCACCGTGTTTCTAAGTCCGGGAACTTTGACCTGCGTGAATCCGAAAACTTTGCTATAGAACTCACTGGCCTTATCTATGTCGTCGGCTCTCATCGCTAAATGAACTATGCGCGCCATTTTTCATTCCCTCCGCTTATGCTGATTAATAATCGTCGAGGATTGAAGATAGAGGATAGAAGATAGCGAGGATTGAATGTCGCGATCCTCCATTCTCCATCCTCGATCATCGGTCGTTGAGTCTTATAACCCCAGATTGTACACCCGATTAACGTTCTCTCTGCAGAGCTTGCGTCTCACGGTTGCGCTGGCCCCCGCAAACGTACGCTCGGCGATCTGATGGGAGTACGGCCAAGTGCACGCCGCGTGGGGGTAATCGCTGGCCCACATGAAATTGTCCTCTCCATAAATGGGAGTTGTCAAAACGGCGGCGCGATCGTCCATGAAGGTAAACCACAGGTTGCGTCTGAAATATTCGCTCGGGTTCAACTTCAGTCTCATCTCTTCTCCAAGAGTTGTACCGTGCGCCGTTTTCTTTGGGCCGTATTGATAATCGACCTGTTGTACAATAATCCCCAGCCATCCCGCTTCAAACTCGGTGCATACAACTTTCAGTTTGGGATGACGGTCAAAGAGTCCGGAAAAAATCATCTGGCCGATAACTGTCTTTATGACCGTCTGTCTCGAGTGCTGGAAAAACCCGGGCCACTCATCCGCGCTATTCAACTTTTCAAACCAACGTCTCGACGCACCCCCCTGAAGCTGCCCGGAGTGAATGACAATCAACAGATGCAAATCTTCCGCGGCCGCCCATATCGGTTCGTAGATAGTGTTGTAATAGGCGTCATCCTTGATGCCGGGAGGCATCTGAACTCCCTTGAAGCCCATCTTGGCATACTCCTGCATGTCCTTCACCGCCTGCTCCACGTCCAGGATGGAGAGCAACGGTATGCCAATTAGCCGCTTGGGATTGTCGCTGCAAAACTCGTGGAGC
>VBKY01000108.1:10734-16213 GCA_005879255.1 Deltaproteobacteria bacterium
CAAAAATTGTATGAACGAAAGCAGGCGCGCTGGAAAGGAGCATCGGTGAGAACGTAAAAGATTCGCGCCCAGCTCGAAAAAAGAACTTCCGCCTCGACTCCGTCACGGTCCTGCTCTTGCAGCCGCACGGCGGGCTGCCACGAACCGGGATGATCCTCGTAACGAAAACTCTCCCGGAAGCGGCTGATCGTCTCATCACTCACTTGATCTACTGCCATACCAGTGACGCCTTCTGGCTTGGCGACGAGAAATCCCACGGATGGATTGTAGCAAGGTGAAGGCTTGAGACCCTCGGTAACGAGCCAGAGGCCTTTCTTGCCGTCAAAATCTTTTACCACCCTCGGCGCGCGCCCGCCGTACTCCTTTTGCACTCTTTCCCATGCTGCAGGAGGGTCATTCAAGTGACCATCGGCAGAAACGAGCTTAAAATCCGCCATCAATCCATTCCTCCTTGGTTTGCTTCGACTCGAACTGGTCGTTTACCTTTCCTTTTCTGCCATCGGAAAACCATACGCCTCGACTATTTTCCTTACCCATTGGTCGAGGCTCTTCTGCAAATCCCAGTTTAGCGATGACAGTGGTTTGCCACGAATCATCGTATTCAGTACCGAACCGGCAACATAAACGGAGCCGTCAGCAGGACCGTATTTGTCGAGGATTTCCTGGCCTTCGGCTGACACTTGAAACTCCAACCAGAGAAGCGCTACATGAGGACGAGCAGCGGTTGCTAACACTCCATCGGCGCTGCCAAATCGAACCGGCACAGGCTCTAGGAATTGCACTTCTAAGCTCTTGGTCAGGTCTTTTGCCTGCGCTTCGAGAACGCTTGCAATGTTCAGTCCCATGTAGAGCGAATACTCTCCCAGCGCCATGGACGCCAGTGTTCGGCTACCCCGAACCCACACGGGTTTCTGCTCCGCTATTTTTTTCGCGAAATCGAGAGTTTTTTCCAGACCCCACGCCGGCACTAGATTGGCGACCGACAACGGACGAACATCGACGACGAATTTCCGTCCTTTGAATTCAGGCTTAAGAAACCCTTCCCATGTCGTGGAAACTTTCTCCGCGGAGATAAGTTTCTTATTATACGCGGCCACGGCTACCTGGCTTCCCTTGGAGACAATGTTCCTGTTGTTGGAGTCCACGATCTTCGCAGGAATATTGAGCACTCCCTGCTCCGCCATTCCAAGAACGTCGAACTTTTTCAAATAGGGCGGATATTCAGCGTAAACTTGATTCGATATGTGAACGGTATCCCAACGTTTCGCCCGACCTGCTTTCATCTCCAGAATAAAACGCTGATACTCATCGGTGCCGCCAATTTCTTCGGCGACGACTTGTACGAACGGATACTTCTTTCTGAAAGCATCGATCATCGACTTTTTGGCATTGCCTTCAAGAAACGTTAGCGCCTCCAGCTTGCCTTCCTCTTTTGCCTTAGCGAGAATTTCATCTTTGCTGGCAAGAAAGATGAAGCCCTTGGATTCGGCTTCTTGTTTCGCCTTTAACAGGCTTGGAGATGGCGACGCGCCGAGTACGCGCGAGTCTCCCATCCAGCACCAAAAACTAATGAGCAGAACTGCCGCGCAAAGAAACTTAATCACTGTAACCTCTCTCTGGTTGGCTTATGGCTTATGGCCCATGGCTTATAGCCCTAAAGTTCGTTGAGAAGTCATCTCTCATTTTGCCGTCATGCCGGTGCAAACCGGCATCCAGGAGCCTTTGAAATTCCTGGATTCCGGGTCGCGCTAGCTGCCGCCAGCTTGCCCGGAATGACATTCAATTTTGTTGCGAACTTCGGTTCCAGGACACTAGATGCCATAAGCCATCTGCCATATGCTATTAGCCATATGCCATATGCCATAAGCTATCAGCCACGAGTCGAATATCTCCTTTGTGGCACGATCTCCACGATCGCGCCTCCCGGAGCGCGAAATTTGACCGGCGGCCTGGTTGGATCACTGAGGATCTCACAGCCAAATTCACGAACCTGAGCTACAGCTTTAGAAAAGTCCTCCACCTCGATAGCAAAGTGGTGAATGCATGGTCCTTCGCCGGCGGCCTTAGCCATCGCGGATTCTTCGCTATCGTATCTAAGGAAGGTCAAATCGATCTGTCCGTCGCTGCAGCGACGCCGGTCACGATCCTCGGACCTGGATTTGCCTGTGGGCGTAAAGCCAAAAACATTTTCGTAAAACTCGGCAGCCTTGTTGAGGTCTTCTACTTTAACAGCAATGTGAGCGATACGTGCCATGGTTTCTCCTCCTTATATTCATTCTCTTACTACATTTCGTTGAAAAGTGGGTAATGGTCAATTTGATTTAGCCGACTTGTTAATGTCTCTCTCGGGAATGGTTGAAATCACTCACGCGCCTTGCGAAGTGAAAGTTCGTCATGCCGGCCCTTCGGCTGTGCTCAGGCTAGACTCCAGCCGGCATCCAGGTTCGCTTTCGGTTTAAGCATGAAAGGGCCTGGATTCCCGCCTGCGCGCGGATGACCGGGAAGAGGAGTCGACTTTGATTCGTTTGAACTACTTGAACGTCATATACAGCTTGGTGAGAAACAGTGATTCTAGTTGACTCTTGTAACTCTTCTGACATAGCCTTACCAGCCGTCAGTCGAAGCGAGAGGTAAGCATGAATCAGTTGCTGAAGAGGTTCATCGCTTTTCTACTTCCAGCGGCCTTGCTCGTTCCCAGCGATCTGTTTGCTGCTGCCTCCCTGAAAAAAACCAGGGCCGCATTCACCGCGTTTGCCTATGCCAATCCACCGTTCTGGATCGCCAAGGATCTCAAAATCTTCGAAAAGTATGGTCTAGACGTCGAATTGGTCTACGTGGCGGGCGCGCGTAATATCCAGGCTTTAATCGGCGGATCGATCGACTTCTCGCAGGCGGGCGGTGCGAGCGTCGTCTCTGCCGCCGCTCAAGGCGCCGAGGTGGTGATCTTAGGCACCGTGTTCAAGCGGCTGATATTTGGTGTCCACGTCGCGCCGCAAATCAAAGAAGTGGGCGATCTCAAGGGGAAAAGCATCGCTGCGGGAAGCGTCGGTGGAAACAGTTATTTCGCCGGCCAATTATTCTTGTCGAGGGTTGGTTTGGTTGCGAACAAGGATGTGACCTTCCGCGCTCTAGGTGGAACTCCGGAAGTCTTATCAGCCCTGCAACATGGACAGGTCCAGGCCGGAGTCATGTCGCCTCCTAGCACCACCATCGCCGCCCGCATGGGATTCCCACAGATTTACGACATCGCGAACCTCGACTTGCCGTTTCCCACGGTTTCGGTCGCAAGTACGCGCAGGTTCGCCCAGGAAAATCCGGAGACCATCTTGAACGTACTGCGCGCCACTTCCGAGGCCATCTACCTTTATAAAAGCCAGCCGGAACTGACTTTGCCCGTGGTCGCGAAATACATGCGCGTGCCGAAGGACGATCCATCGCTGCGTGAATCCTACGAAAGCTACGGCAAGCAGTTGGACCAGTACCTCAGGACTTCGCCAGAAGGAATTAAGTTTATAGTCGACTTCCTCGCCGAGCAGCGTCTGACGCTCAAGTCAAAGAATCCGGCGGATTTTATCGACCTTCGCTTTGTCAACAAACTTGAGGAGGAAGGTTTTTTCAAGAAGGTTGCGACAAAATGAATTTTGACTCTCTCGTCGAACACGCATACCCACCTCGAGCCGATACCCGCGCACTCCGGCCGTTGCTCAGGGCGTAACTAGTCGAGGCGTAAGCCTCCAGTTCGGATTGTGCTAAAGGAAGAGGGAGGTGCTCTATGAAAAAAATTATTAGCTGCTTATTCATTATTTCCATTCTCCACTCCTCGGTCCAAGCAGCAGATAAAATAAGGATTGGATTTTCGGAGCTCATTGCCTCATATAGTTCTCTTCCTTTGGCACAGAAGCGGGGCTTCTTACAAGAAGAAGGACTGCAAGCAGAGTTCATCAGGATGAATACCACCGTTGGGCTGGCGACATTAGTGACCGGAGAGATCGATTATTATACGCAGCTCGCCGGCGGGGTGGCCGCAGTGATCCGAGGAGTCCCGGTCAAAATCGTCGCCTGTTACGTGCCCGGTCCCACCGCCACGCTCATCGCCCGGCCTGAGTTCAAGTCGGTCCAGGAGCTTAGAGGTAAAACGGTAGGGATCAATGTCTTCGGCAGCAATCTTGACATCATAGCAAGGAACATATTCAAGCATTCCGGTTTAGATCCAGACAAGGATATAAAATTCCTTGCCGGAGGCCCATTGGAAGCCCGCTTTTCTTCTATGAAGCAAGGGTTGATCGCTGCCACTTTCGGTGGTCCGCCAGCGGATTTTCTTGGCAAGAAAATGGGTTTTGTTGTGCTTGCGAGGGCTCACGAACTTTTCAGTTTTCCTGTGACCGGTGTTCTATCAAGTGTCAAGAAGATCAAAGAAAAGCCGGATGAGATTAAGCGAGTTATCAGAGCGGGTATCAAGGCCAATCGCTATATTCGTCAGAATCGCGACGGCACGATTCAGACATTTATGGAGTGGCTCAAGATCGATAAAGAGATGGCCGCGGCCACCTATGATTCGGTCGGCAAATCATTTAATGAGGACGGGAGTCTGCCTGAAGACGGCCTCCGTCTTCTGATTGAAGAGGCAAAGAAAGCCGCCAAGGTGAGCCGCGAGATCGCATCGAGTGAGGTTGCGGACCTTTCGATTCTCAGAGAGGCGCAGAAGGAGCTTGGGATTAAATAAAAGGAACTGCGGCTTGGAATCGTGCGCATGGCCCCGCTGAAGAGTTGTGGCACATCACGAAAGGGTATTACTTGTCCAAGAAGCGGAAACATAAAGCCCTACCTCCACGGCGCAAGCGCATGACGAGGGAAGGGCGACTTGCGTCGGCTCGCAATTGGCTAGTGAAGTTTTCCGGCAAGAACGTCGTGCGCTCCTACGCAAACTGGTTCGGTGTCGACTTGCTCTGCGCCGTCAAAGAACTTTCTCTCCTTGGCATCACGATCGATCCGGCGTACGTTGCCAAGCTCAAGACAACTCTTAGTTCCCCAAAGAGCCGTCGACGGAAGCAGCCGGTCGAAGAATCCCAGTCCGTTGGCTACGGCGTGGATTGGGATGAGAACTTTGCCTACATTGCTGGCCGAACAGAAGCAGGCTTTTCCTACGGCGTGACGTGGGAAGAGCTTGCAGGGTCTGAGGTGGCCGCCGAGGGTACGACAAGGCTTCCGAGGATTATTGAGGATGACGAATTCTGACTTATAGCCAAACATATTTGAAATTTCCGCTTGAATTTGGCTTATGGTGCCGCTCTTACCATCCAATTGTTAAACCGAACGATGTTAAGACACTTGATCGCGCCAAGCAACCAGCGAAACAAAATCCGAAATCCGAATATCGAAATCCGAAACAAACTCAGAGACAAACAAATCTCAAATGCGGAAAATCCAAAACACCGAATCCGAAGGAGGTTTGTTTGGAATTTTACATATTTTAGTCATT
>VBKY01000109.1 GCA_005879255.1 Deltaproteobacteria bacterium
TTGAGCGACTAGCTTGGTTGGTTTGAGCCCGTTTCTCGTTTTTGGATCCGCTGGCACAAAGTAAGCGATCTCCTTGGGCTGGCGCGCGTCGCGGATGTCGTAGACGCGCAGGCCGGCGTTGAAGTAAGTCAAATAGGCGATGTCGTCGCGGTCTTCGAGACATGCCTGATGGTTGAGATGATGGTGATTGTGCGGACCGAAGCGGCCGGCCTTCTCGTAGAAATTTTTTAGCTCACTTTCCGGCGGCGGTTCAGGCAGCGGAAACAGCGACAGCATGCGCGGTCGTTTTTCGTCACTGATTTCGACGATACCGGCCATGTTCAAATTCTCGTCGCCGTTTTCCCGGATCGCTTCGTCGTTGATCAAAGCGATCCTTCGACGCGGCAGCGGCAGATAAGTATGGATTCCCTGGGTCGCAGTTATGCCGCGAAAGGCGAGTTGGCTGATCATTTTCGGTTCAGATAGATCGCTGACGTCGAGAATGATGCCGCCGCCGTCGCCGTATGAAAGGTACGCGCGATCGCTTTCGATATGGGCCGGACCGTGGCAAGAGAATTTTAAGCCGCCGCTCGCGGCGCCATTAGCTTGCTCCGGCAAAGAGAAGCGACCGACTTCACGCGGCTTTGCGGGATCGGCAATGTCGACGATGCGATAAATTTTCCCGGTTAGACCCGGCGCGCCCGCTGCGGCGTGGACAAGGTTTCCACCGTCGTAAAAGTTACGGTGTGTGCCGGTACTGCCAGTTTGAAAGTGGCCGAGTTCCCGTGGTTGGGTCGGCGCGCTCACGTCGAAAATAAAAAATCCTTCGGTAAACGGTTGGCTATCAACACCTCCCCAGCCCGGAGCGATGCGCTCGAGCCCGGTGATCATTTTGCCGTCGGCGACTTGGACCTGAATCGTCCAGGTATTCTCCGGCCCGGCGACAAAGGTACAAAATTCCGGCGCGCTGGGATCGGTGACGTCGAGGACGCTCCAACCGCGGTGCCAGAGGTGGGCAACGTAAAGATACCAGCGATTGTTCATCTCTTGCATAGCCAGCTTGAATGCCGGCTTGTTGTTCAAGTCGTGGTAGCCGACGGCTTCGATATTCTGGGCGAAATATCCTTTGGGCGTTTCTTGCGCCATATTCATCGCCTCACCGTTACATCAATTTGAGGGCAATACTTTACCACCGGGCATTGGCTGCAAAGGGGTGAGATCGGACGGCAAAGATGCTGTCCGAAGCTTACCAGAAGATCATTGTACTCGATCCAATACTGTTTAGGAAGCTTCTCGCGAAGGGCGACCTCGGTCTTTTCGGGCGTCTTGGTCTGGATGTAGCCCCATCGATTGGAGATCCGATGGACGTGCGTGTCGACGCAGATGCCGGGTTTTTTGTAACCCAACGTCACGACCAGATTTGCCGTCTTTCTTCCGACGCCTTTGAACTTCAAAAGCTCGTCAATTTCATCGGGAACTTTTCCCGCGTAGTCGTTAACCAGGCTTCGGCAAATCTCCAAAATATTTTTTGCCTTGGTTTTGTAAAAGCCGACGGGATAGATCAGCTTCTCAATCTTCTTAGCCGTGAGCTTGAGCATTGCTTGCGGCGAATCGGCAATCGCGAACAAACGATGCGACGCCTTCGCTGTGGTGGAATCCTGAGTGCGCAAACTGAGAATGCAAGATATGAGAACCCGGAACGGGCTCTCGTAAGTCTCAGCCATCAATGTCACGATGGGAGTCTCCCATTTAGGCACTTCGCGGCGCAAAATCCGGATGACCGAGTGAATCTCGCGGTTGGTCACTGTGCTGGTCTTTTTCCTGCTGATTGGCTAGATTAAATTCGGTTCATATCACAGATCCCGGGCTGGTCAAAATTTTGTGCGCCATGGTCGCTGAAAAAATCGCCGCTGTTCTCAAGACGCGCGAAGTGCAGACGATTGCTGGAAACGGCTACAAGCCGGCGGCGGTATTGGTGCCGATTCAAGAGCGCCGCGACGGCGATTTTCTGGTGCTGACCAAGCGCGCCGATGGTTTGCCCACACACAAGGGGCAGATTGCCTTTCCCGGCGGGAGCGTCGACGCAAGCGACGCCGACGCAGTGGAAGCCGCGCTGCGCGAAAGCTACGAAGAAATCGGCATTCCCCCCGATTGCATGCAGATACTCGGGCAGTTGGATCAGGTGACGGCGGGCTACGGTTTTGTCGTAACTCCCGTGGTCGCAGTGATTCCAGCGCATTGCGAGTTTCGCATCGATCGAGCAGAGACCGCGGCCGTCGCTTCGGTTCCGATCAAAGCGTTAATGGAGCCGGCCAACTTCATTACGAATGATCAGCTATCGCCAGGCGGCCATCCGAGCTACCACTTTTACGTCAACGGCTGGGATGTGTGGGGCGTGACGGCGCGGATCATCGTGCAGTTTTTGGAGCTTGTCTATGATTTTGAAGTCGGCAAATTTTAGCGTGATATTTTTGCTCATCGTTTCATTGGCGTCATTGTTCGCTTGCGTCTCGGGACCGCATTTGTATCTGCAATACGGAGACGAATATCAGGAGCTCAATCTCGATAAGATTCTCGCCGACAATCCGCTGCCTGCCGGTGAAAATATTAAAGTCGTCAATTTAGGCCGCTCGCAAAGCGCCAGTCAGCACATCGTGCAAATTCGCGATCGCGAAGTTCCCCATCTGCACAAGGTCCACGATGCCACCGTGACCATGTTGAGAGGGCAAGGTTATTTAATTCTGGGTAAAAACCGGATCAACCTCAAAGCCGGCGATGTCGTCCACATTCCGCGCGCCGCGTCGCATTACTACGTTAACACGGCGAGCGAACCGACGGTTGTCCTGGCGGTTTACTCACCGGCCTTCGACGGCAAGGATATTCACGCCGTGAATCTGCCGTAGACTCGCCCGACTGCGACTGGCTTCTGTGACTTGGCCAAAATTATTCCTTCCCGTGTTGTCAGCCGCCCTGCTGGCGGCGCCATTTCTTGAACCGCGCTTTTTTCCGCTGGCATGGATCGCTTTCCTGCCGCTGTTCTGGGTTCTGAACAAAGCGGAGACTTTGGGCAGGGCCTTTTTTTACGGCTGGTTGATGGGCTTTGTCGCGCATCTAACTGGCTTTCACTGGCTGGTGTATACGATCAGCGCGTTCGGTGAGTTTCCCTATGCGATTAGCGTGGTCGTATTTATCGTCTATGCGGCGTTGCAAGCCGTGCAAATGGCGATCTTTTCGTTGCTCGTATGGCGCATCGGTTTCGGCCCGCTACAAATTTTTCCCGCAGTATTCTGGATTCCACTGGAGTTTTTATTTCCGCTGTTGTTTCCCTGGCATGTTGCCAACTCACAAGTGCTGTTTTCGTGGTTCGTTCAAACCGCCGATCTCGTCGGTCCCTACGGCGCCAGCTTCATAATTCTTTGGGTCAATGCCGCGCTCTACAAGGCCGCGCTCGCAGATAAACAAGAGCGATCCGCGCGGTTATTGCCGAGCGCGTATGCCGGGCTCGCCGTTCTCGTTTCTGTCGTTTACGGCATGCAGCGCCTCGATACCGTGACTGAAAAAATGGCCGGAGCGCGCAAGTTGTCAGTGGCTGCGGTTCAAGGAAATATCGACATCGACCTCAAGTGGGACCCGCTGCGAGCGAAGAGCAATCTGGAAAAACATCTCAACCTTACCAATGAGCTCGACGCCACTCCGCTGGTGATCTGGCCGGAGTCGGCGATCGAGGAATGGGTCCCCGAAGAATTGCCGCAGTTGCCGACTGAGATCATGCCGCGGTTCAAGTCGGAACGAACTTTTTTCATCTTTGGCGCCAAGAGCTTTCGCGGCAAACTCGGTGCGCCGGGAATGAAAGCATTCAATACCGCCTTTTTTACCGACGCCAACGGCAAGATATTGGGTCGTTATCATAAGCAAGTGCTGCTCGCCTTCGGCGAGTATTTGCCGTTCTCGCGAATTCTATCATTATTGCCGGCGATGCCATTTGCCGACGGTTTCACAGCTGGACCCGGGCCGGTGGTGTTTCATCTTCCGCGCGGCGTTCGAATCGCGCCGTTGATTTGTTACGAAGATCTGATGCCTGAACTGTCGCGCAAGTTCGTCGGTGAAACACGAGCAAATCTTCTGGTCAACTTGACCAACGACGCCTGGTACGGCAAATCCGTCGGGCCCTGGCAGCATCTCCGGCTCGCGCAATCGCGCGCCATCGAAACCCGGCGTAGCCTGCTCCGAGTAACCAACACCGGGGTGACCTCGGTGGTCAACGCCAAGGGAGAGTTGGTTCAATCATTGCCGCTGTTCACCGCCGCGGTCATGCAGACCGACGTTGAAATCTTAAACGGCGAAACGTACTACGTCCGCTTCGGCGACTGGTTTGCCTGGGGGCTGACGGCGATAGCGATCGGAGTGCTGCTATTTCATTTGAAGCGAGCGTTGAAAAAAGAATGATGGGTATCGGCGCGGGCGCCTCCACCCATCCTACAACTAGGAAGACTTTTAGCCGCAAAGAACGCAAAGGTCGCAAAGGAAGGGCGACCGGCCGGTCGCCCCTACGGGAGGGGCTTGCCCGCCAGCGCTGTAGGATGGGGTGGAGCGCAGCGATACCCATCGCTTTTGAACATTTGCAGATCAGCCGCCGGACACCGCAAGATCATGGGGCCGTTTGCCGAGTCTCTTGCCGCCGTTGGGCGTGATGACGATCGTGTCGCCCCAGGTGCAGAGCGATTCGCCGTCGGCGGAAATCGCCGAGGGCTTGCAAATAAAGGCCATGTTTTCTTGCAATGTGACGGCGAGCTGGCGCGGGCTCTTGGCATGAGCGGTGATGATCGGCCCGTCGTCACCGGCGCCGCGGCCGTGCATATTCAAATCCCCGCGCGCGCCGGCGGCGGGACCGGATTTCGGCGCGGCGGCCGCGCCGGCCTTCAAGGTAAGCTCGGCCAATTCTCTGACCGTGACACCGGGTTTCAAGTTTTCCATGACTCGATTGAAAATCTCGCGCTGCATCTTGATCAGCTCCTGATGCACTGGACTCGCTTCGCCGACGAAGACCGGTTGCACTCCCTGCGACCGGTAACCGATCCACGATGCTTCCACTTCGTTGATGATCAGATCGCCCAATTCCAGCAGCCGCATGCTCGGTCTTGTCAACGTGCGCCTGGCATTCTTGCCTGACACCCAGTTGCAGTGGACCGGCATTTCGGAACCGTTGCGCATGAGCGTATATTGCGTCGCAGCCCAAACATCCCAGTCTTTGACACCCGGTCGCGCCGCTTCGATCTCGGCTTGGTAGGCAAGCTCGATAATCTCCATCGATTTGGTGAGGACGTCGATCTCTTCTTGACTCTTGATGTAACGAACTCCGGTCAAGATCGGGGTGGCATCGACCAATTCCGCGTTGGGAAATGCGTCGCGAATCCTCTGCCAGGTACCGTGTAGGATGGTTCCTTCCGGCGTGCGCGTGCCTTCGACTTCGCCGAGGCCGGCGATGCCGATGCGCCTGCGCTCGAGGTTCAGTTCTTTCAAACGTTCGACGATAATCTTGCCGTATTCGCGTCGCGCTTCGCGGACATCTTTGGTCCAATCCTGTGTGGTGGTCCAGCGAGGATTCGCCGAAGTCGCAATCGCCGTGACGTCGCCGTTAAGTGGAAACACGGCGGCAATATCGGCGTCGCCACCGCCGCCGCAGTGCGTGAGATAGCGGGTGTTGGCCTGGAAATCCATCGAGTGGCCGGTATTCTGCGGTGTGACGATGACGTCGATGTTTTGCTCGGCCATTTTCGCGCGCACGGCCTTCCAGCGACGGTCGCGCTCGGCGAGAGAGAATCGGGGATAAGGGTAGAGTTCAGGCATTTCGGGCTCCGTTCAAATAGTTCCAAACGTTCAAATGGTTCCAATCGTCGGAAGTGTGCATTCGATTTGATTACGCCGCCGGTTTTCTCCGCTCGCGCATGCGTTCGAGCGATGCTTGAAAGAGTGCTTCCGCCTTTTCTTTCAATTCTGTCGGCGGCCACTCTTCTTTGTGCACGCAAATGCCCTTGTCGTACGGACCGACGGGAAATTTCTCGCGTTGCTGTTGCGGCACGTCGGAGCAATGAATCTCCAGATGATTGCCGTCGGGATCGTTAAAATAAATCTCAGCGCCTTTTGTTCCTGCGCGCGTCATTGGACCGACGAACGGGACATGCCATCTGTTCAAATGCTCGGTCCATTTGGCCAGGTCTTCAGCGGATGTATCGAGTGCCAAATGCGGATGGGACTGGTCCCAATGCGGCTGGCCGAAGCTTTGCTCGAAAAGATCGACTTCGAAGCCAGGCGCAAGGCGGACGCCGACTTGGAGCGAACGAGCAAGGCCTTTAGCAGCGCGATCTGGCGCCGATTCGTGATGAGCTTCGCCGCCGAGAACAACGATGTAGAAGCGCGCGGCGCGGTAACGGTCTTTGACAGGCATGGTCAAATGGTTCAAGCCGCGAATGTGCAGCGGGGCGTCGGGATTAAAATTTTCATCGCTCATGGGAGACCTCCTTAAAAAGACACTGGAGTGCTGGAGTGCTGAAAAATTCCCAAAACTAGCTCGTGAGATTGGGTGTGAAGTAAAGGCTCATACAGTCTCGAACCTCAGTTCCCGCTTTCCTAGCCTTCTCGCGCCGCTCGCCTCAATCGCCACGGTATCACCAGCGCGGATGGAGTCGCGCATAAAACCTTTTTTCGCGGCGGGCTTGAGGATGAAGACATGGCCTTCTTTGAGCTTGGCATCTTTCTCGGGAAAATCCCGGCGCGCGCCCCATAGCATCGGCGCATCTTCACCCAGCCCGCGGCCGTGCATGAGAGCGCCGTCGGGCTCGTAACCGGCAGTTTGCACTTCGTTTTGATAGAACTTGACGACTTCGCCAAAAGCAACGCCCGGTTTTAGGAACTTGAGCATTCTGTCGAAGATGATCTTGGTCGTGTCGAAAATTTTCTCCAGATCTTTGGGCTTCGGACCGAGAGAGATTGGTTGCAGCGCTTGGGCGATGTATCCGGCGTATTTGCCCTCCACTTCCATGTTGATCAAGTCACCCGCCTTCAACTGCCGCATCGTGAATACGCGTTGCGCCCAGGGAACTTCGGGGCCGCCGGTGCCGAAGAGCAGCATGGTGATCGGCTCGCCGCCCTCGCGAACGATTTCACGCAGCATCTCGGCGATTAGTTCATTTTCCCGCACGCCGACTTTTACATAAGCGATCAGCGTGTCGATGGCTTTGCCGATGATCTCTGCGGCTTTTTCGATGAAGGCGACCTCTTCGGCGCTTTTCACCGAACGGACTTCCTGCACGAGATCCGTGGCGTTTTCAAACTCGACGTTTGGTAATGCCGTGCGAATTTTCTCGAAAGTTCCCCAGGGCACGACGCCCTCGGGCGCGCGAACCAATCCGGAGAGTCCGATCACGCCGATTCGCTCAGCACGAATTTCTTTAAGGCGTTCAATCACCGGTTCGCCATAGGAGCGGCGCGAAGGTCGTATGTCTTTCACCCAATCCTGAGCGAGTCCCCACCACTCGATTTCATTGGCGCCGCGCACGACTGCCGTGACGTCGCCTTCCAGCGGCAATACGGCCCCGACTTCCGTTTGCGTGCCGCCGATCTGCGTAATGTAACGCGTGTCGGCGCCGAACTGATCCCAGTGGCCTTCGTTGGGCAGGCTGATGAGGGCGGATAGCCCGGCTTTTTTCATTTCGGCGCGCAGTAGGCTCCAACGTCGGTCGCGCTCCTGAATTGAAAACGTCGGGATGATCGGTTTTTCTAGCGCCACGTATGTTCCTCACTGATTCGGTTTAACGCCGCGGTCGAAACGCGACAGGCCTCGGCCAAGTTTCTCGCGATTCTCGGCAGTCCGTTTCCATTTCTCTTCGTCGGAAATCAGCGACCAATTTTCTTCGCCGAGCGCGGTAATCTGCAATTTGTTGGTGTCGGGATCGGAGAAATAGATGCTCCGCTCACCGGGAGCGCGCAGCCCATCCTCGGAGCGAAAATCACCCTGATTGGCGCCGCCGAGCGCGGGAATAAGTTCGAGTATGCGGTCGTAATCATCCTGGCTCACGTTAAAGGCGACGTGAACCGCCCGACCATGCCGTTTCGTGCGATCGGAAAGCGCGTCGACTTGCTTCACTGCCAGAAGTTGATGATTGGGAAATTCGAAGAAGTGCTCGTTCTGTTCTTCACAGACGAATTTTAGGCCGAGCGCTTCGGCATAGAACTTCTTTGCTTGCTCCAGGTTCTTGGTCTCGAACACAACATGACTTAGGCAGATGTCGCCGAGCGCCTGGCGGGTCATGCAGATTTCAAAATGGTTATGGTCAAAGTCCGTGAAGCGGAAGGAGCGAATGAACGGTGACGCGCCTCCGTGCTCGTGAATTTCGCCGCAGGCTACGCCGGATTGCTTGATTCGATTCACTGTGGCGCCCAACAGTTGTTCCGTTCCGACGGCTACCGCGTAGCGCGGCGCGCCGCTGGGCGACGGCTCGGTTTGGATGCCGGGCAGATTCAGCCCGATGATATTCTCTCCGGCTTTTACGTAAGTATGCCGCGGCGAGCCGTCGGCGTTCTTTCGCTGGGTGAGAAACGTCAGGCCTACGGTGTCGATGTAGAATTTCTCCGAGCGCGGTAAATCGCGCACCGGAAAGGCGACGTGATCGAGTGTTTCGGCGCCGAACATTTGTTTTCCTCCGATCGCTAGGAAGATTTTCGCTTCAAGACGATTTCGTCGAGAATTTGAATGCCCTCTTTGAGGAGTTTGTGGCTTTGCTCCAAGGTGTTGAGCTGGATGCGCGGCGTGCCCAACAAATTCTGCAACTCTTTCATGCGCGGATATATGGGCTCGACTTTCGGGTGAGCAACGACGCGGCCTTCCTTGGCGATCAGCCGCTGGCCTTCTTCGGAGATCAGGAAATCATAAAACAGCGCGGCGGCATGCGGATGCGGAGCGTTGCGTGCCATCGTCAGCGGGTAGATCAAAGCGGGGATCAAATCTTCCGCAATCCAATCGACGGGCGCGTTTTGGGCGCGTAGGGTTTCATTATTATAGGCATAGGTCGTCACGGCCAGCGGCGCCTCGCCGGCCATCATCATTTGGGTCGTGGTGTCGCGGCCGACACGGATCAATAGTTGCTGCTGGCTGAGCTTGGTAAAATAATTGACGGTCCTTTCTTTGCCCCACGCGCCGAGCAGGGCCATTACTTCTTCCAATGAAGATTCGTCGAAAAGAATTTCGCCTTTCCAGCGCGGCTGAAGCAAGTCGTCCCAACTCTTGGGCGCATCTTTGCGGTTTACCTTCCGCGGGTTGAAAGCAAAAACGCGAAAGGCGTAGTTCATGTTTGTGTAATAAACAGATTTCGCATGGGCCGGGTAAATCGCTCGAACGGGAGTTTCATACTTACCGACGAGATTCTTTTCGAAAAGCGGCGGCAAGAGGTCAGTTGACGGCTTCACGACGTCCACTAAATTACGGCCGGCATTGGCCTCGGAAATCACCCGTTGGGTTACTTGCCTTGTCTTGGCGCGCCAGACCTGCGCGTTTATAAAGGGATAGTTCTTCTTGAAGGCTTGAATATAACGGGTGGCGTTTTCCAGGCCAGAATTGGTGTACCAAAGCATCTCGCCTTCGCTCTTGGCGCCTTCGACGAGTTTTTTCTCGCGTTCCGCCGCCGGCAACTTTTCCAGGGACTTCCAAATCTCCTCCGCAGGTCTCGTAGCGGCGCCGAAAATCGGTTCCGGTGAAAGTCCGAATAGGAAAAATAATGCCGGAAAGATTTTGATCAGATTATTCATCGCGGGACATTTCCTGTGCCGTGAAGCCGGTCTCGATCACGTCTTAACTTTATTTCACGAGGAAATTCGAAGTCAAACGACTGTGTAATGTCAATTATTCCAAGTTCCGCCGGCCGCAGAACGTTCAGACCGGCAAGGCGATCATGCCGAGGTGATTTTCGAGCGCAACTTTGATGGTTCATGGCCCGCGCAGGGCTCGGCAGCATTCGGCCGGCAATTCCAATGAAATATTCTGACCTTGTTGCACGTGGTACGAAGGATGCAGTTTCGTCCGCAGGCGCTGGTTTCCCACCAGCACTTGGCACTCCAACGAATCCCCCATAAAGATTACCGCGTTCACCTTACCTTGGAACAAGTTGTGCCGCGGTCTAGAGTCGGTGATAACGCGGATATCCTCCGGTCGGACGACCGTATGGCGCGGTCCTCGTGGCTGGCACGGGAATATTCGATGTTGATGTACGGGTAGCGTTCCTTGAAAGGGCGCGAGAGCACTTCGACCTGCCCAGGGTCAAATGTGGAATAAATTCGCAGCTTGCCTTCTTTGCGCGCGCCGTCGAGCCAGGCCTTGGGCACCTCGAGCTCTTTGTCGATATTCGTGAGGATGGCGGATTCAAGCTTTAATTTCTTGAGCATTTCCTCGCTCGACTTGGGAAGAGGAGCGGGAGCCGAGAAGGAAATCTCCGGCAAGATCGGAAGAGCCGCTACCAATACGATTAGCGACAAAACTGCTTGCGCGATCATAAACAACTATTCCTCTTTCCTAGTCTGTTTCTTCGGCTGTGAAAGATATTTCTTCAATAACGGCGAGTCGTAGTTCGCGGGGCCGATACCGCTCAAATGAGCGTAGTATTTGCCCCGTGGTTTCCCCTCAACGTATTTCGTTCCCATATAGAGAAGCGGATTCGCATCTGCCCGATAAAGCTCGCCTTCCATCGCACCCTTGCGCATATGCGTGGCTAGAACCTCACCGACGAAAAGGTCCATCTCGTCGTCGAAAGGAATCTGCCTCGCGACTTTGTACTCGACGTTGCCGATAGCTTCGCCGATCAACGGCACGGAGATCTTCGACGGCCGCACCGCCGTGAGTCCTGCGGCCTGCCATTTATCGACGTCGTGGCCGGAGATATAGCCGCCGAAAACGACGATTTCCATCATTTCGTCGGTGGGCGCGCTCATGACGAACTCGCCACGCTCAAGCAAGTAATCGTAAGTCAAAGTTCTCTTCTGAATCGCCACGACCATGCGCGACGGCTCGGCGCCCGTCGGTGTGAACCACATCGCAGTCAGAAAATTGAGCCGGTCGTTCTTGCCACGGGTGACGACGAGAGAGGGAACACGAATTGAAAACGGCTTGTTGCCATGGTTGACCGACTCGAACATGTCGGGTTCTTGCCAATTCATGGTCGTATCCATAAACCACGCGACTCCCTATCACGGATTGGTGCCGAGCGCTATGGCAGAGAAGGAATTGACGAACTGAAATGGGATGGATATACGAAGTCCAAAAAAAATCAGCAAGAGCCTATCAGTTGGAACTTCACGGCACACCCGATAAATGGGAGGCGGTATGTTGGACGCTTTGTTGGAGCTAGTCGTCGAGTTCGTTCTGGAATTCTTATATCAACTGGTTGTTGAAATCAGCCTCGAATATGTCGCCGAATTTTTCCGTCGCCGACCGACTTTGAGCACGGTACTGGCATTCATCGTAATACCGCTTTGCGGTGCGTTTGTTGGCCTATTCTTATCGAACATGATTCCTAGGCGAGTCCTTCCGCGGCCAACCGTTCCAGGGATCAGTTTGCTGTTATCGCCGTTGGTAACCGGAATGGTGATGAAGCTTTTCGGCGACTGGCGCAGAAGTCACGGCCACCAGCCAACGGCGCTCGCTACCTTTTGGGGCGGCGCACTTTTTGCTTTTTCAATGGCGCTAGTACGTTGGTTGCGAGTAGGACGAATGATTTAGGTAAGAGTATGACCGTGCTTAACTCACCCGCGCCAACCCTGCCGCGTGCCTCGTTCCATTGATCTCGTCTAACACCATTTTTTCCACTGACTGAATCTTCCAGTCGAATTCTTTCACGGCGCGGGAGTTGTCGAAGTTCCACGCAGGGACGCGCGCTTTTTCGTCGAAGGTGATTTGGGCGTCGGGGAGATATTTTTTCACGATAGCGGCGATCTCGTTGCCGGTGGGTGACGGGCCGGTAGCCATATAAGTGTCGTGCTTCACCTCACTGGCCAGAGCGATCTTGCTGTAGAGGCGGCTGATGTCGGTGACGCCGACGATATTACGCGGCGCGGCCGATGGCCAGTTGGCAAAGCCGGGCTTGCCGAGGGCGGGTAGTTGAATCATCTGGCGTGAGAAAGCGGTGTTGCCAGGACCGATGACGGCGGTGGAGTGGACTTTGATGATCTCAAGGCCGAAGGTTTGCGCGTAGCGCTCGGCCATACCGTTGTTGAGGAGCTTCATCAGACCATAGACGCTCTTCGGCGCTCGTGGCTCGGTGTTTTCAGTGATTAGTTCCGGTCCGTAGCGGTCTTGGTAACCGAAGGTTCCAACCGTGCTGGCGAAGATGACGCGTTGGACGCGCGCGAGGCGAGCGGCTTCAAATAGATTGGTCACGCCGATAATGTTCACGCGGGCGGAGTTGAGGAGGTCGCGGCAGTCGGGAGCGAGGAGCGGCGTCATGAAGTAGCCGAGCGCGACGATGCGCTGCACGCCGTGGTCAACGATTGCCCCCATGATTTCTTCGAGATTCGTCATGTCACCCCTGATGAACGGCACGCCCGGTACAATCCAATTCGCCGCTGCCGGTACAAGATCGAAAGCGATAACTTCAGCGCCTTGGTTCGCTAAATTTTTTACGACATGGCGGCCGATGTAGCCGCTGCCGCCGACGACTAGAATTTTCATCCATTGACCTCCAGGATTTTCGGCGCGTTTTATACGACGGCCGGCTTCTCAGTTTCGTAAGAAGGGTAGAGCGAAGCGATATCTATCGTTAGCTACGGTCGGTCAAATTCGATGGGTATCGGCGCATGGCGCCTCAACCCATCCTACAATGTTTTACACTCTCTACTTCACAAGGAAGACCAAAAAATACTGATACGGTAAGAATGTATGCTCCTTGGCTAGCCGGAAATCGTGGCTCTCCATTTGTTTAATTAAATCTTCGCGGGCAATTTTCATTTGCATGGGCGGACCGACGGGGAGATCTTTCTTATGAAAGTCGATCATGACCACTTCGCCGTTGGGCTTAAGCAATTTTTTCATCAGCGAAAGATATTTCGTCTGGTTCTCAATGTGGTGCCATGAGTCGCTGAAGAAGAAGCGATTCACCGAGGCGACAGGGAGCAATGGGTCGTCGGGGTCGGCTAGGATGGAAACCACGTTGGTAACTTTAAGATCGCGGATGGCGCGGTTGATGTGCAGAATCATGTCCGGACTTACGTCGACCGCGTAAATCGTCCCTCTCTCACTCACGTGGCGCGCCAAACGAAAGGTAAAATAACCGGAGCCGGCGCCGATGTCGGCGATGATTTCTCCCGGCTTTATGTCGAGCGCTGCTAGGACTTCTTGGGGATTCTGATAGGCGTCGCGTTTGGGGTCGTCCAATGCGCCGATGTATGCCTTCGGGTCATTGTGCAGCCCGTGCATTTGATGTTCGTCGCGTTTGATCGCGTCCTGGGCATAGACCGCCAATGGCAAAAGGATAAACGCAAAGAGTGCGGTTCGGTACGACATCAGAGCCCTCCTTCGCGGCGCGCCGCTTGGGTCAATCGTGTTTGCCGTTGTCAGGCTATCACAATCTTTGGCGATTCCAATTCTCATCCGGCGTGACCGCAGTCGGGAAAATAAGTTGCCTGCCCGGTTATTTCCCTGTAATGGTAACCGCTATGGCGCAAACCGAACTCAAACGACAAATTGGTTTATTCGACGCCGTGATGTTGATCTCCGGTGACATGATCGGCACTGGAATATTCATTTCTACGGGGGCCATAGCGGCACAAGTTCCATCGCCCGGAGGCGTGCTTCTGGTTTGGATCTTTGGCGGGTTGCTGGCTCTGGCGGGCGCCTTGAGTTGCGCCGAGCTTTCGGCGAGTCTACCGTACGCCGGCGGCGACTATAATTATATTCGGGAAGCTTACGGTAAGTTGATGGGCTTTCTTTCCGGCTGGTCGTCGTTCCTAGTTACGTTTTCGGGAGCTATCGCTTTCCTCGCCGTCATCTTCAACGAGTACATGTCTTTCTTCTTTCCTGTGCTCGGAAGTAAAGACGCGCTTTTTTCAGCCGCGATACCCTTTGTGTCGATCAACATTACCATCGGCACTCTCTTCTCCATCTTCGTCGTGCTGTTGATTTCCGCGCTGCATTGCATCGGCGTGCGTCAAGGAACCATAACCCAAAACATCTTGACGGTGATCAAGATCGGGTCGCTCGTGGGAATCATTTTGCTCGGCGTATTTATCGGCAAAGGCAGCACCGAGCACTTCAGTCCTCTGTTTGACTGGGACAAAATCGCCAAATCGAGCGTCTTCGCCTCGGCTTTTATCCCGGCGATTTTCGCCTACTCGGGATGGAATGCGGTCATTTACATCGCGGGTGAAGTCAAAGATCCTGAGCGAAACTTGCCGAAAGCCTTGTTGATGGCAAACCTAATCGTAATCGTGCTCTACCTAGCGATCAACATCGTTTACATCTACGGAGTGCCGGTGACCGAGATGAAAGGCGCGGCTCGAATATCCGAAGTGGCGACGACCGCGTTGTTTGGTTACCCGACATCGGCGTGGATTACGGCTCTCATCACCGTTTCGATTCTCGGCGCGCTCAATGTTGTGACGATGCTCGGCCCGCGGATTTATTACGCGATGGCGCGCGATGGCGTATTTTTTAAGCGGCTGACCTACATTCATCCAAAATTCGCTACGCCGACCAGCGCGATCATTCTGCAGGCCGTCACATGCTTGCTGATTCTCACGAACACATGGGGCACGTTGTTTACCTATGTCAGCGTGGTCATCACGCTGTTCTCCGCGCTGACGGTAGGCTCGGTCATCGTGCTCCGGTATAGACGACCGGAGTTGAAGCGGCCCTACAAACTCTGGGGATACCCGGTCGTGCCGATTCTTTTTGTCGCCGCGCATCTGTGGATCGTGTGGGGATCGGTCACAGAAAATCCAAAAGATTCCCTGATCGGGCTCGGTATCGTTTGCCTTGGAATACCAGCGTACTTGATCTGGCGCACGCGGCTCGACAATAGATAACCGCGAATTCAACACTCAGTGTCCGTGAAATCATGCCGAACCCCGCCATCTGGATTCTGCGTTCCGACCCGTATAAATTTATCCTAAGTGTTCAACGAAGGGATTGAAGTAATGGTTCGCATCACCAAAGTGTACACGCGCACCGGCGACAAGGGCGAAACCGCTCTGGTCGGCGGCAAGCGAGTGCCCAAGGATTCGCCGCGAATCCACGCCTACGGAACGATCGATGAATTGAATTCCGTTGTCGGTCTGGCGCGGGTCTTCAACGAAGAGAGTCTCGATGCCGGTGAGGCGCATCAGTTTTTGGACGGAGTGCTGTGCCAAATTCAAGACGAGCTATTCGATCTCGGCAGCGAGCTGGCCACGCCGCCCGAGTTTTTCAAGGAGGGCATGTACCGCGTGAGCGAAAGCGAGATCGATCGAATCGAGAAATCAATCGACCGATGTCAGAAGGATCTCGAACCGCTCAAGTCGTTCATTCTGCCGGGCGGCGGAAGAATCGGCGCCTATCTGCATCAGTGCCGCACCGTGTGCCGGCGAGCCGAGCGCGAGATTCTACGGTTGTCGCGGTCGGAAGACATTAATGATTGCGCGCTAAAGTATGTTAACCGGTTGAGTGATCTATTCTTCGTGCTGTCGCGTTGGATTGCCAAACAGACTGGAGAGCCCGAGTATCTGTGGCAGCGGGGACTTCAGGAGAGGCCAAAGAGTAAATAATTTTCGATTGTAGATTGCCGATTTTCGATTAGGATCAAATAGGCGAAAGAACTCTTCTCCGGCGCACGTTCCTGCTTTTTGTTTTGATAATCTAAAATCCAAAATCTAAAATCGAAAATTGGGATGGGGGTTTCATGAAGTTGCTGGAAGGGAAGAAGGCGGCGATCTTCGGTGTAGCGAACGATCGCAGCATCGCTTGGGCAATCTCGGAGGCGTTTCACGCCGAAGGCGCGGAACTGGCGTTCACGTATGCTGGCGAGGTGCTGGAAAAGCGCGTTCGGCCGTTGGCGGAGGGCATCGGCTCGAAAATCATTCTTCCTTGCGACGTCACCAAAGACGAAGAAGTCGAATACGTTTTTTCGGCATTGAAGCGAGAGTGGGACGGACTAGATATCTTGATTCACGCGATCGCCTTCGCCAACAAAGAGGATCTATCCAATCCCTACGTGCAAACAAGCCGCGCAGGCTTTCATCTCGCTATGGACGTGAGCGCCTATTCATTCGTCGCGCTGGCGCGCCACGCGGCGCCGCTCATGGAAGGGCGAAACGGTTCGATATTGACGCTAACGTACATGGGCTCGGAAAAAGTCATTCCCAACTACAACGTCATGGGCGTTGCCAAGGCGGCGTTGGAAGCGAGCGTGCGTTACATGGCGCACGATCTTGGCCCGAAGGGCATTCGTGTAAACGCGATCTCCGCTGGGCCAATTAGAACATTGGCCGCATCGGGTATTTCCGACTTTAAAACTATGCTGCATCACGTCGCCGAGCGCGCGCCGCTCAAACGAAACATAGACGCCGAAGAAGTGGGGAAGACCGCACTTTTTCTCTGCAGTGACTGGGGGAGCGCAGTTACCGGCGAAGTCGTTCATGTGGATGCGGGATATAACATTATGGGGATGTAAAAAAACGGTAGGAATGGAGTGTTGGAGTAATGGAGTGATGCGTCTTTTAAAATACTCCAACACTCCAGTACTCCAATTGATTTGCCGTCCTTGACAGATTGGAGGTGGTTTATGGCTGTAAAAGAGATTACCCCACAACAGGCTCACGATATTTTAACCAAAGACCCTTCGGTTGTTTACATCGACGTGCGTACTGAGCGCGAGTTTGCCAGTGGCCATCCGCAAGGCGCGGTGAACATCCCGGTGGCTTTTCCCGATCCGGCGCGCGGCATGATGATGAATGAAAATTTTGTCCGCGTCGTCGAGGCCAATTTCCCGCGTGAGAAGAACATCATCGTGGGCTGTCAAGCCGGTCCTCGCTCCAACGCGGCCGCTGGAATGTTGCAGCAGGCAGGTTATCAGGACGTTTCCAACATGCTCGGAGGATTCGGCGGCATGCGCGATCAGATGGGCACGGTCATAGCGCCGGGCTGGGCTGCCTCAGGATTGCCGGTGAGCCAAGATAACGGCGAGGGAGTGAGTTATCAATCGCTGGCCGCAAAAGCTAAGTCTTAGCGACATCCGTCATTCCCGCATGCTTTTAGCGGGAATCCAGGCGAAACTCTGATTGGACCGCCGATAAAAACATCCGTGGGTAAGAACTCTATTAATGCCAACGTAGAACTTTCGACAGCCCGCAGTTTGCCGCGCGGTAATTCGTGTTTTCAATGAGCACTCCGCTTTACTTCAAACAGATCGAGATCGGGCCGATGCAGAACTACGTCTATCTGATCGGCTCGACCGAAACTCGTAAAGTCGCAGTCGTCGACGCCGCCTGGGAAATCGATACGATTCTCAAGATCGCGAAGCAGGACGAGATGGAAATCACGCATGCGTTCGTGACACACACCCATCCCGATCACGTGGGCGGCGGATTTGCGGGCATGGAGATCGATGGTGTGGCGGAGTTGCTTGAAAAGTGTAAAGCCAAAGTTGTGGTGCACAAGGCCGAGGCGGAATTCCTAAAAGGTTTAGCGGCGTCGGATCTGATTAAAACCGACAGCGGCGATAAGATCGTCGTCGGCGGTATCGAGATCGAGCTCATGCACACGCCTGGCCATACGCCGGGCTCGCAATGCTTCCTCGTCGACGGCCGAGTAGTCTCGGGGGACACAATGTTTATCGATGCCTGCGGACGAGTGGATTTTCCCGGCGGCAATGCCGAGCAGATGTATTACAGCCTGACGCAGAAGCTGATGGCGCTGCCGGACGACACGGTTCTCTTTCCGGGCCACAACTACGCGCGCTTGCCGCACGCGACTATTGGCGAACAGAAAAAGACCAATCCCTATTTAAAATTCTCTTCGTTGAAGCAATTCCTGGCGGCGATGGGGTATCGCTGATCGCTGCCGATTAGCGAATGTGAAATCAAGATTTTGCCCGCACTTTGATTCGATGCGCGGCCCCAGGATAAGAAATCCTGTGCTCTAGGGATTCGGAGCACGGCGCGAACTCGGCCTTGCTTTGTTTCACCGTTTGCTGTTTGACATTCCTTGAACAAGGAAAATGGCGGAAACGCTAGAAGCACGGACCAAAATAAAAGGTGTTCTCTTCGGGGGCAACTGCAAACCTGATTCTTTCTAACAGTCCTGAATAGCCGAGAAAATTCCCTCCTTGCCATTGTGTGGATACAAAAACAGTTGCTTCGATGTTCAGGGAGTCGCCGTCGTCGGCCAGTATGGTGATAGTTGTTCTTTTTAGCTGCCCCTGAATGTAACCGAATCTCGTATGGAGGGTTATTGGCTGATCCAGGTCATCGAGAAAATCGATTTCAGCGGCAACATCGGACCGTAGAATTGACCATGGCGATCCTGTGTCGAGTTGAGCCAAGATCGAAAAGCCGAGGTCAGCTGGTTCGATTTTTACGAAGATTTTCGCCGTACCTTCCTGAGCAGTTGAATCTTCGTCCAAAAATCGGGCACGCCCGTTTGCAAATAAAGCCCCGCCTGATGTTTTCAGCATTTCGGCAAGCGATTAAGAAGTGATGCAATGTAGAAGCGGACGATTTCCTAACCCTAGTTGTTTGACTCGGTTCAAGAGTTCTTGCAGCGACGATGCATTCGCTACTAGTTGCCCCTCATCCAAAGCTACCCACTGCCCGCGATACTCCTCCGCATGGTCTTTAATCCACAAGTAATCCCGTTGCCTGTCAGCATCACGTCTTGAACTCGCCTTCGTTGTCGGTGGTGCGAGAATTTTGCGTATTTTATCAATCATGGCCTGATTAGAGTACCCAACAGGCAACGAATTGAGCACTTTCCGAGCCAAACCAATTTGGTCATTTTGAATAAGTTGAAAAACCACCCTTGAGACAATTTGCAAAGACGTTTGATCAAGTACCCCGCGCATAATAGCGATAGGCGTGGCGCTCTTTCCACTCATGGGCGGCATCTTCAAGTTCATGACTGGTTGATGCGAAACCGCCGAAGCCGTGATGGCTGTGCCACTCATGGGTTGCATCGTCCAGTTCATGACTGATTGATGCGAAATCGCCGAAGCCGTGATGCTCGCCGTGATGGCTGTGCCACTCATGGGTTGCATTGTCCAGTCCATGACTGATTGATGCGAAACCGCCGAAGCCGTGACGATCGTCGTGATGCCTGTGTCACTCATACCCGACATCGTCCAGTTCATGACTGGTTGATGCGGCACCGCCGAAATAAATCGCCCGGACTTTTCCCGATCCCTCGCTAAAACAGCGGCTCGACGCGGGAGTTCACGATCGATTTTCGACTGGTCGAAAGCGTTGTTAAGCTCAAGGTCCATGTTCGTTTCTAAGAAAGTAGCGTCAAACCAATCTGGCCAAGACTGGTGGTAATTAAGTCGTTTCCCAAATTTGGGAGATTCTCAATTTGGACCTTCGTTGCATCCCAAGTTGCTTGACATCGACACAAAAGCGCGTTCGGTACAATCACTGACATATCAAGCATTAAGTAGCTAGTGAGCCGCTCGCCAAAAGGCCCGAAGTACATAACAGTGCCGCTACTGATAGGAGGGCCTAAGCCGTCTGGAACATTTTTTGTAAATTTCGCCAGAAAATCATGAGCTGTTGTTCCGTCGAGCGAACCGTGCAATCCGACAGCAAGAGCGTAAGCACGATAACTTAGGTTTTCGCTCGAACCGCGCACAGCTGAAAGTATATCAATAATTACCGCGCCATATTTTTGCACGTAATCGACTGGCATTTGGGAGCCACTAAACTCGATTTTGTCTACACGGACCCGCACGGTTACCCAGTAATTGAAAAGATAGCACAAGAAGTGATAATCACCGACGCTCCCGCTGCCGCGCTCGAACCTCATGTCCGATAGGCGAGCGCCGTGAGGTTCAAGTACTTTGAATACTCGTTCTAAAAGACCATTTGTGTCCCGAAAAAGTGAGAAGTGCGGTCGGTCAAATCCAGCCTCAAATAGAATTTCTGCTTGCGCAATCGAGAAGTTAGTCGCCATATAAACGTTCGGCCTGTTTTTGTATTATAGCCTGGATTGCTAGTCAATGTATAACTCTGATCGAACCAAGCTGGAACTCCGGCGCGTTCGGTGCGATGCGGGCCGAATGGAGTGGCCGACTCGCCTGACCAGCCATATTATTGTGCCAAGCCTGTGCCTAAAACAGCTCAACAGAGCTGAACTAGCATTAACTGAAACGTTGATTTTTCTAGCTGATATTAACGGAAGGCTCCTCAGTTGACCGGATGTTCACTTTTAGGAATCCTGTGCGCTATCCGTCTGAACTGCAAAGATTTTGCCGACCTGGGACAGAGCGACGGATCACAATAGGTTATTGATCGAGCGACTCATAACAGGTTGCTAGACCAAAATTCTCTCAATTCACATTGCATCGAATAATAGTAGTCGCGACCCACACAACCCGAGGCCTGAGACCTCCGATAGCTCGCCGGCTACGGCTTGCCGACGTATTTATTCGTCCAAAGCACGCCCTCCTTATTTGAAGGGGCTTGAGAAAGATCTTTGACAATGCCCGAGCCGGTTGAAAAGTTTATGACCTTTTGCCATCCCGCGGCGCTCATGGTTCCCCAGGCGGGCATGGCGTTGGCAACCATGTTGTAGGAGAGATCGAAAAGCTCGTCAGGCAGCTTGTCTTTAGTAAACAACCGATAGCTACGCAGCGCCGCTTTCGCCTCTTCGGGTTTGCTGCGGAACAGCGCGCCGCCGCGCGATATCGCGCGCGCCACCGCCATGGCGATCTTTGGGTTTGCCTCGACGTAGTCCGGGCGCACCATGAGAACCTCATAGGGGTAATCGGTCAATTCCGGGACTTCCCCCTTCCCCAGCGGGATCAGGACGTAGCCCTTGCCGCTCGGCTCTGTAACTTCGGCCGATGGAGGGGAAAGCGCATAGGCGTCTATGACGTTGTTCATCAGCGAGGCGGGAAGTTCGGGCGCGCCAATATAAACGAACTTAAGTATAGTCCCAATTCCGCCAGCTTTTTTCACCAGGAATTTAAAGATCTGCTCAGAGGCTGCCCCTGGTCCGGTCGCCCCGATCGTGCCCAACTGTGTCAGCGCTCTGATTCGCGCGTCGATGGGGCTTTCACGAGTAAGGCCGAGCCGGTCGACGATCGCTTTGCGCAACACCACGCTCAACGTCATCGCGCGGTTGTGCGCCTGGATCGCGATCGCCGGCGCTCCCTCGACCCGCGCCAGGACGAGTCCCTCTGACGTAGAAGCGCAGAAATTGGTAGAGCGTCCGACCACGGCGTTCAAACAGACTGAGCCGCTGGGCGCCGGCGTGATTTTGACCCGCACGCCTTCCTGCTCGAAATATTTGAGTTGCTCCGCCACCCAGATCGACGCGAAGGCGAAGTTAGGCACGGCGGTCAGCAGGGTGACCTCGGGGAGATCTTTTTGTTGGGCTCGTGTCTCAGACGCGATTCCCGCCAAGAGTACAAAAGCGGTCAGGGCAATAACTCCGGCGGCGAATCCAGCTCGTTTTTGCATCGTAGAATCTCCTTTTGCTTTAGGCTTGGATTTGAATGTGCTCGGTCTGTGTTTGCCAGCGCAGCGCACGCTTTTCGATGACTGCGGCTATTTTATCCATGATGATGACCATGATCATCAGAACGATGATGCCGACGAAGACGTCGGCCGTCTTGAATATTCCCGCCGACATTCGAATGAAAAAGCCAACGCCTTCGGTGGACGCAACGAATTCACCGACAATGGCGCCAATGACAGCGAAGGGGATGCTCGTCCGAATTCCGGTAAAGAGGTAAGGAGAAATTGCCGGGAAGATCACTTTAAAAGTCAACTTCCATCCCTTGACGCGCATGAGCCGCGCCAAGTCGATGTACTCCTGGTCCATCTGCCTCATGCCCGTGTAGGTAATAAAGAAGTTCAGAAAAAAGGTAAGCAGAAACACGACGCCGACTTTAGACCAGAGTCCGATGCCCAACCAGACGATGAAAAGCGGCGCCACGGCGGTGCGTGGAATTCCATTGAGAGCGATGATGATGGGCTCGAAAATCTCGGCGAGCAGCCGGCTGCGCCCGAACGCATAACCCAAGGCAATGCCTGAAATCGCGCCGACGGGAAATCCGATAGCGATCTCTTCAAACGTAACCCAGGTGTGTTGAAGCAAGTCTCCATCGCGAAAACCGGTGATTAGCGACGAAAAAATCCGGCTCGGGCTGCTGATTAGAAAGGGTTCGATCCACGGTCCCGAGGCGATTTGCCAGAGCAAAAGAAAACCACCGATGATCGCCACACGGACGGCAGTGATACCCATACCGCGCAAGGAAAGCGCGCTACCGATACGCGCAGTCACCACGTCGACGGAAGGCGCCCCTGGAGTCTTTTCTTGACTTACATTATTGGACATTGAAGTCATCCCTAATGCGCCCCGATGTTCAGCTCGTGGCGGAAAATATTCCACAAGCGGCCATAGGCTTCGTCAAATCCTTCTTGCCGGTGAATTTCAAAGATATTGCGCGGCCGGGCCATCGTGACATTAATACTGTCTTTGATTTTGCCGGGACGGTGGGTCATGACGACGACTCGATCGGCGAGCGCTACGGCTTCTACCAAGTCGTGGGTGACAAAGACAATGGTCTGGCGCTTCTGTTCCCAAATTTTGAGCAGCTCATCCTGCAGCACCATGCGCGTCTGCGCATCGAGCGGACCGAACGGTTCATCCATCAGGATGACCGGCGGTTCGTAGGCGAGAGCGCGGACGATAGAAGCCCGTTTGCTCATGCCCCCGGAAAGTTGCGCCGGGTAATATTTTTCAAATCCGGCGAGGCCCGCAAGGTTGATAAAATAGTTCACTTGCCGCTCCCGATCCGGCCGCGAATATCGCTTAGGATCGAGACCGAAGCCGACGTTCTCTTCCACGGTGAGCCAAGGAAAAAGCTTGCTTTCCTGCGGCACGTAACCGACAAGGGTATTGAGCCCGCGTATTTCGTCGCCTTGAAAAAGAATGCGCCCAGCCGATGAAGCGAAAAAACCGGCGATGAGCTTGAGCAGTGTGGATTTACCGCAGCCGCTGGGGCCGACCACAGTGACGAACTCACCCGGCCGCACGTCCAGCGTGATCTTTTCAAGGGCGCTTAAGTTTGCTTGGCTGGGCGTTTGAAAAACCTTGGAGACGTTATCAACCCTAATGACAAAGTCGAATTGGTTTTGCGCTGATTTCGAAGAAGCCTGTGCGAGATCGGCCATGAAGTGCTTGCTCACTTAGCAGCGGTATTTATCCATGAGCATAGCGTGCTGTCAACCGACGTACGACTTTCGGTCGACCAAGACGTTTCGACTCCTTGACTTGGCCGGTTGATCAAAGCTACGCTGACGCACCATTTTATCTGCGGGAATACAGTTGATGCCGTGTAGACATTTCTTGGATACGAGCGGGAGCGCCAATGGGTTCACAAAGTAAATTACGAGGAACTTCCGGCCGCCCGTTTCTGCAGATTCCCGGTCCGACCTTGGTTCCTGAAAGAATCGTTCGGGCCATGTCGCAGCCGCTGATCGATCATCGGGGACCTGAGTTTGCAGCACTGTTAAAGGATGTGCTCGAAGGCTTGAAGAGCATTTTCCAAACCTCCGAAGGACGTATAGTCATATTTCCCGGCTCAGGGACTGCGGCGTGGGAGGCTTGTATAGTCAATACGCTATCGCCGGGCGACCGGGTATTGGGCTGCATCAACGGTCATTTCAGCGCGCTTTTCTGCCGAACCGCCGAATCCTTCGGGGTCCAAGTAGATGCGTTGGAAATTCCATACGGCGCTGGTGTTTCTGCCGCGCTGATAGAAGAGCGGCTCCAGAAGGGAGACGTCAACGGGTGTGACCAGCGATATTGCCGCGATTCGTCAGGCGCTGGACCGCGCTCGTCACCCCGCACTTTTCTTGGTGGACTCGGTCAGCTCGGTGGGCTCCATCGACTTTCGCTTCGACGATTGGAGAGTGGATGTCGCTCTCGCCGGAGCACAGAAGGGGCTGATGTTACCGCCGGGTCTGGCGATCCTGGCCATTGGCGAGCGCGCCTTGGCCGCAAGCAAAGCGGCGCGCTGCCCCCGTTCGTTCTGGGACTGGGCGCCAATCTTAGAGCGAAATCGTTTGGGCGAGTTTCCATCTACCCCTGCCACCGTGCATTTCTTCGGTCTCAAGGAGAGTCTCGCCATACTCAATGAGGAGGGCCTGCCCAACGTCTTTCGCCGCCATGCCCGACTCGCGGAAACCTGTCGGCGCGCGGTGCAGGCCATAGGCTTGGACCTCCTCGCCCGCAATCCGGACGAGTATTCAAACACACTGACCGCCGTCTACATGCCTGAAGGATTCGATTCCGATGAGTTTGTTGCTCACGCGCACGATAGCCTGAATATTTCGCTGGGCATCGGACTGGGTAAGATTAAAGGCAAAATTTTTCGCATCGGCCACCTGGGAAGCCTGAATGAACTTGAGCTTCTCGGTGCGCTCGCTGGCGTCGAGATGGCGCTGAAAAGTTTTGGTGTTAAAGTTCCTTTGGGCACCGGCTTGGCGGCAGCGGAAAATTATCTAATCGAGACTGCGTTCGACCGTTAGGTTAGAAGCAAATGAAAATTGATCCCTACAAATGCGTGGCCTGCGGCAACTGCGTGCCCATTTGCCCCATGGGAGCGATCGCCATCGATCCGTCGATCGGACGGGCAACGATCAATGCCGACGAGTGCGTAGAATGTTTCACCTGTTATCGCGGTATGTCCAAAGAGCATCTGAATCCGCGCATGGTCCGCGCCGTGCGCCGGGTCGCCAAGCTCTTCCGTTTCAGGTTCGATCCCGAGCCGGATATCTGCCCCACGGATGCGATCGTTCCGCAAGAACTCGCCTGGCCTAGAATCGTCCGCCGTGCCTTTTCCGATCCGCAGGTGCCGCACGAGTCCACGGGCATCCACGGCCGTGGGACCGCAGAGGTAAAAACCAACGACGTGACCCACCGCGTGAAAGAAGGCGAGGCGGGATTCGTCGTCGAATTCGGCCGTCCCGGCGTCGGCGCTCGGTTCCGGGACATCCAGCGCATCACCACCGCTCTGGCCAAACTAGGCGTCGAGTTTGAGGAGAATAACCCGGTTGCTTCTCTGATGAGCGACCGTTCTCGCGGCCTGATCCGAGAGGACATTCTCAACGAGAAGATTCTTTCGGCCATCGTAGAGATTAAAGCGCCTACTGAGCGAGTACCTGCGGTGCTCCAAAGTATCAGAGATCTTGCCCGCGAGGTCGATACTGTAATCAGCGTCGGGGTCTCCGCCCGCTGCGACTCGGAGGGAAATGATCGGCTCGGCAAGATTTTAGAGCAGGAGGGATATCCAGCCTATCGAGGCAAAACCAATTTAGGTCTCGGGCATGCCACCACAATTCAAAATTCACGAAATGCGGAAGTTACAAAATAGATGACCAACACTCTGCACCGCTACAGCGAACACTACGCTTTTGCTGCCCCACCGCATCCGGAACCGATCCGAGACGACTATATTGTCTTCGCGATGGCGAGCCGGGGGATCAACGACGACAATCTCGTCGAGAAGTACCGGACCTTTCTGCGCCTGGCGCTCAAGCATCAGCCGGTCAACATCGGCGACGCCACCAAGGGCGGCAGCATCCGGCCGCGCCAAGACTTAAACCCGTCGGCCCATTGGCGCCGGGATCACCAGCCCGATGCCGAGCAGGTGATTGCTGAGATCGAAGGACACACGACGGTCGCCGCCGTCTTCGATAACTATGAGGCCATGGAAAAATTTGTCGAGGAACTTAAAGCCGCTGACCTGGGCATCTCCATAAACATCAGCGCACCCATCGACGAGGCGAAGCGCTGCTGCGACGATGCCGGCATTGCCCGGCACAGCGTCGAGTACTCCATCGGCTTTAGCGGGCGGGTGGATAAACTCCCGGAGGCGACGACCTTGGAGCTTTCCACCATGTGCGGCCACGGTATGCTATCGGCCAATTTCGCGAAAAAGATGTTGGCGTGGGTCAGAGAAAACCGTCGAACTCCCGAGGAGGCGGCGCGCTATATGGCGCGCTTCTGCAGCTGCGGCGTATTTAACATTACCAGAGCAGAGCGAATCATGAAGCGTGCTTGCAATTTAAAATAGTCGGGACAGGAGGAGCCCATGAAGCGAAAAATCGGTGTCCTGATTGGAATCGTTTCCCTGAGCTTGGGGTTTTGGCTGATCCCGGCACAAGCACAGCAGCCGATCTCGATACGGCTCGGCCACGTGGGGTTCCCGGGATCACTCTTCGCCATTACGGCTGATGAGTACGCCAAGCGGGTAAACGCGAGCTTGCAAGGCAAGGTGGAGGTCAAGGTTTTTCACTCGAGCCAGCTCGGCAGCGACGAACAGATGAGCCGGGGCATTAAGGTTGGCGCTCCCGAGATGTTCGTGCCGTCCACCGTGATGAGCACGGTGGAACAAAAGTACGGCGTTTTCGAGATGCCCTACATCATCGTCAATCGCGCGCATATGAAGAAGGTGGCCGAGAACAAAGAGGTCCAGAAGCAGCTTTTCGACGGACTGCCGGCGAAAGGACTGAGAGTCCTCGGAGTTTGGGAGAACGGGTTTCGCCATATCACCAACAATGTCCGGCCGATCGCCAAGCCCGACGATCTAAAAGGCATCAAGCTGCGCGTGCCGGGCGGTGTATGGCGGGTCAAAATGTTTAAGACTTACGGCGCCAACCCGTCGCCTATGCCGCTCGCCGAAGTCTACTCGGCTCTTCAATCGGCCGTGATGGATGGCCAGGAAAATCCCTTTCCGCAGATCTGGTCCGCCAAATTTCACGAAGTGCAGAAATTTCTTTCGCTGAGCGGCCATGTTTATACCCCCGCGTACCTGGTGGTGAGCGAAGAGACGTGGAACAAAATTCCCAAGGATAGCCAAGCCACGCTTGCCCGGATCGCCGGGGAGATAGGAGACTTCGCTCGTTCGGAGGGCGAACGGCTGGACAAGGATCTGATGGGCAAACTCGCTCCGCCGATGAAAGCCAACGAGGTCGATAAGGACTCCTTCATCAAGGCATCCGGGGCCATCTATGAAGAGTTCGGCAAAGAGGTCTCAGGGGCGTCGGATTTAGTCAAACTGATCCAGTCGCTGCGGTGAGCACGACGTGACTGAGACTAAAATTTTATCTGATCGCCCAGTCCTGACCCGTGCGGCTGAAGAGTGGAATTGACGCTGTCCGAAAGGCCTGGTTATCCTCAGCAGCAACTCATTTACCTCATTTGCTTCCACTGTGAATAAATTTTTTCGCCGACTCGTCGATCTAGTTGAGGCCTGGTCGGTGCTTCTCCTCGTGGTTATGGTTTCGCTCGTCAGCCTCGGCGTCTTCTTCCGCTATGTCCTGAACGCGTCGCTTTCGTGGTACGACGAGTTCGCGTCTTTTCTGCTCGTGTGGATGACCTTCTACGGCGCGGTTGTCGCCAGCTACCGGCGCCGTCACATCGGCTTTGAAGTTGTCGTCGACCGGCTCATGCCGAACACGAGAAGAATCGTCGAGTTGATTGCCGAATCCTGCGTCCTCGGCTTCCAAGCGGTGCTCCTCTACTATGGCTGGCAGCTCATGCAAAAAATGGGCGATGAAACCACGGTCTCGTTAGTCTGGGTGAAGATGCGCTGGATCTATAGCGTCTTGCCGATCACGGGCGGCCTGATGCTCGTGATCAGCCTGATGCGGTTCGTTAGCGTCGCGACAGGGAATGAAAACGAGAAGGGAGGCGATGTGGCATGGAGTGGCTCATCCTCGCAGTAGTGATTCTACTCACGCTCATCAACGTACCGATCGGCTTCGGCCTTTCCATCGCCGCGATTATTTTCCTGTTCTTTAAGGGGACAGCGTCCCTCAGCGTCGTCCCTTTGAACCTTTTTTCCGGCGCCTCCAGCTTTCCTCTTCTGGCCATTCCGCTTTTCATCTCCCTTCGTCTCGTCAATATGGCCAACAGCCTGGTGGGGTTTGTTCGCGGCGGACTGGCGATGGTCACTGTGGTGGCGACGATGATTCAGAGCGAAATCTCCGGTTCATCAGTTGCAGATGCCGCCGCCATCGGTAACGTGGTCATTCCGGCTATGGAAAAGCGCGGCTATTCGAGAACATTGAGCGCGGCCATCGTCTCCAACGCGGCATCGGCGGCGATCCTGATCCCGCCTTCGATTCCGATGATCATTTATGCCTGGATGGCCGAGGTCTCTGTGGCCAAGCTTTTCTTCGCAGGTTTTCTGCCTGGTTTCATCGCCTGCGGCGCCATGATGGCGCTCTGCTACTACTACGCGCGCAAGTACAATCTGCCCGTGGAGCAAGGATTCTCTCTGCGCGGAGTCGGCCGAGCGACGATTCACGCCTTTTGGGCATTGATGATTCCGATCGTGATTTGGGGCGGGATCTTTCTTGGGATCGCCACGGCGACGGAAGTTGCGGCCCTCGCGGTGCTGACCGCGCTGCTGATCGGC
>VBKY01000110.1 GCA_005879255.1 Deltaproteobacteria bacterium
TTGTCGAAAGTCGAAAACGTTCAAACAATATCTGCACCATTCGCTACCTGGAGCCGGTTAGCCGCGAACTCTGCGGCGCATATGACCGAGCATCTATTCAATGGAGTGATCGCGGTCATATTGCCGCTGATCACGGCCTCCTTGGGTTTAAGCCTCGCGCAAGCGGGCGCTCTCGCTTCGGCGCGCACTTTGATGGCTGGGGTGGCAAGTTTTCCTTCCGGTTTTTTTGCGGATCTTGCCAGCCGGCGCAACGTTCTCCTGGGGCTTTGTATCGGCATGATTGGTTTCGCTTGTTTTGGATTGAGCACGGCGTCGAATTTTCCGGCATTGTTGATCTTTATGGCGCTTGCCGGACTGGGCGGCGGTTGGTTTCATCCGCAGTCGTTGGCGATTCTATCTACTCGTTACCAAGAGAAACGCGCTTTTGCCCTCGGTGTGCATGACAGTAGCGCCAACTTGGGGGAAGTAATCGGACCGTTAGCGATCGGATTACTACTGGTTTTTTTCGATTGGCGCACGACTTTGCAAATCTGGGCGATTCCAGGAGTGACCATCGGACTGCTTTACGCCTTGTTCGGCGCCGAAGGAGATCTGCCCGTCCCGCGCGGTCGAGATTATCGACGAGCACTGTGGGAGGACGTGCTCAAGAACAAGGCCGTATTTGGCCTGGTGGCGGTGTCGACGTTACGCGCGATGGGTCAGACAGCGCTTGCCGTATTCTTGCCGCTGTACTTATCGTTGCATCTTAAACTTGCCGCCGGGGTCGCCGGAGCTTACATGTCAGTATTATTTCTATTCGCTGGCATTGCTCCGGCATTTGTTGGGTGGATTTCAGACCGTTTCGGTCACAAATTGTTGATTGTCGTGTTTTCCATCCTGAGCGTTGTTACGACCATTGCAATTCCCTATCTTGGCTCCGGGTTGCTCTTAACGGTGGGGCTCGGGGCCTTGGGTGCGCTGCTCTGGGCGCTGCGACCGGTAATTATTTCTGCAGCCATGGGGGCGGCACCGCCACATCTCACCGGGAGTATCGTTGCGGTCATCTTTGGCGCTAATATGGGAGTGTCGTTCCTGGCGCCGATTATGGCAGGGCTCATCGCGGACCGATACGGACTGCCGATGGCCGTAACTGCCATCGCGATTTTTCCATTATTTGCATCGGTAATTTCATTGATGCTGATGAGCTCTCCGGGCAAACGAAACAAATAATTCTTACCGTTGCAATCTTTAACCGGCGCGCCGCACCGCCAGTGCGTTCAATTGGTTGTGGCGATGCGTAGGAAAAACGTTCCTGGTGGGTTCCGAACTTTACAACCTAGAGCTAAAGGTGCGACGCAATACTTTCGTTAGTTGATTATCGACGGCGTTTACGGGATGGTTTGGCCGTTGTCTTTGGTTCTTTCGCTTCTGCCCCTACTTCGCTAGCCGAGCCTTCCAGCTTAGGCTGGATATTATCATTGATCCACTTCTGGTCCCACCATTCGACTGGGAGAACCGGCACACCGTGCAGATAGACGCCGAAATGCAGGTGGTCTCCCACGGCAAGGCCGGTTTCGCCGGTTTTGCCGATCACTTGTTTCTGCTTGATTTGCTCGCCGACTTTGACGTCCATGGAGCTCAAATGAGAATAGAGCGTAAATAGGCCAAGCCCATGATCGATGATCACGGTGTTGCCGTAGATTCCCAGATCGCCGACGAAAGCGACGATGCCGCTGTTGGCGGCTTCCGCCGGGTAATTTTTCGTGACGGACAGGTCGTAACCGACGTGATAAGCGTGGTCGATCGTTTCGCCTTTGTAAGTGTAGGTTCGGGCGTCCGCAAAATTCGCCTCGACTTTGGAATTGGTCAGCTGATTAAAAGCGCCGTGCCAGAGAATCGACGGGGTGGATTTCTCGGTGACCGACCTGATCTTGTCTTCGTTTTCTTTGCGAAGGTCCTTATTCACTTTTATGAAGATGTCTTTAGGGCTTCCTTGGCGGGCGCCGACGTCATGGAGCAGGGGCGCCACTTTGCTCTGGACAAACTCGTCGGAAATCGCCAGCGTACTTTTCTTGTATTTGACGTTCTTAAGCTCGTAGACAAGTCTCATTTCTCTCGTGTTGCCGGCTTTATCCGTAGCCACCAATGACGCCTTTTCGTTCTCGGCAACGTTGTAGGGGTGAGCGAAAAGAGCGATGTAGTGATCCGGATGCGCTTTAATCTGGTTTTTGTATCCGGGAAAGAAATAATTGCCGATTTTTACGCCAGTCGTGATCGCGTCGGCTGACGGTTTGTAAACGATCATACCGACGCCGCCGAAGTTGACGTAGCGGTCGTCGGCCATGAGTTCCAGTGTCGGCGGCGTGATGTCGATGGTGAGGTTTTTCTGGACGACCGTTTCGTTGCCACGAAAGAAACGCCACAAGGAGCGATCCCGCGCCGTAACGCGCAACACGGCCGGTCCTTCTTTCAGGCCTGCGAGCTTGGCGGAAAGCGCCACGGTAAATTTCTTTTGCATCACCGGTTGGTCGTATTCTTCGGACGCGAGCGCATATTCGGTACCGCCGGAACTCAAGACCACCGCGAACGATCTTAAACCGCTTCCTTGTTCAACGACCTCAATCTCGAGCGGCGCAAGGCCGATCGTGTCGGTGTCAGGGGTAATCTTGATTTGCGGCTTGTGCCATTCGAATCGTGGAAGAATAAAATAGCCGCCAGCGACCAGTAGGATCACGAACAAGATCAAAAAGGTGCCGACGCCGGGAAGAAGCCGTCGTTTAGGTCTACCGATTTCGAGAGCGCTCATGCTTTAGATGGGTATGATCGCGGAATGGTTTCCCCGCCAAGATAAACGTGGCTCGCGACGATGTCAACAAAAGCCTAGCGAATCTGATCACCGCTGACGAAGTTTCGGAGAAACTCAAGTGTATCCCTTCGCCAATTAAATGAATGGCGCCGGCTAAAGCATGCCTTTGTCGCTGAAGCTAAAGAAGCGGTCGTAACCGATTACGACGTGATCGAGCACGCGCACTCCCATGACATCGCCGACTTCTTTGAGTCGCTTGGTGATGTCGATGTCTTCAGGACTTGGGGCGGGATCGCCGCTCGGATGGTTGTGGACGAAGATCACCGCCGCTGCGGATTCGCGAATCACCGGATTATAGACTTCGCGAGGATGGACGAGCGAGGCTGTCAGTGATCCTTCGGAGATTTTGACTTCGCGAATTTTGCGATTCTTGTTGTTGAGCAAGACGACGTAAAAGAGCTCGCGCTTTTCACGGCCGAGATTTTCCCGGAAATGGTGGTAAACGTCTTCCGCGGACCGCAGCGGCTCGCCGGTTTGCCATTTTTGGCTGCCCATACGTTTGGCGATCTCCAGGCACGCCTTGATCGCCGCGACCTTCGCGGGGCCGATCCCCTTAACCGTGACGAGCTCGCTGATGGACGCGTCATCAATTCCCCTCAGCCCGCCGAATTGACTCAAGAGCAAACGCGCGTGATCGATTGCGCTCTCGCCGGTGCTGGCGTTGCCATTTCGCAGGATAATCGCGAGAAGTTCAGTTTCGCTAAGCGACTGGGGGCCTTTGGCGAGAAGTTTTTCTCGCGGTCGATCTTCTTCGGGCCAATCTTTGATGGTCTGGTATGAAGCCATTCTCTCCTCGCTATGGTATCAGACTCGCTGCCGCCGCGGCGGCGAAGTCGGTCGAGTAGCGAGAACCCGTCTACCATAATGCGAGCGGTTTAGTCCAATACGCGAAGGACGAGTCCTTTGAGGTATTCGCCTTCCGGATGATGAAGGCTAATCGGATGGTCGATCGGGTGACCGAGTCGTTTGACGATACTCACTTTTCTCATCGCATCGACGGCCGCGCCAAAAACAACTTTTTGAAAAAGGTCGGTCGAAAGATGTTGTGAACAGGAGAAAGTCAAAAGCATTCCGCCGGGTTTGAGATGCTTGAGCGCATGCAAGTTAAGAAACTTATATCCGCCGGTTGCAGCGGTAACGTCGCTGCGCTTGTGGGCAAGCGACGGCGGGTCCAAGACGATCAAGTCGAATTTTCTATCGGTCTCTTTTAAGTAAGCGAAGGCGTCGCCTTTGAGCAGCTCTCCCGGAGCCTCTGCGAAGCCGTTCGATGCGAGATTCTGTTCCGCCAGCCCCAAGGCGGGCCTTGAAGAATCGATCGAAATGATTTCCTTGGCTCCGCCGCCAAAAGCGTAGACTGAAAAAGCGCCGCTGTATGAAAATACATTCAATATTTCTTGATCTCGCGAGGTAGAGGACAGAAAGACCCGGCTGTCACGTTGATCCAGAAAGAAGCCGGTCTTTTGTCCCCGCCGCACGTCGACGAGAAACTTGAACCCATTTTCTTCAACGTTAATCAGGTCCGGCGGTGCCTCACCTGTGAGCACACCGGCGGACGGCTCCAATCCTTCCTGCTCGCGCACCCTTCCTTCACTCCGTTCGAAGATGCCTTTGGTGATTCCGAGCGCTGACAGGGTGGAAACGATATCGTCCTTGAATAAATCCATGCCGGCAGTGAAAAACTGGCAGACGAAAAAATCGGCATAGCGGTCGACGATAAGCCCCGGGAGAAAATCGCCCTCCGCGTTGATCAAACGATACGCGTTGGTCGAGCGCTCGAGGTGTTTTTGTCGTAGTGAGAGCGCTTGCGTGAGGCGGTGAGAAAAAAAGTTTTGATCGATTGGCTCGTCTTTCCACGCGAGTATGCGCACGCGGATTTGTGACTTCGGACTATATAGCCCACGCGCAATCCAGTTTTTCTTGCTGTCGAAGACATCGGCGATGCCGGCACATTCCTGGTCGCCGTCAGCTCGCTCAATGGCGCCGGAAAATATCCAGGGATGGCCCCTTAGAACGGGCGCATCCCGTTCCTTCTTAAGATAGATTTGCAGCATGAAATCCTAACGGGAATGGAAGGGGCTGCTATTTCAGAAAAGAATTCGAAGCACGAAATCCGAAACTCGAAACAATGTCAAATGACCAAAATATGTAAATTTCCAAACAAGCTTCCTTCGGATTCGGTGTTTTGAATTTTCCCGATTTGAGATTTATTTGGCTCTGAGTTTGTTTCGGATTTCGATATTCGGATTTTGGATTCGTTTCGCCGGTTGCTTCGGCCCTAAAATCCAAAAATTAGAATTATTCCTTGCGAATGAACGTGCCGCTTTTGCCACCGCTTTTCTTGACTAGGCGGATCTCGCCGATGGTCATTTCGCGGTCGACGGCTTTGCACATGTCGTAGATCGTCAGCGCCGCGACCGATGCGGCGGTCAGGGCTTCCATCTCCACGCCGGTCTTGCCGCTAACCCGAACCGTCGCTTCGATGTCGACCCGGGCCGGCTTTTCGCCCGGTGTGAGTTCGATTTCCACAGAAGTGATGTTGAGCGGGTGGCACATGGGGATCAATTCTGATGTTTTTTTTGCCGCCATGATGCCCGCCACGCGCGCGACGGCGAACACGTCGCCCTTCTCGATTTTGTCTTCCAAAATGAGCTCGAGTGTTGCGGGACGCATGTGAATAGTACCGCGGGCGGTAGCAATCCTGCTGGTAATCTCCTTCTCGCTCACGTCGACCATGCGCGCGCGGCCTTGTTCATCCAAATGACTGAGTTTCGCCATGTCTTTCTTTCTAGCGCCAGCCTTTTATGTTACAGAAACTATATGGCGAATAAAAGCCATTATCGTGTGATCATTCTTGGTTCCGGAGCCGCCGGTCTCACGGCAGCGATTTACGCTGCTCGGGCCAATCTTCAGCCGCTCGTCATCGAAGGCGCGCAGCCTGGCGGACAGCTTACGATTACAACTGATGTCGAGAATTATCCAGGTTTCCCCAAAGGTATTATGGGACCCGATCTAATGGAAGATTTCAAAAAGCAAGCCGTTCGCTTCGGAACGGAGACTATCTTTGGCGACGTAACATCAGTGGATCTCAAGCAGCGGCCGTTTCGGGTTGTTGTTGGCAAAGAATCCTATACTTGCGATGCGCTGATCATTGCTACCGGAGCGACGGCAAAACTCTTAGGCTTGGCATCGGAAATGAAGCTCATGGGCCATGGCGTCTCCGCGTGCGCGACCTGTGACGGCTTTTTCTTCAAAGACAAGGACCTTGTCGTCGTCGGCGGCGGCGATACGGCGATGGAGGAAGCGACGTTTCTCACCAAATTTGCCAACAAAGTGACGGTCGCTCATCGCCGGGACCAGCTGCGCGCTTCCAAGATCATGCAAGAGCGCGCCGAGAGAAATCCCAAAATCACCTTTGTTTGGAATACGGTTGTCGACGAAGTATACGGCGATCCGAAGGCAAGTGGAGTAACCGGCGTTAAATTTAGGAATGTGAAAACCGGGGTGACGGAAGATTTCAAATCCGACGGCCTATTCATTGCCATCGGGCACGAGCCCAACTCCAAGCTCTTCGTCGGACAATTGGAACTAAACCCCAACGGCTACATACTCACCCACGACGGCACCAAGACTAATATCCCAGGTGTCTTCGCCTGCGGCGACGTGCAAGACCACATCTACCGCCAAGCGGTTACCGCAGCGGGAACGGGCTGCATGGCTGCGATCGACGCCGAGAGGTTTTTAGAAACTCAGGAAGGGTAAGATCAGTTGGTAGGATAACGCTAAGGCTGAGAAGGCGAGGCCCGCGAGCTTCGCCAGCAGGTCCGAAGGTCCGGCTCAAGCCGGATGTTATACGGTGCCTCGCGGGCGCAACTTTTGTTTGTACTGAGCCGCAAGCTCTTCGAGTTCTTGCCGGTGCCCATTATCAGTCCATGGCGCGAGATTGTAGTGTCGATGAAAGCTCTTCTGATCAACATCGATCAATTTGTGGATCTCTTGGACCATATCCCAGTAAGTCTGAACACAGTACAAAGCGTGTCCGAGGTCGAGCAGACCTGTCACTGGGTCCGGCAGTTTGCTGTTGTACCGTTTGCTAGGCCGATTATCAGAGTAATCAACTACCTTGTCGTGAACGTGATCATCCCGGAAGTTGAACAGGATCTGGAAATCTTGAAAAGGGGGGGCGCGACCGATCAAGCCCAACTCCACTCCGAAGACGGCCCAGGGTTTCCCATTTTTTACGAGTGGTCATTCGTTCGATTCCCTCAAGGAGCAAGTCGGCAGAAACTTTGTGTCCGTCCTTGATTAGGCCGAGAAAGTCTGTCTCCTCGAAAAGAAAATAAGCGAGCGAGTTTATGTAGGATTCGAGACAGAAACAGGATGAAAGAATCGTCGAAAGTGCTTGGCTATGAAGCTGACCCTGGAGACGGACTCCTTTCCACCGTGTCACCTTCAGATAGGCGGTCTATAAATTGAGCGAGAAGGGGACAGTCCTCGGCACCAGAGCACTTGGAGGCAAGACAATCGGTCAAGAGCCTGAGCGCGGCACGACGCTTCTGCTCCCAGTAGTCCTCGTCAAAGAACTGAAGCCCGGTAGCGACTGTTACGAGGCTTAAAAATTCCTCGAAGGGCGGGTAGGACGAAATGATCTTGGGCTCGTTCACGAAGTGTGGATATAGTTGTTGAAGAGCATACCGAACGTCGTCATGATCGGAGTACCCTGCGCGCCCGGGGTGGGTCATCAGCTCACCGAACAAGCCAAAGAGCGTGGGTAGCCCCATGCTAGCGGAGAATCCACTTCCAAGAACGAAAACCCGTGGGCTTGCTGTCATGGCATGGATAGATGACCCGTAACTATCGAGTGAGTCAGTCTTTGCCGACCGACGATTTCATAATAATAGCCGATCCTATAATCGTTTTCGTGGCTTAACAACGAATATCCGTCCCCGGCAAACACTGCGTCTATCTCAGCCTTTACCGTCTATAGTAGATCCGAGATGCCGCGAGGTTTTTGGAGAGCGAGCGCGGCTGGCTATTTTAAATCAACGTCCCATCGGGTTTCATGATCACGGATTCGGTAAGCGGGAGAAATGCTCGCCAACCGCCGTCGTCGATCGATCCCATGATACGTAGATCTTTCTCGGGCTGCGAATCCCAGAACACGTTTAGTTCGATCTGGTAGTTGACACCCGACTCGGTCGATATGCTCTTAACTTCGGGACGGCTGATCAATTCAACGAGCTTGATATAGGGACGAGCGGCAAACGCTCTCAGCTCTCTCGATAAAATCAACATTGCTTCGGCTTTATTCATCAAGAGCTATGGCTGCCCGTGATATTGGCATGGTAACTAGGACCGAAACATAAAATACACTGCTCCGAGCAAGCACAGTCCCGCCCATAACATAAATAGTCGAGCTTTAGGGGTTCACGCATGTAGAGCACCGCGAACGGTGCGAACACGGAAACCACCTCCTGGGTGATCTTGAGTTGCGCGACAGTTAATTGACTGTAGCCAATGCGGGTTCGCCGGTACTTGCAGGAGATATTCGAGCAAGGCGATTCCCCAGCTTGCCAACGCCGCGATGTACCATCTGCCGTCGTGGAGATTTTTCAAGTGTCCGTACCAGGCGAAGGTCATGAAAACGTTCGAACCGATAAGCAATAGTGTAGTCCTGACGATAATTGGCATTTCTTATTCTACCTCCAGCCGATCTGACTAGTAACAGCTCGACCAAAGGCCGAGAGCTTGGCTGCGAGCGATACTTTCCAGCTGGCGAAATTCTACAACGTGGCGAAACGGGAATCGAGTGTACGTGTGGGCGTAGCCGCGGCGGATCAGCTCGGCGTTAAGCATCGTGCCGTCTTCGAGATAAGCATACCCCAAGGTACGGCCGTAGCGATCTTTGTGATGGCGCGCCACGTTGGATTCGTCGAGAACCAAGCGAATCGATTTATGCTCGACCATTCTCCGGGTGAATTCTTTGGCGTCCTTGCCGAAACACTGCACCGTTTTATTTGGATGAACGGTTTCCGGGGTATCGACGCCGATGAGCCGCACTTTTTCGTTCGGGCTGACGACTATTGTGTCGCCGTCGATAACGCGAATGACCAGGCGCTTTTCGGAAATTGCGTTGCGAGATTCTCTGGATTGCTCGGAAATGCCAACAGGCGCTTCCTGATGGGAAGCCGAACCGGCTTCGAGCGCCGCCGCTGCGAGTAAGCCGAGCAGAAATAAAATTTTGATGCGCACGATCATTGACCGGAGCAAGAGCAATGCCCCGGCGCATGATCATTTTACGTGGCTACAGGAGACCTTTACTTGTCGATGGGAATTCCAGGTAACTGTGCGAGGCTCAAATCTGGTTGAAAAGACAGGCCAAAGGTTACGGTTCGAGTTTTTGGAGTTCTGCGAGAAGGTACTCGCGACTTTTTATTTCGCTACCGTCATTGAATCGGATGAGATACGGCTTGCCGGATGTGCCCGATATACTTGCGACCTTGTCGATAAAGTCACGGGCTGATTTTACCTCGGCGGCGTTGGCGTCCCATTTGCCGTGCAGAAAGCGAACTGCGCTTGCGACCTCGTAGGTGGAGCCGTTGCGGATAAACTTGGCCTCTTTGAGGTCGCCTACCTGCTTGATCAAAGCTTCGATTTTTTGCTTCTCGGTTACGGGCAGGTTCTGGGCATAAAGGAATGACGGCGCTGCAACGAGCAAAAACAGCCATAAAGTCAGTTTAGTTAGAATTGTCACGGTCAGGTAGCGAGCCATACGTAATTTAGACGTACAAAAGCCGAAAACGTTCCAGCTCTCATTCTATCCCTAATTGACAGTTTTCCGAATCATGTCCAAAACCTGGTCGGTGGTCCTGACACGCGCCATGCGCGGGAATACGGTATTCATAAAAGCGGCCATGGAGTCTTCATGGGAGTTGCTGCATGCGTCGCGAACAACGATGACGTTGTAGTCATGGTCTCGGGCCGAATAGACCGTCGAGGCGACGCCGACGTCGACGGCGCCGCCGGAGATAATGATCGTGTCGATGCCACGGGTGCGTAAGGCCAAGTCAAAATAGGTTTGGTGAAATGTGCTCCAGCGAAATTTCGGGATAACGTAATCATCTGCCCGCGGTGCAATTTCTTCGATGACCTTCTGCTCCCACGAGCCTTCCGTCGCGCCATGGACCGTCGGACTGCAGTCGTCATTGGGCCAAGGCCGAAGCCGCATGTCGGTATCGGTGACGATCATGCTGCGGCTCTCGCCGTCGGGCCGGTGGTTGGCCATGGCGTAGGCAATGAGAATCCCGTTCTGGCGCGCCGCGTTCATCAAGCGCACGGCGTTATCAACCACCGGTTTCATTCTTTTTTTTGTCTCTTCCGGTGCGCCGTGGTAGTAAACGTTCAACATGTCGAAAAAGAGGAGCGCGGTTTGACGGTTGTTTAGATAATTAACGTTCATATTCGGATCTCCTTATCATTGACGAGCTGGTCAGATGCGAGCCGGCATAAGCAATCAGTTACTCAGGCAGCCGATTTCCCACCAATTGCGATCGAGATCGCTCAGTAGAAAAGACTGACCATCCGTTATCTCTTCGATTGCCTCGATTGCGGTGATGCCGAACTCTTCTCGGCGGATTTGTAATTCTTTATGGGCCTCTACCAGCGCCGACAGCGACTGGACCGTCACGGTATGACGCTGCAGCGGGGTGAGATATTTTCGGTTCCTTTCGGGAATTTCAAGACTTACCACGTACCAGGGCGTTGATGGATGCTTGATATCATGAGGCCTGATCGTCGGCACGTGAGTGATGACATCGAGGCCCAAGACTTCTCTGTAGAATTTAACCGAGGCGTTTAGATTAACGCACTCGATGGTCCCATGCGTCATCGCTTGCGGAATGTAGCCCCGCCCCGGAAACTCGCCTTCGGTCAGCTTCGTCTTCCATGGATATGCGATGTGTTCCGGCAAGCCGGCTTTGTGACGGTTCTCGTAGGATTCGATTTCCCAATAATTGCCGCCGGGCTCGACGAAGAACATCGAATACGAGCCGTCTCGTTCCTTTCGCTTCACGACTTTCTTGAGTTGCAGTCGTTCTTTGTTGGCAAGGAGATATTGATGTGCGTTGTCGACTTCCTGGTTATTCGAAACACGGACGCCGTAATGATTCCGCTCAGGCTTATCTTTGACGTCAGGACCGCCCTCGTGAAGGATCAGCTTCCAACCGGTGTTAGGGTGTTTCATCGTCGCCTGATCGTCCCGGCGGTCGATCAGTTCGAGCGCCAAAATATGGGACAACACGGGGATCGTTTCGTCGAGATAACGACATTCGCTGTGACCGTGGACGAGGCCGGTGGGTTGAATGACCGAGCGAATGGATGACGACATGGCGGTCTCCTTAAGAGGAACTCGACAGGGCTAATGGACAGATAGGACCAATTAAAAAGACCAATGAAGTGTCGAGACGATGGTTCATTCTGCCACAATGCGGTTTCTGAGCAGGCCGACTTTTTCGACTTCGGCTTCGACAACGTCGCCAGGTTTAAGCCACCATGGAGTTTGATCCGGCTTTCGTCCGGCGGCTACGCCGCGCGGCGTTCCAGTGGTTAGCACATCCCCCGGATTGAGCCCCATCTGCGACCAGTACGCGATCATATCGCGAATCTTAAAAATCATGTAACCGAGATGCGAGTCTTGGCGCGTTTCACCGTTGACGGAAAGTCTCAACTTCAAGTTCTGCGGTTCGGGGGTCTCGTCCGCAGTGACTAGATAGGGCCCCATGGGCGCAAAGCCGGGGAAGCTTTTGCCCATCAGGTGAATGCCGGTCTTATTCTCGCTGCGGATCACGTCCCGGGCGCTGATATCGTTGAACGCCGCATAGCCGGCGACGTACTCCAACGCCTCTTCCTCGGTCACGTCGAGACAAGGTTTGCCGATAATAATGGCGAGCTCGACTTCGTAATCGAGATTCTTCACTTCGGGCGGATGAGGAATATCGTCCTCGGGACCGATCACGGTGCCGGGAAGCTTGAGAAAAGCCACCGGCGCCGCCGGGCCTTTCTTGGACGACATCTCGGCGACGTGATCGGAAAAATTTTTTCCCGCGGACACCAACGCGCCCGGGCGCGGCACCGGCGCCATGAGCCGAACTTCAGAGCGCTTAAAGATAGTTCCACCATTTGAGTCATTTGTTTTCTGGCTCACATAGGCCAGTGCTTTGCGCGCCGCGTCCAGGCTTTTCTCGCTGCGTTTCAAGAATTCCATAATGTCGCGGCCGAGGACGACGGCAGCCATTTGATACGCAGCGGGGTTGGATTCAACTTCGCGAAGGTAGGATTCGTAGGCTCTATGCAAATCGACGATGCGGCCTTTGTCATCGAGAGCACCGATGCGTTCTTGGTTCTGATGGACAAACGTTAATAGTTTCATCGACGCACTCCCTTCGACGAAACGACCTGGTGTGACAGCTCGCCGACGGCTGGCGAAAAGCAGCAGACTTCAGAACCGATCTTGAGCGGCGCCGGATTTTGCAGCCGGTCGCCTTGAAGCGCCATACTGGCGCCGATGGCGAGAAAGTCACCCGGCTGGATGCCGAGGATCGACCAGCGGGCGATGATTTGCTCGATGGTAAATACGCAGTCGCGCAGAGCAAATTCTTGCTTGACGCTGCCATCGAGCGATAGCTTTACGTCGACGTTTTCCAATTCCTTTCTCGTCGGCTTGAGCCAAATCGCCGGACCTAAAGATGTGCTCGATGGAAAATTTTTGCCGAGCAAGTTGTTTGTCGTAAGCCCTTCGCGCCGATTTACGTCGCGCGCTGTAATATCGAGCAAAATCGTCGCGCCGCCGATATAATCCCAAGCCTGCTCGGGTGGAATTCTTTTACCGGCTTTGCCGATCACCAGTGCGAGACAAGCGTCGGCATCGAGCTCTTCGGAAAACTTCGGCCAAACGATTGGCACTCCGGTCGTAACGAACGTTTGCGGCAACTTGTAGTAACCGGTTGGGATTTCGGCTTTCGGCATGGCTTCGATACGGGCTTTGTCGGAGAAACCTATGACGAAGCTTTTTTCCGGATTCTGCAATGGCGGCAGTAGCCGAACTTCCCTCGGCTCGTAAACGACTTTCTCATCGGCCGGGCCGCGCAATTCATTAGAGCCACTTTTGTGAAGGAATGAAACGACTTCGTTTAACGCCTTAAGCGCTTGTTCACCGCGCTGTAGAAACGCCGCGATCGTGTCCGGAAAGTAAAACGCCGCAAGCTCGTAGGCGCTTGATGGATTATGCTCCACTTGTGCAAAGCGCGCTGCGCACGCGAGATTTAAATCAACCAGTTTCCCACTCACCTCGGTGAAAATTCTTGGTTGATGTGGAGGAAAACTTTCTAACAGACCTAAATAAAGCTTCATATGGCTCGACGTTAACGGTTAAGGTAAGAAATTGTTTTTCGTCTATCACGGACAGCAGGGAATTCCTAGGCAGGATCTACTTCGCGCCCGGCCAGTTTTTGAGAATTTCTTTTGCCGCGAGATAACCCGGGAGACCGGTCACACCGCCGCCCGGGTGCGTGCCAGAGCCGCAAAGATAAAGATTTCGGATCGGTGTGCGATAACGCGACCAGCCGGGAACCGGGCGCATGAAAAAAACTTGATCAAGGGCCATTTCGGCGTGATAGAGGTGGCCTTCGGTCACACCGTAAACTTGTTCTAGATCTAAGGGCGTTAAGATTTGGCGATGCAAGATAGCGTCCTTAAAGCCCGGCGCGTATTCCTCGATTTGATTCACCACCACGTCGCCCAGCGTTTCGCGCTGTTCATTCCAATTTGCCTCTCTCAAATGATAGGGCGCATACTGCATCCAGATCGACATGACGTGTTTACCAGCCGGCGCGAGAGTCGGATCGGCGACGGTCGGAATCGCGATTTCCAGAAATGGCTGTTTCGAGAACCGCCCATACTTGGCATCGTCGGCAGCACGCTCCAGGTAGTCGAGCGTCGGGCCGATGTGGATGATGCCGCCGAGATGCGCCGGCCCATCGTGGTTTGCCGAGCCTTTGAAGGACGGCAAACTATCCAATGCCAAATTGATCTTCGCTACCGTCCCGCGCGAGCGGATGTTCTGCACTTGCAACAAAAAATTCGGATCGAGATAAGTTGGTTCGACGAGATTTAGAAATGTCCGCTTCACGTCCGCACCCGAGACTACCAGGCTCGCATCGATCTCCTCGCCGTCCTGCAATACGACGCCTGTCGCTGCCCCATTCCTGGTGACGACCTTTGCAACTTCGGCACCGGTACGAATTTCCGCGCCCGATTGCTCTGCGGCGTGCGCCAAGGCTTGTGCCAGCATGCCAATACCACCACGGACAAAACCGGCGGTGCGAAGGGCGCCATTCGATTCGCCAAGCTGGTGATGGAGCAGCCCGAACGCAGTTCCTTGCTGACGCGGACCGACGGAGGACCCAAGTAGACCACTTGCTGCGAGCGCCGCTTTAAGCAAATCGTTTTCAAACCAGCCGTCGACAAGGTCGGCAACGCTCATTGCCAAGATCCGTAAGAACTCGTACCTTTCTTTTTCGCCGAGGCGATGGAATTTCCATGCTGCCTTGATCAGCTCCAGAGGACTGGAGTTTCCGGGAGCGGCGCGATCGGGCAAGGGCAGAGCGTAAAGGATGAGAAGAAACGCGGACATTCTTTTCAGAAGCGAACAGAATATTGCAAATCTCTGTCCGTCGTTTTTGGAATGATGTCCGATCTCCTCCACTGCTTGCGCGAGGTCTCTTGGGATGATGAGAGCATTTCCCTCCAGGCTAGGCGCAAAGAGTAACGGCTTGAGTGGGAGAATCTGTAAGCCGTGTTTTTGTAGATCGAGATCGGCAATGATCTCCCGTGCAAACGATCCGGCTAGATGAGCGCATGTGAAGAACTTGAACCCGGGAAAAATCTCTTCGGTTGCGGCAATACCGCCGACGATGGGACGCCGCTCGAGAACCAAGACTTTTTTCCCGGACTTGGCAAGATAAGCGGCGGTCACCAGTCCGTTGTGACCGGCGCCGATAATGATCGCGTCATAGGTCGGCACGGTAATGCTAAATCAGGCTCCTTTTCATGTCTTTGAGAATTTCCAGTGCTGCTAAGCGGCCCGAGGCGGCCATGACACCGCCGCCTGGATGGGTACACGCGCCGCACATGTAGAGATTTTTGATCGGCGTTCGGTACTTCGCCCAGCCGGGCACCGGGCGGAGAAAAAACAGTTGGTCGAGCGTCAGCTCGCCCTGAAAAATATTTCCCTCCGTGAGACCGAATTCTTGTTCTAAGTCCCACGGGGTTACGACTTGGCGGTGAAGGATGATGTTTTTTAGGTTCGGCGCGTACTCATTCAAGGTATCGACGACGGTGTCGCCAAGCACTTCCCGTTTCTCCGGCCAGGCGCCGTTTTTTAAGTGATAAGGCGCGTATTGCACGAAGATCGACATGACATGTTTTCCCGGCGGCGCCATTGAGGGATCGAGCATGGAAGGGATGATAACGTCGAGATAGGGACGCCGTGAAAATTCGCCATATTTCGCGTCGTCGTAAGCGCGTTCGATGTAATCGATGCTCGGGCTGATCGAAATCGCACCGGCTAAATGTGGTCCGTCGCCGGGCATACAAGTGAAATTCGGCAGCGCGTCCAAGGCGAGATTTACCTTGGCCGACGAGCCGCGGATTTTGAAAGCGCTGACGTGATTCAAAAATTCCGGCTCGAGGTGTTGGGTGTCGACCATTTTCAAAAACGTGCGCTTGGGGTCGACGCCCGAAACGATGACTTTTGCTTCGATGTCTTCACCTGAGCTTAGAATCACCCCGCAGGCGCGACGGTTTTTGATGAGCACGTGATCGACCGCCGCCTGAGTTCTGATTTCTGCGCCGTAGTGGCGCGCGGCGTCGGCAATAACTCGGCTGATGGTTCCCATTCCTCCGCGGGCAAAACCCCAAGAACGAAATGCTCCGTCAAGTTCACCCATGTAATGATGAAGCAGAACATAAGCGGTACCTGGCGATCGCGGTCCCATAAATGTGCCTATGATGCCGCTTGCCGACATGGTGGCTTTGAGCGCCTCGGTTTCGAACCATTCGTCGAGAAAATCGGCCGAACTCATCGTCATGAGCTTGGCAAGATCATAGAAGAGTTTTCCGCCAAGACCGCGGAAATGATTTCCCAATGTGGCCCAGCCAAAAAGATCCTTCGGATTCCACGCGGCCGGCTTTGGCGGCGTCATAGCAAGCAGCGGTTTTACCGCCATGGCCATTTGCACCATCAGCTGGCCATATTGCTCGTAAGCTTCCGCATCGGTAACGGAGTGGCGCGCTATCTCACGGCGCGTCCTAGCGTGGTCGCCGCAGCGAAAGAGGTAATCGCCGCCGGCCAGCGGCGTGAAGGTGCTGTCCAGGGGAATTATCTCGAGGTCATACTTGGGAAGTTCCAGATCGCGGATGACCTCGGGACGGAGCAAACTGACCACATAAGAGCAGACGGAGTACTTAAAGCCGGGATAAATTTCTTCCGTAACTGTGGCGCCGCCAACAACGTGGCGACGTTCGAGCACGAGAACCCTTTTGCCGGCTTTTGCTAGATAGGCGGCAGCGGTGAGGCCGTTATGACCAGCACCAATAATGATCGCATCGTAGTTGGCCATGATTTGCTTAAGGGTGCATATTTGGTAATTTCAACTGCGAAGTCAACGCGACAGGCAGCTTTTCATTGAGTCCAAAATCCAAACTTCGCAATTGAAAATAACCGATGCCTATCGGCACGCCCTTCCACACACGAACGTCGGCTTTGTGCGCGAGCCAGAACTGGCGCACGTGGTCCGGTTACTTTGTCGCCAGCTCGTACGATGTGGTGCATGATTACGAATATCATGCGATTCGCAACTCGGCTGGGCTGATCGATGTCTCGCCACTCTACAAATATGACGTTCGAGGCAAAGATGCTTTGAAGCTGGTAAATCGCGTGATCACTCGCGACGCCGCGAAATGCGCGGTGGGGCAAGCGCTCTATTCATGTCTCTGTGAAGATGATGGTGCCGTGAT
>VBKY01000111.1 GCA_005879255.1 Deltaproteobacteria bacterium
AAGGAATATCGCTTGCGAAATCCGTCAAAAATTTGATTGACGTCAGGAGTGTTCATGGAAGTGTAAAGTAAAAACGTTCCTTCTTTTTTGGCTCGTTCGATGAGCTGCGGTTCGGCGCCAAGCAGCGTGCCCCTGCCGATCCCGGACAGAAGAGTGAGAATAAAGCAAAAAGCGGATCTTTGGATCTTCATCGACATTGCGTTCGTAGTTCGCCTATAGCTGATAGCTTATGGCATGTGGCATATGGTTCGGACGATACGCTATAAGCGATACGCCATAAGCCAATCCCATCGCTCCAATACTCCACTCTTCTTATGCGAGAGCCGGCCAATTTTCCAGAAGCTCCCCGTAGCCGCTGATGGAGCATTTCACACCCAGACGAGACAAGATATGCCAGAGCATCGCGGGATT
>VBKY01000112.1 GCA_005879255.1 Deltaproteobacteria bacterium
GCCAGCACAACCAGGTTCGCCCGCTGTAGCTCGCTCACCAGACTTTCATTCATCGCGTCGTCGAAAGGCGTCATCACCAACAATTTTTTTGCGCCGACGGACTTGAGAGCCGCGATGGCTGAGGACACGGCGGTGACCACGGGGATTCCCACCGCCTGAGAAACCAGTGTTTCCACTCCCGGATTGAGGATGGCTACCGGCGCGCCGGTAAGGATCAATCCTTGAGGGGAAAGTTTTTGAACAAATTCTCGAGCGCGTGCGACGATCACATCCGATTTGCCGCGGAGCTCATAGCGCGAACTTCGGGCCAGCTGTAATCCGTCGATCGACAGTTGGATCTCAGGCGGCAAAAGTTTTTCGAAATTTCGAAAGTGACCTGAGTTCGTTCCCTCGGGACTCAGCAGTCCTATGTGGATCTGATTCATAGCAGTTCCTTCGCATATGGATGATAGCTTATGGCGTATGGCTTCTAGCTTATCGTTCCAACTATATGCCATAAGCTATCTGCCATAAGCCATACGCCAACCATTCACTTCACACTCGCCGTCGGAAAGCCCAGCGCCTCGACGACTTTGTTCAGGTAATCGTCGAGCTTGGTGTAATGATTCCAATCGATGATTGAAAGTTTTTTTCCGCGCGTGACATCTTCTTGGGCAGACCCGGGAGCGAAAACCGAAGCGCCGAGGGGCCAGTGATCGTCCATGATCTTCTGACCTTCGGGCGACGCCTGGAACTCGAGCCACAATAGACCGGCGTATGGGTATTCGGCATTGGCCAGGACGCCATTGGCCTCATGAAGCCGAACCGGAATAGGCTCCGGAATTTTATAACCGATCACTCCGGTTGGGTCTTTCATTTGGGACCGTTTTACCGCTCCGAAGTTGGGTCCGAGGAAGATCGGATACTCGCCGGCGAGTAACGAAGCCATTACCCTGGTATGGCCGCGGCCCCAAACCGGCTGTTGAGCATTTATTTTTTTGGCGTAGTCCACAGCCTTCTCCAATCCCCACGCGGGCACGAGCATCCCAATGGGCACCGGACGGATATCGATCACGAATTTTTTTCCTTTGAACTCGGGCTTGAGAAAGTCCTCCCAGCGATCCGGTACCTTTTCCGCCGAGATGAGCTTCTTGTTATAGGCGACGACGGTGATATTGCTGGCGACGGTCACGAGGTTGCGAAGCTGCGGATCGACTAGCTTGGGCGGAATATTGAGCACTTTTTGCTCGGCCATCCCAAGGATGTCGAATTTTTTCTGGTACGGAAAATATTGGTCATAGAAGTCGGTGTAGGCGCGGTTCACATCCCAACCTTTCGCCGTGCCCGCTTTGAGCTCAAGGAGAAAGCGTTGATTCTCCTCGACCGATCCGAGTTCCTGCACCTGCACGTCGATGAAAGGATATTTTTTCTTGAAGCTATCGCGCATCACTTTAACGACGGCGCTCTCCATGGTGCTGAGAACGCGGAGCTTTCCTTCCTTTTTGGCCTTGGCGACAATCTCGTCATGGCTCGACTCGAAGAGATACCCTTTCGTCTCTGCGTCTTGCTTCGCCTTGAGTAAAGATGAGCTCGGTGCAGCGGCAAAGCCGGTGCCGTTGACGAAAAAGAAAACGGCGCTTAGTAGCATTAAGGCAATTCTAAAGCGAATGGCTTTCATTGTTTTCCTCCACGACGTATCTTCCGTGGTAATCGAGGGTTCTGATTCTGCCATACTCCCGCTCACCCCAGCTTGTCGAAGGGCGAAGAGGAATCAGACTCTTCACCGCATATCACAGCACAGCGAACGTTTATAGGAGTAATCCCGCTCGGTCCACAAAACTGGGCTTTTACAGTCAAGAGTGAATTCCTAGATTCATGACCATGCGAGACGGTAGTGGTTCAGTTTGGGGAAAGATCTCTCACTTTGTTCGAGATGACACATGGCTTATGTAGTTGTCATTCCGAGCAAAGCGAGGAATCTTTCTCGATTTTAAGAGTCATGGTGAATTGAAAATGAACCACTACCTGCGAGACTGTTAGGTTGACGCCTCGCGCGGCGAGGCGATAAATTGCGCGATGACGCCCGGTGCTCAGAGTTCATCGTCCAGGTAACCAAAGTAGGCTATGACAGTCAATTACGCGGACACAGCGATTGCTCGAAGATCCATCGCCGGCACGGGACGCCGTACAATAAGGTTAGCTCTGTTTGGGCTTGCCCTCTTGGTTTTGTTCTGGCTGATTGTCTTGCCTTTATTGATGGTGGTCATGGTGAGCTTTCGTTCCGGCTCGCCTTTGGAGCTAGGTCCTTTCACAGTAGCGAACTACGTTTTGACTTATAGTTATCCTCTGACCTACAAAACGCTGCTCAACTCCCTTGTTTATGCCGGTACCAGCGTGGTTATCGTCATGAGCGTTGCGATCATGTTTGCTTGGCTCCTCGAGCGGACCGACATGCCTTTTCGCAGTTTGGCGTGGGCGCTCATGCTTTTACCGATCGGGATACCCTCCTTTCTTCTCACCATGAGCTGGATTCTTCTGTTAAACCCCAGGGTAGGGGTATTGAACTTGGCCTTGAGGCCGTTGTTGGGCTTTTTCGGCGTTGTACTGGAGTCGGGTCCGATCAACATTTACTCCTTGGGCGGCATGATTTTCGTGAACAGCATCACCGGACTGACGACCGCCTTTCTGCTAGTGGTGGGGGCGTTTCGACTAATCAATCAGGAGATCGAGGATGCTGCCCATGTCTCGGGAGCCAGCAAGAGGACTACTCTCTGGAAGGTTACCCTTCCGGTGCTTATGCCCGCGCTTACGGTTGCAACCCTTTACAAGTTCGCCGGTGACCTGAACGATATGGACATTCCCCTGTTGCTCGGTTTGCAGAAACAGATCTACGTTCTCCCGACGCTCATCTTTTTCAGCGCATTTTATAGCACGCCCATCGAATGGGGCCTCGCGACCGCTCTCTCTTCGCCGTTTATCATAATCGCTATCACTCTTTCTTATGCCTACTTTCACTTCATCATAAAGCAAGCCGAGCGACAGAAGTACGTCACGGTAAGCGGCAAGGCGGCGCAGACGCGTAGGATTCAACTGGGAAAGTGGCGCTACCCAGCATTCGGGTTTTTTCTACTTTATTTTATTCTTAGCACCGCGCTACCCTTGCTGATCCTTCTGTGGGCTTCCTTTCTCCCCAGTTACCGGCCGCCTTCTTGGGAGGCTTTGAACTTTCTTACCCTTAGGAAGTATTGGGAAATTGCGCAGTGGCCCAACATCGAAAGAGTCTTGGTCAACACGCTTATTCTTGGCGGTACGACGGCGATCCTTGCGATGGTCGTAGCTTTCTTTATTTCTTGGGTCGTCGTGCGATCGCGCGTTCCAGGGCGGTTCTTGCTGGATGCTGCGATTTTTGTCCCGCACGTTTTGCCAGGCTCACTCGTTGCTCTTGGACTGGTGTTCACTTATCTCCACCCAGCATTCCGCTGGCTCCCTTTCTACGGGAGTATCTGGATCATGGTGGCAGGCCTGCTCGTGACTTACCTTCCGTTCTCGACCAGACTCATGAATGGCGCATTGACTCAAATCCACAAAGAGCTGGAGGAAGCAGGGATCGTAAGCGGCGCGCGCCGGCTCACCGTTTTGATAAGGATCACATTGCCGTTAATTTTGCCTCCTTTCATTATGGGCTTCATATGGGTCGCGTCGCATGCCTTTCGCAGTTTGACGGTCCCACTGATGCTAAGCACGTCAGAAACTCAGACCATTAGCGTGCTTTTGTTCTTTTTATGGGATCGGAATGCGGATTTCTCCGGCGCTGCGGCTTTGGGCATGCTGCTGATCGTTGCGGTAAGCCTCTTGACTCTTCTGTCCCGTCGGTTTGTCGAGGAGGCTTTTAGCGGTCGCCAACGAAGTTAATGGTGGCGCGTGCACGATATTCTATAGCGCAGCGAGAACGCAAATCGCAGGAAGCCGGCCAACACTACTCAAAACAGGAGGGTCAACAACATGAGAGTTGTCACACGACGGTTGACAAAAGAAGAAGATGGAGTGCCAGGCTACATAGCCCATCCCATCCGGCAGGAGCGGGGACCGGGCTTATTAATGATCCAGTCGTCGGGCACAACCGGATATCTTAGAATCGAAGCCTACAAGTTTGCCAAGCTGGGCTACTGCACGATCATGCCGGATCTTTACAATATGTTGGGTTTCGCGGAACTGTCAGGCACTCTCGCGGGCAAAGAGGAAGTTCAAGAGGTGAGGACAGATGAAGAATTCGTGCGCGCCATCGATGTGGGATGGCGCTATCTGGCCAATCGGCCGGATGTTGATCCGGCGCGCGTGGGAGTGATCGGATACTGCATGGGAGGTCGTATCGGCGTGCATTTTGTCGCCGCAACTCCCGCCGTTAAGGCATTTGTGGCTTATTACGCTTCCATTAAGGAAGAGCCGCCAAGCAAGCTTCGGCCGCGTCATCCCTGTGATGCCGCGCGTGATATCCAATGCCCCTCCTCCATTATCTATGGCGGGCGCGACCACATTAGCACCCTGCCGCTGCAGCAGAAAATAATGGCAAGCTTTCTGGCAAACGGCCAGCCTTTGGAGTGGCATCTATTTCCATACGGCAACCATGGGTTTGCCTCGCCGGAATCGGGCGGGGGTTATCAGCCCGAACTTGCAGAACGGGTATGGCCACTCGTTACTGACTTTCTTGATCGGGAGCTAGCGCTTGACACCGAGAAGCAAGCTTAAAGCAGCAATAGAAAATAGTTTCGATGGGCTGGCGATTTCCGACATAGGAGTCTGATGGACGCCGGCGGCTCCGGCGCCCGCAGCCAATACAGAAAGAGAGGAGATCCATGGCTAGAGGTAAAAGATTCGTTTTGCCGGTGATTGTAGGGATGTTATGGGCGTCAGCCGTTCCCGGCCCGCAAGCGGTGGGTCAGACGAAAAAGGAATCCGTAACGCTGACTAAGGCGCAGATCTTAGAAGGCGCAAAAAAAGAAGCCAAACTAACTGTGTCCCCGGCATTCGATGAAAAATCCATCCCGGTCATGGTAAAGGCGTTCGAGAAAAAATATCCTTTCATTAAGGTGAGCTGGACGTCCGCAGACGGCATTCCCGCTTACCAGCGGCAGCTTTTTGAACTTTCTGCGGGCCGCGCCAACCTGGACATCTTCAGCACTAATATTGCCTTCTGGAGCGAATACTTTAAGCAGAACGTGGTGAAGAACGTTGATTTCAAGGGTATGGCTCAGGGAGGTCACTTGAATATCCCGCTTGAAATGATCGACGATTCAGGAATGGTGGTTTGGTTGGGTTCATACACCGGCGTATTAGTCTACAACACGAAGCTTGTTACTCCCGAAAAGACACCCAAGAGTTGGGAAGCCTGTCTGGATCCGTACTTTAACGGCAAATTTAGCGTGGACACAAAACCCAACGTCTTAGCTTGGCTCACGCCAGCTTGGGGAGCGGAGAAACTTCTGGGCTTCGCGCGGAAGATCAAAGAGAACAATCCAATTTGGAGCAGGGGCAACACACGCAATCTTACGATGCTGACTTCAGGTGAAATCTCCCTGAATTGCGGCAATTACGTCCACTCTACACAGCGAGCCTTGAATCAAGATCCGAACATCAAAATGGTTGTCCCGGATCCCTTCCCGGTATCTTTTCATGAACCGGAGGCGATCTATGCGGGAGCAAAAAATATTCACTCAGCCCTGCTCTGGATCGAGTTCCTCGCCTCGAAAGAAGGTCAGCAAGTCGCCGAATCGCTTGAACCGGGAAGAGGCTCCTTTCTCGTCGAAGGGACACTTACTAACAAACTGATGAAGGGAGCAAAGGTGTCTCTTTGCGGCGACGAGTGCCGCGGTACGGAAGACAAGCTGATGCAGCGCATCGCAACTGAGGCTTGGGGATTTCCGAAAGTTGGTTACGAGCCCAAGAAATGACTGAGGCACATCCAAGGAGGGTGCCGTGAGTTCATTTTTGTTCCCGCGCCGCGACGATTTCCTTCGCTAGCTTGAGCACGGGAGTCATGTCGGTAAACTCATGGCGTGCCACATCCAAATATCTTCTTCCTTCGACTAGCCGGTTTTCCGCGGCAAGCATTTCCTTAGGAATATCGATCCGGCGTGAGTTCGGCGGCAGCTCGCCGTAAAGATCATTGGACTTTTGCATGGCGGTCTGCCCCTTGCGCGAGAGAAACCAGTTTATAAAAACCCGCGCTGCATTGGGATTGGGGCTGCCCTTGATGAGACCTAACGAACCGCCACCAGTGCTAAGCGGTTGCCCTTCTTTCCAGTCACCGGTTTCAAAATCGTCCACCGGCAACCCTTGGCCGGAGGCCTTTTCGATTTGCCTGCAGCCGTGACAGATGGCAAATTTGCCCACTGCTAGCCAATCGGTGATCGTGCGCCGGTCGCCGAAAGTCACGTCCATGGCGCCGAAGGCGCGCCGGATAAACTCCGGACCAAGTTCGGGATGATAATAATAAAATTGCAAATGGGCGCTCAGCCCCGTCTCGGTGGGCCGCTGTGAGGTGATTTTTCCTTTCCACTTTGGATTCGTCAGGTCCCAATAGGATTTGAAATCTTTCGCATTGACGAGATTGGAATTGAATGACAGGCCGCGGGAGCCGGGGAGGGCGACGTAAATAAAGACGAATTGATTTTCTTTGTCCGTGAAAACATGGCTGCCGCCGTACCATTTGGACTCATCGAGCACTTCGGGAAGGATGAAGGCCGATTTGATCGAGTCGAGGATCTTGCCGCGGTAAAGAAAATTATAATTCGAGTTCGGCCCGCCGCTGTATACGTCGGCAATCGTTTTACCGGCTCGGACCTCCGCCACGATCCTGGTGGCGATCTGATCTCCGGTCCCGTTGACCGAGACGATCCTGATCTCAGGGTAGTCCTTTTTGAATTCGTCGAGCAGAGGCGCCTGTCCGTAGCGGCCGACGTAAAGATTCAATCGTCCTTCTTTCTTGGCCGCTGCAACGGTTTGTTCCCAATCGCTCTTCCAGTCGGCGCTAAGCCCTAGCGGGAAGATCAAAACAAATAATACACTCAATAGCTCGAGGGCGAGCCAACGTCTCATCTCAGCAGCTCCTCGCGGCTCGTTACAGTGAATTGCCGAGCGCTATTTTTAAACCTACCAACGCGCCACGCTCTGGTCGGCGATATCCTGCCAGCGGACATCTTTTGGGATGACGATGTCAGCGGAGCGCACATGGCGGTAGGTTTTGGGCTCGGTACCAGCGGGCGGGATGCCGCGCTCAAAATCACGCAGGACATCGAGTAAAATGCGCCGGTAAGTGATGATGGCTTTGTCCGTGGTACCTAGGTGCTCGCGGCTTCGATCGACAATCGGTCCCATGCTTTCCTGCACCGCCAGATCTTGAGTGTTGACTCCCTCGACGCCGGTATAAGTTTTCGTCCGCTGCACTTCGCGGTCGATCAGCCAGTCGTTTTGTCGCGTGCGATGTCGCGTGGTCGTTTCTCCGCCAGGCCCCCGGCCGGCGCTCGTTTCCTGCTTGGCGATGAAGTCCGCGGTTAGTGGTTTGTCTTCGTCGACAGCGAGCATCCAGTTGTAAACCATCGTGCTGTGGTCATCCATGGGCACCCACATATGGCCTTTCATGATCGGGATGGTTTCGCGGTTGCCGCTCCCTTTGCCTTTTCTGCGGACGATTTGTTGGGAGCGAAACTGGTGGAACGGCAGGATGAACTGGTAAAGCCGCAAATAAGTGCCGATCTCGCCGAGATCGCGCAGGCCGACATATCTGAAACCGTAATTAGTTCGTTCCACTTCCAACCGCGGCGCTCGGTCGATGCGGTGAAAGGCGGCGAGATCGGCAAGATCGTTGTTGTGGAGAAAAGAGCCGTGGCACGTATCGATGCCGCCTTCGACGCATTGCATGTAATTACAGTATTCATGGGTCTGAGAAACGAAGCGATGATTGTCCGGCGCTCGCGTCCATTCCATGCCGACGGGTTCGGGCTGCGTCTCGCGCGGACCCATGTAAGCCCAGATCACCCCGCCCATTTCTGTGGTGGGATACCATTTCAGCGAGACTT
>VBKY01000697.1 GCA_005879255.1 Deltaproteobacteria bacterium
CTGATCGCTTAAAGTATTTTTCGATGGAACTGGAACTGTTCGATTACTCGATCGACGAGCTTCGATGGGGGGAGCGCACCGCCCTCACCGGCAAGTCTTTATCCGTCTATGCGCCCGATCTCCGGGAGTTGCTGAAAGACTTATCCCACGACATTCACGTCGATTACGAGATCGCGCGTCCCGGCGAGTCGAAGCGCATCGTGCACGTTTTGGATACGGTCCTGCCGATCGCAAAGCTACCCGGCCACGCTACAACCTTCCCGGGGTTTGACGGTCCCGCGCAACTTGTTGGCACTGGGAAAACAATTCGTATCAGAAATCTTCTTGTGACCGTTACCGGGCGTTTCCCCAACGTTGAAGCGCTGACCCCGATCGAAAAACCGCGGGAAGGCATCCTCGACATGGGGGGCGTCGGCGCGCCCTTTTCCTATGGCTCGGACTGTTTCCATCTCATCCTTTCGCTCACACCCGCTTCATCGGTCTCCAACGCCACCTTCGACCAGTCGCTTAGAAATATCGCCCTCCGCTGTGCGCGCTATCTCATTTCATTGAAGCCGGTCAGTGAACACTTGCCTACAGTGGTGCTGATCTATCAGGTGCAGAGCCAGCTCTGTTGCGCGCGGACCTTTTATTACGCTGAAGAAGTCTCGAAAACTTTGCCGACCTTCGTGCACCCCGCCGAATTCTTTGACGGCGCCGTGGTTAGCGGCAACTATAAAAGCGAGCGGAAGATCCCGACCTCCCAGCACTGCGCCAACCCTTTCATCATGGAGCTGCTTGAACGCCACGGCAAAAGCATAAACTTCCGCGGCGTGATTTTATCGCGCGGCTACAACGATAGTTTCGAACAGAAAAAAAAGATCGGTCTATGGGTGGCGCGCTTGGCGCGCAATCTCGGCGCCGAGGGAGCCGTCGCAATCATGGAAGGGACAGGCAACGGCACCGTCGACTTCATGCAGACGGTGAAGGCATGCGAAGACGAAGGTATCAAGACCGTTGCCGTGCTGCATGAATCCAACGGCCCCAAAGGCTATGAGCGACCCCTCGTTGACCATCCCAAAGAGGCCGATGGCATGATCAGTCGGGGCAACGTATCGGAAAGAATATATATTCCACCGCTAGCGACGGTGATCGGCGGGTCTGAGATCGATCTCCACTTAAAGGCAAGTCACGATCCACGCCTGCCATTCCTCTTTGACCCGACGATCTTTTTCGGCTCTTACGGCAAAATGGGCAGCAGTGGCTTTCGTGCCGAGTATGAGAATTAAGGAGACACCGACATGATCAAAGTGCTCCACTATTTGAACCAGTTTTTTGCGGGTATCGGCGGTGAAGATAAGGCCGGCCACGAAGTGCTGTTCCTGCCCCACGCCGTGGGCGTAGGAGCGGTGATCGAAAGTGCAATCAAAGTTCACGCCGTAGAATATGCAACGATCGCCTGCGGCGACAACTATTTTCACGAAGAGGAAGAAAAAGCTTTGCAAGCGATTCGCGCGTTGATCGATCAATTTCAACCTGACTTTTTCCTTGCCGGCCCAGCCTTCAACGCCGGCAGATACGGTCTCGCCTGCGCGAAGCTGTGCAGTTGGGTGCAGGATAACTGGCGGATACCCGCAATCACCGGAATGCACGAAGGCAATCCGGGAATCCGAGAGGTTGGCCGGCGGCTGTTCGTCATTCAAACCGGCGCGTCCGCCGCGTCGATGCCAGAAACCTTGAAGCGTTTTTCGCTGCTCATCGAAAGATTGATATCGAGAGACAAAAAGGCCATCGAAGATTTCCGCGCCGAGCACTGTTTACCGATTCCGCGGCGCTTCACCGTTAAAACTGACACACCGGATTATGTGCGGGCTGTGGATCTCTTGCTTGCCAAGCTTAACGGCCAACCGTACGAAAGCGAGATCCCGCGCATCGAAGCGCAACAGGACCCTATTCCCAATTTGACCGGCAGGTTAAAAGACGCCACCGTCGCGCTGGTCACTGAAGGCGGTTTGGTGCCGAGAGGAAACCCCGATCGTTTGGAAAGTTCTCGAGGCACCAGATATTTCAAATACGCGATCGGCGATCGTGACGATCTGAAGCGCGGTGAATTCCAAGCGATGCACACCGGCTACGACACCTCCACGGTCGATGAAGATCCCGATCGTATCGTCCCCCTCGACGCCATGCGTGTGCTGGAGAAAGCCGAACGATTCAAAAAGCTCCACCATCACTATTTCGTCACCACCGGCACCGGTGCCATGCCGAGTAAGATGGCGGAGATCGGCGCCGGAATCGCTGACGAACTCGCCGGCTCCGGCATCAACGCGGTCATTTTAACCGCCACGTGAGGAACCGGCACTCGTAGCGGCGCTACGATCGCCAAAGAAATCGAGAAGAAGGGAATTCCCGTGGTATTAATCACGTGTCTCGCCAACGTCGCGTCCCAAGTTGGAATCGGCAGGATCATGGCAGGAAACAAGTTTCACTACCCGGTCGGACAGCCCGAGCTGCCCCCCGCAGAAGAGCTGCGCTGGCGCGTCGCCCTCATCGAAAAGGCACTCGTCTCGCTGGAAACGGCAGTAGAGGAGCCCAAGATTTTCTAAACCCAAGGC
>VBKY01000113.1 GCA_005879255.1 Deltaproteobacteria bacterium
CTTCGGCAAGCTCAGTAGAACGGAATTTTCGAATAATTCGGCGCGGTAATTTCCCAAAACATTTCCCTTGACCCCTTCCCGTCGTTTTCACTAGAATCCGCTCAAAAGAATATGGAGTAATGGAACGGTGGAGTGATGGAGGAGTGTCTTAATAACCCAACATTCCAATACTCCAGCACTCCATCACTCCAACTTTCATACGGAGGTGTCTATGCGTAGCTTGGTAAGAGATTTTTTGAATCAGGACCTTTCAAGGCGCGGCTTCTTAAAATCCATGGCCGCTGCGGGTTTCACTATGGCGGCGGCCGAGTCGGTATTACAAAACCTCGTCCCGGTTGCCCATGCTGATACGGCCGGCAAAGAATATTGGAAGGAGTTTGAGGGCAACGGCGGCGCGATGCTCGCAGAGCAGCTTTTGCAAACCGGCAACGAATATCTCTTCGTCGGCAACGGTTCGGGCCTCGGCGCGCTCTGCGATGCGGTGATCGACCGGCCAAAGCTCAAGTTGGTCCTGGCGACGCACGAGGCGCACGTGGTGGCGATGGCGAGCGGCTACACGATGGCTTCGGGAAAGACTTCCTTTTGCATGTACAGCCGTGTGGGTGCCGCCCACTCGACCGGAAATATCTACAATGCGATGAAGGATAGACTTCCGATCGTCGTTGCCGTAGACCGCGCCGATACGACTGAAGACGGCCGCGATGGGCATGAAGACTTGGAAGACATGCT
>VBKY01000114.1 GCA_005879255.1 Deltaproteobacteria bacterium
GCGTGAAGCTCGCCAAACCGGATCATCAGGTATGGGCTCTGCAGGGAGATGGAGGAATGCTTTTCAATCAAACTGAGGCCTTGTGGCCGATGCGGCGGCATGAGGCGCCGATCATCACGGTGATTTTCAATAACCGGAGCTACAACGAGACCAGAAACCGGATGTGGAGCAGAGGCAAGAACCAAAGGGAAAAGCAGTTGGACATGATCAGTCATTTAGGGAACCCGGATGTGAACTTCGCAAAGATCGCCGAGGCCTACGACATCAAGGGCGAGGTCGTTGCGGATCCCAACGGCATCGCGCCGGCGCTGAAGCGCGCCATTCAAGCGACGCGCGACGGCAAGCCCTATCTGCTAGATGTTCTCGTCGCCCAGGCCGGACAGGGCGCGAATCTCAACTGGTATCCAAAAGTTTCCGTTGCGGAGATGAGGACGAAGAAAGCGTAAGGGAACCAGACGTCATCAGAAGTCAGAGATCAGAAGTCAGATATCGGAGATCGGAGAGATCGGAGGTCGGAAAGTGAATTGCTGACCGCTGACATCTGACATCCGACTTCTAGCATCCGACCTCTGATATTTACAAGTCAACGGAGGAGTCATGCAGCGTGTTTGGTTTGTGAGCTTGTTTTTCGTCGGGTTTATCGTCTCTGCTGCGGTCTCATGGCCGCAGGAAGACTATACAAAACAGTTGCCGGCGGGGGAAGGAAAGGAATTGGTCGTCGAACTTTGTAGCAAATCGTGCCACAACCTGCAGAAGGTAGTTTCATCGCGGAAGACCGACAAAGAGTGGGAACGCTCCGTCTACGATATGGACTCGCGCGGGGCGCAGATCTTTCCCGAAGAGGTCGACCAAATCGTCAGGTATCTGGCGAAGAGCTTCCCAGCAAAAAGCGGCTAACCAATAAAAAGAATGGAATGATGGAATAATGGAGTGTTGAAGTAATGGGTTGAAAGCCCAACACTCTAATATTCCAGTTGGGAGCGTTCGGGATTTGAGCTGAATGAAGGGCTCGACAAAGACGCCGTTCTCGTGAACGAGTTTGGTTCCTCGAAGGATTCTGTCTTCCGATGGTTTCGCTGCGCCAAGGATGAAAAAAGCAGTATAGGCAGAACCATGGGCTCCGCGCTGGGCTGATCGATGGGCGCGGCTTTAGGAATCAAGCTCGCACTGCCTGACCGGCAGGTTTGCTGCATGGTTGGCGATGGCGCCGTGATGTTCGGTCAATTTGAATCTTTGTGGACAGCCGCCCGCTATGACATCCCTGTCATCTTCGTTGTCTTCAATAACCGCAGCTACAACGAGACGCGCCTGCGCCACTTGTCCGGCGGCGGTAAGATGGCGCAACAGAAAAAAGATCTGGTGAATTACCTCGGCAATCCCGATGTGGCCTTCGCCGACGGCGCCCGAGCTTTTGGAGTCAAGGGAGAGTTGGTCAAAGAGCCCGGCGACTTAAAGGCCGCGATCAAGCGCGCCGTGGCTGCGACGCGGGACGGCAAGCCGTATCTCTTGGATGTATTGGTCGAGCGCACCGGAACTTTGGCCGAGTCGACGTGGTATCCGAAAGTTTCCGTCGCGGAAATGAGGCAGAAAAAAGTTTGAGTTCGCCCATGAAGCGATTGAGGCGGGCCGCAGAGAGCGAGCACTTTTTTGCGAGTCGAATGGTGGTCGCAGTAGGACTTGAACCTACGACCTCGCGCATGTGAGGCGCGTCGACAGTGATCCCAATGTATTGGATTTACTAACGGAAATTATTCTGGAGGCAAGTGATGGAGACGAACCGTGACCAGGAGGCCACGTTTCGGGCGTTTTTCCACGACACTGCCGCGTTGGATTAAGCATAGTTGATCACGCTCTTTTCGATGAGCAACTTTGCCAGCGCATCCGTTTGGGGGAGGCTGGACATGAGAAGCTCTTCAAGTGTAACTATCTCCGCGTTCAGGTGCGTGCCATCTTGTAAGAACACATAAGCGAGTGTCCGCGAATAGCGGTCTTTGCCGTCATTGCGCCGACTTCAAACCGGATCAAACTCTAGGCGTACAAGCTTCCCCTCGACCATGCGCTTCGTGAACGCCGAGGCTTCCTTGCCGAATGCCTCTACTGCCTTTTGGGGATGGACTGTCTCGGGTGTGTTGACGCCGATGAGCCGGATGCGCTCGCCGGTGCCGAGCACCAATGTATCTCCATCGACGACTCGCTGAACGTATTCAAACTCGCCAGATGTTACACCAGGCTCTGGTGGATTAAAGAAAGCGGCGAGGAGCGCGACAATGACGAGACCGGGCAGCGACCATTTCCAGTTGACCCTGCGGGACATGAGACGAGGGTTCATGGGTGGGCCCCATACCTAATCCTCAGAGTCTTCACGCTTTCGGACCCGTGGCGGATGGCTTGACCACCTCTACCGTCATCGCGATTTTGTAACGAAAGAGGGCCACCTCGGGAAGCCGCTGCACTGCCACAACGAGGTCCTCCTCTTGCTAGTCAACAGGGCCCACACTCGCTCGACGAAGTCGCACATTGTATTCGCAAGATAGTTTAACATCGCGCCCGGTTGGGCCTCTACCATGCATCATAACTTCCCAAATGCCCGGGTCGACGGCTTGCACGGATTCGACATCCACGTTGCGGTAACCTCGCTCATGCGCCTCGTCCACGCACGCACTCCGCCCGCGCTCTCGGGGGCGATAATCATCTTTGTCATAGTCTACCGGAATGACGCAGCTCGAAAGAGCCAGAATAACGATACCTAAACCTAAACATCTACCGTTCATGCCTGCCTCCTTGATCTATTTAGCCTCCCCCTGAATATTAAGAATGCGTGCTCACTTTGCAATGATACATCGCCAAGTGAGCCCTAATTGTTTTCGTCAGCGAGGCGGACACGTTCGCCGGTGCCCAGCACCAACGTGTCCTGAACATATTCAAACTCGCCGGATGTTACACCTGGATCTGGTGGATTAAAGGAGCGGCGAGCAGTCCAACGAGAACGAGGCTCGGCACCGACCATTTCCAGTTAAGTCGGCGAAACGTGAGAGAAGCGTTCATCGCGACGCATTCTCCACGTCTACGGTGAAGGCGTCAAGGCAAAGTTGTAGTGAGGTGCGAATCAAATTTGATACGCCCTGTAGTCGAACGACGACGCTTGCCTACTTCTCCCTCGGCAAAAAAGACGGTTTTCATTGGCTTATTGTTGTGGCATATCCATTGCGGTGAAAAAGCACGGCCATGAATGAAAAGTCCCTTTGGCTATTCACGGTTCTCTTTCTCGCTTCCATCCATCTCGCCGAGGCGCAGCAGCCGAAGAAGGTCCCAACGATGGGGTATCTATCGGTAAACAACCCCACTAGTGAGTCCACACGTTCCGAGGTAATTCGGCTGGCTCTGCGCGAGCTTGGCTACATAGAAGGACAGAGCATCGCCATCGAGTACCGATATGGGGATGGAAAACGCGATCGGTATCCTGAGCTTGCGGCCGAGCTGGTGCGTCTCAAGGTTGATATCATCGTATCAGCAGGAGGATCCGCGATGATCCGGGCGGCCAAGGATGCGACCAAGACGATTCCGATCGTTATGGCGGGCTCTGGGATCGATCCTGTCGAGGCAGGCCTAGTTGACAGCCTTGCCCGCCCCGGCGGCAACGTCACCGGACTTACAAACCTTACTGGAGAACTCGGTGGGAAGCGGCTGGAGCTGCTCAAAGACGCCGTTCCCAAAGTTGCCCGTGTCGCGGTTCTCTTTGAACCGGCCTCTCCAAACGGTGTACTCGAGGTGAAAGAGGTTCTCCCAGTCGCGGCGCGTGGTCTCGGGTTGACTATTCGGCCTTGGGAGGTACGAGATGCGGACGGTTTCGAGAAGGTGTTCGCTGCCCTGAGTAAGCAGCGCCCGGATGCACTATACGTGCCCCAGGGCGCGCTAATGTATGCTAACCAAAAACGGACCATCGAGTTCGCGTTAAAGAGCCGGCTACCGTCGGTATACGACAGAAGGGAAGATATAGAGGCTGGTGGGCTCATGTCCTACGGGGCGGACCTCGCTGACAGCTACCGGCGCGTCGCATATTACGTGGACAAAATTTTGAAGGGGGCAAAACCTGCCGATCTACCTGTGGAGCAGCCGAAGAAGTTTGAGTTCGTCATCAATCTCAAGACAGCGAAGCAGATCAGTCTCACGATTCCGCCCAACGTGCTGGCGCGGGCGGACAGAGTAATCAAATGAAAGTGAATAAAAGTGTCATTCATCTAACTCTAGGCGCTATTCTCTTAGCGCTTAACTTTCCAGCCGAGGCGCAGCAGTCGAAGAAAGTCTCACGGATAGGGTTTCTAGGGGCTGCCTCTGCTTCGTCGCAAGCTTCCCGGCTTGACGCGTTCCGCCAGGCTCTGCGTGAGCTCGGCTACACAGAGGGTAAGAATATCGCCGTCGAATACCGATTTGCAGATGGAGATTTCGAGCGACTTCCTGACCTTGCGAGTGAGCTTGTCCGTCTTAACGTCGACACCATCATCCCACAGTCGACCCCAGCCGCACTTGCAGTCAAGCAAGCAACTGCCACGATCCCCATCGTTTTTGTGGCAGTCGGCGATGCTGTTTCTATGGGGCTCGTCGGTAGTCTTGCACGGCCTGGCGGGAACATCACGGGGATCTCCTCTATGACTGGCCCGGAGCTGTACGGTAAACATATGGAGATACTTAAGGAGACCGTCCCCAAACTCACCCGCGTGGCCGTCCTCTCGACTCCCACCACTTCAATCAGCCCATTCGCGTTAAGGGAGATCGAGACGGTGGCTCGTGCGCTCAAAATGTCGCTTCAACCTCTGGAGGCGCGCAGTCCCGACGAGTACAACACTGCCTTCGCGGCAGCGATTAAAGGGCGTGCTGACGCGATTCTAATAGTGTCGAATCCGATGTTCTTAAATGACCGAACACGGCTGGCGGACCTCGCTACAAAGAGCCGTCTGGCGGCGATTTACGGCGTCTTAGAACATGCGGAGGCTGGTGGCCTCATGGCCTACGCGGCCGACCGCGTCGATATGTTTCGCCGTGCGGCCGACTACGTTGATAAGATCTTGAAGGGAACGAAGCCTGCCGACCTACCCGTGGAGCAACCGACGAAGTTCGAGTTTGTCATCAATCTGAAAGCGGCCAAGCAGATTGGCCTGACGATCCCGCCGAATGTGCTGGCGAGAGCGGATAAGGTGATCAAGTGATGGAAGATCGCCAAACAGGGACGCTAGGATTGAACTGATTTCTCCGACGACTTAATCCTGCGGGATTTGACTGCAGCGTCTATCAGTTCAATCTTAGGCTGAATCTGATCTTCTTATAACGAATGGTGTGTGCAATGAGGAAAGGTGCTGTCTTATCAATCCTGTTTGTAGTGGTACTGGTTGCTGTTGCAGTCATAGCCGGTGCGCAGCAACCAACGAAAGTCCCGCGGATAGGATACCTAACCGGTTCCTCTGATTCCGCTATCGCGTACCGCACAGAGGCGTTGAGGCAAGATTTAAGCGACCTCGGATACGTGGAGGGGAAAAACATTGTCATTGAGTGGCGATATGCAGACGGAAAACCAGATCGCCTCCCAGCCTTGCCGCCGAACTAGTACGTCTCAAGGTAGACGTCATTGTTACCAGTGGCCCAACGCCAACCCGTCCCGCTAAAGGAGCAACTTCTACGATTCCTATTGTCATGACGTTTGATGATGACCCTGTCGACAATGGCTTTGTCGCCAGTCTCGTGCGACCCGGCGGGAACATTACCGGACTGTCAACCCTTTCCCCGGAGATAAGCGGAAAACAACTGGAGCTTCTGAAGGAGATCGTTCCTAGGCTTTCCCGCGTTGCCGTCTTCGGGACTTCAACCAGACGGGTAAGCGCACAAGCGTTTGGGGAGACGGAACTCGCCGCGCGGGCGCTCGGAGTGAAGCTTCAGTACCTAGACGTGGTTAGTCCCAAAGATATTGAGACCGCATTCCGAGCCGCAGGTAAGGGGCGGGCTGACGCAGTCCTTATGTTGGTGGCGGGCTTCGTCGCCAATTCTCAGCGAAAAGAGATTGCAGAACTCGCAGTAAAAAACCGGCTTCCGGCGATATACACCAGGGCGGAATATGTGGAAGCCGGGGGGGGGTTATGTCCTACGGCGCGAGTATTACTGACTTGGACCGGCGCGCTGCTACGTATGTGGACAAGATTTTGAAAGGCGCCAAGCCTGCCGATCTCCCGGTGGAGCAGGCGAAGAAATTCGAGTTCATCATCAATCTGAAAGCAGCCAAGCAGATCGGCCTGACGATTCCGCCGAATGTGCTGGCGAGGGCGGATAAGGTGATCAAATGACCAGCTGGAAATGTGGGTTAGTAGGATTTAGCCAACCCGTTACTTCCCAACGCCATTGAGCGCTGCTCTACTTAAAGGAGGTTACAATGATGTTCCGTGATGTCGTCGCTGCATACCTCACACTCATATTCGCTTTGACTGCTCTGCCCATCACCCTGGTCCACGCTGCTGACGTAGTCATCTTCAGCACAGTTGCCGCGAAGTCTGCCTTGGAGGAACTTGCACCCGCCTTTGAGCGGGAGTCGAAGCACAAATTGATCATGCGCTTCGCCACGGCGGCCGAAATGAAAGCGGAGATTGAGAAAGGCGTCCCATGCGACGTGGCCATCCTTACCGCGGCGGCCATCGATGACCTGGTCAAACAGGGCCGGCTGAATGGCGCGACGCGGGTGAACGTCGCTCGCTCTGGCGTCGGCATCGCGGTTAAGCAGGAGGTGAGTGCCCGGTCAGTGGCAACGGCCGATGACCTAAAGCAGCTTCTCTTATCCGCGAAGTCCATCGCCTACTCGGCCACCGGCGCGACTGGCCCAATAATGAAACAAGCATTTGAGCGCCTGGGCATCACCGAAGCGATGACCCCGAAGACAATCGTCGTCACCGCCACAACTACGCCCGAGGCTATAGCATCCGGCAAGGCCGAAGTCGGATTCAGCCAGATCAGCGAAATCCTTGATACACCGGGAGTTCGCTTGGTCAGCGCATTGCCGGCCGACGTTCAGATCTATTCCTCGTTCGCCGCGGCTGCAGCAACGGGAGCGAAAGACCCGGCCGCTGCGCAGTACGTGCTCCAGGCCCTGACCACGCCTGCTGCGAAGGCTGTGCTAAAGGCGAAGGGCCTCGATCCCAACTAATTCCGTTAGGAGGAGGTGAAATATACGGCGGCCCATGAATAGACACTTCCTTTGGCCAGTAACGTTTTTTATTCTCGCTGCCCTCTCCTCAGCGGAGGCGCAGCAGCCGGAGAAACCGCGAAAGATAGGCGTTTTTCTTCCCGCCAGCGCGTCTGCAACGGCTCACCTGGTCGAGGCATTTCGACAGGGGCTACGTGAACACGGGTATGTCGGTAAACAAAACCTCACCCTTGAGCCTCGGTATGCCGAAGGTAAGATCGAACGCCTCGGAGGTCTGGCCGCTGAGTTTGTCCGCTTAAAGGTGGACGTGATAGTCGTCGGGTCTACGCCAGGGGCCATGGCTGCGAAGAACGCCAC
>VBKY01000693.1 GCA_005879255.1 Deltaproteobacteria bacterium
CGAAGTGGAGAAAGGCAACGATGCCGTGAAACAGGCAGGCTTCATCGATCTCGGCTCGTTGAAAGGCAACAAGGGCGACCAGAACTACGACGTCCCCGCTGACGTGGACCTGAGCAAGTACAAGACGGTCAGTGTTTGGTGCGCGCGTTTCGGCGTCAACTTCGCCACCGCTCCCCTTGCGTCAGCAAAGAGTTAAAAACTGACATTCGTCTGTCATCCCGAACGCAGTGAGGGATCTTTCACCGTACCAGTAAACGCACAAGACAGGGGCCTTCGGAAGATTCGAACCCTCATGCAAATGCCAAACAAGACAAAAATTCTAATCCTCGGCGGCGGTTTCGGTGGGCTTTACACCGCGCTCGAACTCGAAAAGCAGGTCGGCGACGATCCAAACATCGAGATCACGCTGGTCAACCGCGAAAACTTTTTTCTGTTTACACCGATGCTGCACGAAGTGGCGGCCAGCGACCTCGACATCACGACCATCGTCAACCCGATCCGCAAGCTGCTTAAGCGAACTAATTTTTTCGACGGTGAAGTCACTTCCATCGACCTGGATAACAGACGAGTCACCGTTTCCCACGGTATCGACGCAAGCCATGCGCACGAACTTTCTTACGATCATCTCGTGCTGGCCTTGGGCTCGGTCACCAACTTCTATGACATTCCCGGCCTCGAAGAGCAGGCGCTGACGATGAAATCACTGGCGGACGCTGTCCACTTGCGGAACCGATTGATCGAACATCTCGAAGAAGCCGACTTCGAGTGCTCCACGATTCCGCCGGAGCAGCTGCTTACCTTCGTCGTTGCGGGCGGCGGATTCGCCGGAGTGGAAACCATCGCAGCTATCAATGACTTTCTGCGCGACGCCCTGGAGTTTTACCCCCATTTGACTGAATCCATGTTGCGCATCGTGCTGGTGGAACATGGATCGATGATCTTGCCCGAGCTCGGACCGGAGCTCGGCAGATACGCGCAAGAGAAGCTGGAAGAGCGCAAAATTGAATTCCGTCTGGGCACGAAAGTCACCGGACTATCCGAGCGTGGCGTGAAGCTAAGCGACGGCACGATTCTCCCGGCGAGAACACTGATCTGGACCGCCGGCACGGCGCCCTGTCCAATGCTGGAACCGCTCGCTTGCAAGAAAGACCGCGGGCGTATCGTCGTTAACGACTTTCTCGAAGTGCCCGGCTTTCCCGGCGTCTGGGCTTTGGGCGACTGTGCTTTTATCACCGACAAGAAAACCGGTTCTGCCTATCCGCCAACCGCGCAGCATGCCCTGCGCCAAGGACAAACCTTAGGGCGCAATATCGTCGCGACAATAAAGGGCGGCACGAAGAAGGCCTTCGCGTTCTCGACTCTCGGACAGCTAGCCGCGATCGGCAAACGGACCGGTGTCGCTAAAATCCTTGGATTTAAATTTTCCGGTTTCATTGCGTGGTGGCTCTGGCGTACGATCTATCTGAGCAAACTGCCGCGCCTCGAAAAGAAGCTCAGGGTGACCTTGGATTGGACGCTGGACTTGGTTTTTTCGAAGGATCTGGTGCAGTTCATGCCACTCCGCTCCCCGAGTTTTCAAGCTGCAGAACGGAATGCCGAACCACAGGGACTGCCGACGACCCCATCGCCCTCGTATGATTTGCCAACACATTGACTGGAGGGCTCCTTTTTTTCCGCATCCATCGCCGCATGATTGACATCTAAAGGGGCAAAGGGGAAAACATCACAGCGACACTCGGAGGAAATGACATGGCGGAAAGCAATCATTACGACGTCATTATTATCGGCAGCGGCGCCGGCGGCGGCACGCTCGCCCACAAGCTCGCCCCGACGGGAAAGAAAATACTCATCCTCGAGCGCGGCGGCTACGTGCCGCGCGAAAAAGACAACTGGAATCCGCGCGCCGTCAACCTCGACGGAAAATATCAGACCAAAGAGAAGTGGCGCGATAAAGACGGCAACGAGTTGCATCCGCATACCAATTATTATGTCGGCGGCAATACCTAAATTCTTCGGCGCCGCGCTGTTTCGTTTGAGAAAGGAAGATTTCGGCGAGATCAAGCACCACGGCGGGCTGTCGCCGGCCTGGCCGATCACCTACGATGATCTGGAACCCTATTACACCGAAAGCAGAAACGCGCCGTACCCACATCCCGCAGTAAGCCATTAGCCGCGCATTCAACAGTTGTCCGATGATTTCCAAAGCCTGGGCTTGCGTCCGTTTCACACGCCGTTGGGTGTCATGCTCGACGAGAAAAACCCGCAAGCAAGTAAATGCATTCGTTGCGGGACTTGCGACGGCTTTCCCTGTCTCGTCTATGCGAAGGCGGACTCCCAGGTGTGCGCCGTCGACCCGGCGCTGCAAAACCCGAACGTTTCGTTAATGACCGATTCCTACGTCGAGAAGTTAGAAACCGAGGACTCAGGCCGCAAAGTCTCGAAGGTCATCATCCGCCGCAACGGCAACCTCGAAGAACTGTCTGCGGATATAGTGGTTTCGTCCTGCGGCGGCATCAACTCCGCGGCATTGTTGCTGCGCTCCGCCAATGACAAGCATCCCGATGGCTTGGGCAACAGCTCGGGCGTGGTCGGCCGCCATTACATGGGGCATGTCAACTCAGTATTGATGGCGCTGTCGAAGTGTCCCAATCCGACGATTTTTCAGAAATCACTTTCGGTCAACGACTTTTACTTCGGCACCGCAGGATGGAACTACCCGATGGGCCATATCTCTTTCGTCGGCAAGCTCGACGGCGAGACGTTAAAAGGCGGCGCGCCAGCGCTGACGCCGGGTTGGACGCTCGATCTGATGGCGAAGCATTCGCTCGACTTCTGGCTCACCTCGGAGGATCTACCCGATCCCAACAACCGCGTGACGCTCGATGCCGAAGGCCGCATCGTTCTGAGCTACAAACCTAACAACGAAGAAGGTCATAAACGCTTGATCGCCAAGCTTCAAGAGCTCATGCAGCAGCAAACGAAATGCAAAGTACACGGCCATCAGTGCCATGAAGGTCTATTCGCGCGCAATCTTTTCATCGGCCAGAGAATTCCACTAGCTGGCGTCGCCCACCAAGTCGGCACGGTGCGCTTCGGCAACGATCCCAAGTCAAGCGCGCTGGATGCGAACTGCAAAGCTCACGACCTGGACAATCTCTACGTTGTCGACGGCAGCTTCTTCGTCTCTAGCGGCGCGGTAAATCCAGCGCTCACGATCATGGCCAACGCATTGCGCGTCGGAGAACACATCATCGAAAGGCTGCGTTAATGATCCGTCTTTGCGGGTCAACCACCAAACTTAACTCCTCACCCCTTCCCTCTCCTCTCAGAGGAGAGGGCGAATATTTTTCTCCGCCCCGATCGAGAAACGAATTTTTCCCTCGCCCTTTTAGGGAGAGGGCCAGGGTGAGGGTTCTGATCTGGCTCATGTTGACGCTTGTCAATTGGCCACCGGTCGCGCTCGCACAGGTGGTAAAATCCGTCGAAACTGTCGGTATGACTGTGTCTGACATGGACCGGTCCGTTGAATTTTTTTCCAAAGTTCTCAGCTTTGAACAAGTCAGCGATGTTGAAGTGCACGGAGCGGAATATGAAAAGCTACAGGGTGTCGTCGGCGCGCGCACGCGCGTGGTGCGCATGAAACTTGGCGGAGAGGTGATCGAGCTCACCGAGTATCTCGCGCCCGAAGGACGACCGATCCCTTCGGATTCGCGCAGCAACGATCACTGGTTTCAGCATATCGCCGTCGTCGTCGGCGACATGGACAAAGCCTATCAGCAACTCCGCGCTCACAAAGTGCGCCATGCTTCCACAGATCCACAGACGATACCCGCAAGCAACAAAGCCGCCGCCGGAATCCGTGCCTTTTACTTCAAAGACCCTGACGGCCACAATCTGGAAATCATCTACTTCCCGCCCGGCAAGGGTGATCCGCGTTGGCAGCAAAAAAAAGATAAGTTGTTTTTAGGCATCGATCACACCGCAATCGTCGTATCGAGCACGCAGAACAGTTTGAAATTTTACCGCGATTTGCTGGGTCTAAAGCTAGCTGGTGAA
>VBKY01000115.1:0-3090 GCA_005879255.1 Deltaproteobacteria bacterium
TTGACCGTACAGGCGATCCAGACGCGCGATTACCCGCTTGTCCAGGGTTGCGTCCTGGTGATCGCGATCTCGTACGTGCTGGTGAATTTTTTTACAGACCTCCTATACAAACTTGTCGATCCGCGCGTCGCTTATGACAAGTAAGCTCTGGCTGTCTGTCGGCGTAATGATCCTTTTAGTATTAGCGACATCTGCGCTGCTTGCGCCGGTGCTCGCCCCGCACGATCCGATGCGCCAAAATCTCGCTCAGGATTTGATCACCTATTCGGGCGCACACCCGCTCGGCACCGACAAACTCGGTCGTGATATCTTGAGCCGAACGATTTATGGCGGCCGGATATCACTCATTGTCGGCATTTCGACGGTTGCGCTTTCGCTCACGATCGGATTTGTGATCGGATCTTTATCAGGTTTCTGCGGCGGTTGGGTCGATCAAGCGGTGATGCGGCTGGTCGATATCTTAATGGCCTTTCCCGGTATCCTTCTGGCCATCGCCTTCACTGCTGTTCTCGGACCCGGGCTCGACCACGTCGTACTCGCGCTTTGTTTAATCGGCTGGACCAGCTACGCGCGTCTTGTGCGCGGAGAGATTCTTTCCCTGCGAGAACGTGAGTTTGTCCAAGCCGCCCGCGCCCTAGGATGCCAGCCGAAAAGAATCATTTTACGCCATTTGCTTCCCAATCTGTTGCCACCTCTGTTGATTCAAGCGACATTCGGCTTGGCAGCAGCGATCGTCGCTGAGGGCAGCCTGAGCTTTCTCGGCCTGGGCGTCGAGCCGCCGACGCCATCGTGGGGATCGATGCTGAACGATGGCAGACAATTCCTGTTGGTCGCGCCTCATCTGACCACCTATCCCGGATTGGCGCTCATGGTCACGGTTCTTGCGCTGAATCTCGTCGGAGACGCGTTGCAAGACCGACTGAATGCACGAAGATATTAGGCCAAAGGCGGTGTTCCAATAGTTCCAACCGTTCCATTAGGAATCGTCAGCCACTGTCCCAAATCATTGAACGATTGGAACGACTGGAACCGCTGGAACGATTGGAACCTAGGAGCGACATTGCCTAAACCATTTGAGGATGTTAATTAAGCACAAAACAGGGAGGGCACCTTTATGAAGCTCTACTCCAGCCATGGCTGACCTTACGCGCACAGGACAAGGATTGTCCTAGCGGAGAAGAAACTTCCCTACGAGCTGATCGAGGTTGATCTCAAGAACAAACCCGAGGATCTGCTGGCGCGAAATCCTTATGGCAAAGTGCCGGTGCTGGTGGACGACGGCGGGGTAATTTATGAGTCGGCCATCATCAACGAATACCTCGAGGAGAGATTTCCAGAGGTTCGCCTGATGCCCAGCAACCCCCTGCTTCGGTCGAAAGCGCGCATCTGGATCGACTTCATGAATAGCCGGGTCCATCCAGCTGCTTCCGATCTTGCGCATAACAGAGAACCGGACAAGGCCAATGAACGGATGAAACAACATCTCCAGACTCTGGACAAAGAAATGGCCGGCCGGAAATACATCGTCGGCGATTACTCGCTGGCGGACATCACGTTTATTCCGCTTTATACCCGGCGCGAGCGCTATGGCATAGTGATCGACGATAAGTTTCCCAATCTCAAACGTTGGGGCGAAGATTTGATAGCCCGACCGCAAGTCGCGCCGACAATCTGACAAGTAGCTAAAAAAAGCTCGGAATGCTTCGAGAGCCTCAGCATGAACGGAAATCATCAATCCTATCGAAACTCCTCCGTTCGTCCTGAGCTTCGTCGAAGGACTCCGAGAGCGTTTTTCTGCTCCGCGCCGAATTTTTAACTATGATCCAGCCACTGCTGGTCTCCCCAGAGGAGATTCGCGGTATCGTGACCATGGCGGAAGCCGTGGAAGCGGTCCGCCTGGGCTTTCGCGAGTGGGGTGAAAATCCCCAGCTCAACGCGCCTCGCCGGCGCATTCACATTCCGACCGGCGTCCGCGTCAGCGTCCACCAGGGCGGCGTGCCGGCCGCTAATGCCACCGGACTAATGACTCATTGCGAGTGGGTCAAACCGATGGCCGAAGAACAAGTCTACCCGCGTCTTAATCATCCGGTGATCGTTCTTTATGACTCGGCCGAAGGCGAGCTGAAGGGCATCATCGTCGGCGAGATCACCTGCGCCGAGCTGGCGAACAACATCGCGGTCACCGGCCTGCGTACGGCGGCGACCAGCGCCGTCGGCACGGACTTGCTGGCGCCTCCCGATGCGACTAGGGTCGGAATCTTCGGCGCCGCCGGCCAGGCAAAAAACCATCTGCTCGCACTCATGCAAGTGCGTAAGCTCAGAAGTGTGAAAGTTTACAGCCGCAATCCAGAGAATCGGAAGAAATTCGTCGACGAGATGGGTCCGGTGACCAATCTTGAGATTATTCCAGCCTCATCAGCGGAAGAAGCTGTGCGCGGAGTCGACATCGTTCTCACAGCCACTAACTCCAGCGTTCCCGTGTTCGATGGCAACTGGCTGCAAGCCGGACAGCATGTGACGACGATCGTCGGCAGTAACGTCGGTTTGGTAAAAGGCGGCTTCACTTCGGCCAAGCGGCGTGAAATCGACGACGCTACGCTCGCCCGCAGCCATGTCCACGGCATCGTGTCGATTCAACAAGCGATACAGGACGAGCAGGCGGATATCTACGATCCGGTCCAGCGCGGTGTGATCAAATGGGAACAGTTGGTCGAGATCGGCGAGATCCTCGCCGGAAAAAAAGAAGGCCGCACCAAGCCGGACCAAATTACATTTTTTAAAAACAACGCCGGCCAGGGTGTGGCCGACGTCGCCCTCGGCGCAAAAGTTCTTGAAAACATCAGACGAAAAAACACCGGCCAAAAGCTGAATGCGTAAGAACTGGAGTGAATAATTGAGTATTGAAATGATAGAGTAATGGGCTCTGACCCAATACTCCTCAATACTCCATTCCTTCTTGCTTTTTCCGCTGATCTGCCCCGCGCAGCGCCGAAGTCACGATGGCGATTGCTGTTAATCCCGCGATGACCGTCCAAGAGCTCTCAAAAGCCTTGATGCAGTCTTCCGGATTCTCTCCCCGCTGCGTATAGG
>VBKY01000115.1:3122-13137 GCA_005879255.1 Deltaproteobacteria bacterium
TAGTTCAACGAGCGCAGAAACAGCACACTGCCGACGGCGACTCCCATGGCGTTGGCAATGTTGGCCGCCGTCAGAGATAACCCGCTGACCGCGCCGACGTATCGTGGCTCGACCGCATTGAACATACCGCTCAGGTTAGGTGACTGAAAAAATGCCCAGCCCAGTCCCAACAACATGAGCGGCATCATCACGGCGATTTGGCTGCTCGCCGATCCTAGTCCTGAGAAACCAATCATGCTGATCGTGGTCAATATCGAGCCGATGGTACAAAGCATCCTCGATCCGAGCCGATCCGCGAGCCAGCCGCCGACGGGAGCAAGAATTACGATCACCAGCGAAAAGAAAATGATCGTCAAGCCGACATGGGTCGGCGTGAAGTGCAAAATGCCCTGCAAGTAAAACGGTAAAAGAAAAAACGTCGAGCTGTGAGACAGCGCAACAAAAAAGTGGCTCAACACCGCCGCCGTTAGCAGGCGCACTTTAAATAACGAAAGGTCGAGTAACGGCTCCGGATCCTTGCGCTCGAAGTGAAGCAGCAGAGCAAAAAAGAGGCCGGATAGAGCTACCGTGCCGAGCGAAACCATGCCGAAACCGGACTTGGCGATCTGCTGAAAACCAACGACCAACGACACCACCGTCAGAAGTAAGGCAATCATGCCGATGGGATCGATCGAATAATCCCGCCTCTCGGTCACTGTCTCCGGCAAAATCTTCCACGCCATGGTCGCGGCCGCGACGGCGACCGGAAAGTTCATGTAAAAAATCCAGCGCCAGCCCACCGTATCGACGGAGAAAACCACCCACCGACGGTCCTGTGATGTATCCCAGATGAAACGACATCGACATCATACCGAGAGCACGCCCCCTGCCCTCGTGAGCGTAGAGCGCCGAGGCGATGGCGCGCCCATTAGCCAAAACCAAGGCGCCGCCAATCGCTTCGACGACCCGGAATAAGATGATTTGCCATAGCTGCAAGCTCAAGCCACAAAGTGCTGAGCCAACTCCCAAAAGACTTGTCGCCCAAGCGGGCCATGCTCAAAACTAGGCCGACGATCGTCAGCTGGTACGCCAGCGGAATCCATTGGACGACGGCCATCGAGGCGTCAAAATAAACCGAGAGCGTCGGCAGCGCGACATTGACGGACCGCGAGTCCAGTGCGCTCATGAATTGGCCGAGGCAAACGTTGAGCAAGGCGAGGCGTTGAAGTCTAGGAGTGAGAACCGGTTGTATCATCAGTCGAATCAATGCGCATCTGTGTCGTAAAACTAAAGTTCGTTGAGAAGTCGTTCATCGCACTACCCTCTCGCCGGTGAAAACCGGTATCCAGTAGGGGCGGGTTCAAACCCGTCTCTACATCTCAAGGACAAACAACGACTTTTCACAGGGTCTGTCACTCGGGATGACGCCAAAGTCGTCATCCCGAACATCGTTAGGGATCTTCTCGCTTGACGAGACTTATCCACTTGGATAGCGTGACTTAAGAATTTATTCCACTGGTCGAGACGATAACGCCGCTACGAACATTAACAAAAATGAGCAAAATCGCGGTCGCACAAATCCAGTCCTCCACCGTCAAAGAGGAAAATCTTCGCACTGCGCTAGCGTTGATCAAAGAAGCAAAAAATCAAGCGGCAGAAATAATCGCTTTTCCGGAATTTTTGATGGCTTTTTCACCGGCAAGCCAGAGCGCCGAAGAACTGAGCGAACTCGCCGAATCTGTCGACGGCCTATTTATTACCTCGTTGCGTGAGGCTGCCAAAGCCGCCGGCATCAGCGTCATCGCCACGATCTACGAAATCTGCTCGGTGCCCAATCGAGTTTATGATTCTGCGGTGTGGATCGACGCCACGGGACAAGTCGTGTCAGTTTACCGCAAGCTTCATCTTTACGACGCCTTTGGCTTCAAGGAATCCGACAAGTTTCATCCCGGCGACGACATCGCACAGCCGGTGAAATCAGGCGAGAAGTGTTTTGGCATGATGATTTGCTACGATTTGCGCTTTCCGGAAATGGCGCGAGTGCTGACCCTCGCCGGGGCTAACGTGATCGTCGCGCCTTCAGGCTGGGTTCAAGGGGACCTCAAAATGGAACACTGGCAGACGATGATTAAAGCCAGGGCCATTGAAAACGGTTGCTATCTCCTCGCGCCGGCCCAAGTCGGTAATATCTACATCGGCCACAGCATGGTCGTCGACCCACTCGGCCGCACGATTGTTGATCTGAACGAAAAAGAAGGGTTCGAAATTGTAAACTTGGATTTAAAACTCGTAACTGAGACTCGCGAAAAGCTACCACTGCTAAAAAACCGTCGCACCGACGTGTATGCCCGAAATCCACTCACTAAGTAGTCTGCGTAGATCTTGCACGAAAGGCATGAACTGCGCGAAGGATCCGGATGGTTCACCGCCGAGACGCTGAGGTCGCTTCCTTAGACTAAGCTCAGGATACGCGACGACGAACAATTCCGCTCGTGGTGATTCCTCGACGGGCGCGGAACTGAAGGCCGTCGAGGAAGCCTGCCATGAGGCTTCTCGAACGGTTGAACCATGTGTACTCCTCTGCGGTGAATCCCACTTTGCTCTCTTTGCCGCTCGCATTACGCCTTATCCCCACTCCTTACGCCTACCGATCACCTTAAGTTGACACTTCGCCAGAATTTCGCGTAGTGTCACGGCAATGGCCAAGCGCCAACTTCACCACCTATTCTGAGGAAAGGAGCTGATCCATGCTCACTCAAGAAGAAAACGAACTGCTCACCCATGTCGGGCCTGGGACTCCGGCGGGCCAACTGCTCAGACGCTATTGGCACGTTGTCGCCGCCGCCGGGGAGCTCAGCGACGCCAAGCCGAAAAAGCGAGTCAGAATACTTGGCGAAGACTTGGTGCTATACCGCGATCGGAGTGGTACGTATGGTCTTGTCCGCGAGCGCTGTTCGCATCGCGGCGCGTCTCTTTATTATGGCTTCGTCGAGGACGACGGCATCCGCTGTCCCTACCACGGGTGGAAGTACGACGCCTGCGGCAAATGCATCGAGCAGCCATTCGAAAATCCCGAGGCCGGGTACAAAGACAAAATCCAGCATCCCGCCTACCCCGTGGTTAAGCTCAGCGGGCTGCTGTTCGCTTACATGGGACCGCCTGAAAAGAAACCCAATTTGCCGAAATGGGACATTTTGGTCCGGCAAGATGGCGTCAAGAAAGTCGATATCTGCGAAGTGCTGCAGTGCAATTGGCTTCAGGCCATGGAGAACTCGGCCGATCCCACGCATACTTACTATCTTCATTCTCATACACTGAAGCTAAAGGGCGCTAAGGATTTCGTCCCGTTTCACTATCAAACGCTCAGCAAAATCGATTTTGAGCTGGTAATTGAGCCGAACTGGGCCGGCATCCAGAAACAGCGCGTCTTCGCCGGCGACGAGGTTGCCGTGGAAGCGCCCCACCCGCTGATTTTTCCCAACATCCTTTTTGTCCCCGTCCGTAGCGGCTATGCCTTGCACTTCCGGACGCCGATCAACGATCTTAATACCCAGGTCTATCAATTCCGCTTCAGTCCGACCAAAGACGGCAGTATTCCGGAACAGCCGAAAGATCCTTCCATCGAATACGTCGGCACCAAAAACGCCGACGGTGAATTTCACCTGGATAATTTTGCCAGCCAGGATCACATGGCTTGGGAAACCCAGGGTCCCATCGCCGACCGCGCCATAGAACACTTGGGCGAAGGCGACCGCGGCGTCATCATGTTTCGCAAACTTCTGCGCGATCAGATCCAGGCGGTGCAAAACGGCCAAGATCCCGCCGGCACCAGCATGGACCCGACAAAAGATGAAATGATCCAACTCATTCATGAAGGCTATTCGGCGTTCTCCTTCGCCGCGGCCCAGGAGCAACGCGAAGCGTAGAGTTAGCAATGTAGACACGGTTTACGGGTTGCGGCCCGTCTGAATTTGGTCGAACCGTTTGCACTGAAAGGAGTCCTTTCGATGAATAACTTAGAACCCCGCGGCGCGGTTCACTGGATCGATCACTTTGTGGTCGGAACGAACGACATGGTCGCGTGGGCAGACTGGGCAGTGAATGCCACGGGCATTACTCGAAGACCGCTCATCGGTCTTACAACGCAGGCGCGGAAAAGAAATATTAAGATCACGTGCTTCCTGTGGTGGGAGGGCGGCTCCTGCCGCATCGGCGCGTTCCTTCAGCCCGAAGTGTATCCACCGGCCAAAGCTCTCGGAGAGGATCTGCCGCGTTGCGGCTTTTACGTCCGGCCCCAAGACATCGACATGCACTTGCGAAGGATCGATCAGTACAAAATACCGCACACGGACCCGGTCAAGACAGCCGGCGAGGGCGAAGAAGGCACGGTCATCTATTTCGCCGATCCCGACGGCAATCAATATGAGTTCTGGGCTCCACTGCACATGCCCGAAGGCGCCATGGAAATCTGCACCTCGGAAAAAGTCGGCCGCATCAGCCACGCAGTTTACGGCTCGCGCGATCTAGCCAGAACCGCGGCCTTCTTCGAAAAATATTGCGATATCCAACCGGAGCAGAATTCTAAGACCGCCGAAGGCACGCTCGTCCTGCGCCTCCGAGCAGGCGCCCGGCTCGTCTACAAATTAGTCGACCAAGTCGACGAACGCGTCGCCGGCCACGGACCCTGGTGGGACATGCACACCGCACTAACGGTTCGCGAAGAGGAGTTCCTTCCCAACTACCGCCGCATGTGGGACGGACTTCCCGAGGAAAACAACGAGAAGGCAAAGCGGAACGCCTCCCTAGCGGAGCAAGACGCGCTTCCAGCTCGCACCGGTCTGCATCGCAGCCCCGTCGGCCTCAAATGGAAAGAGATCTGTGATCGCGGCGACGAGTTCTACGACTGGGATTGCCACGCGTTTCACTTCATGGGCGGAAAACCGCTGAAAAACGACGGCTCGCTTTCGTTGTACAAGGCCATAGAACAGGAAGAATATTTGCTGAAACTCGCAGAGTCTCTGCAGAAGGCCGCTCAACCAGGGTTAATGAAAGGGCTGGGTAGCGAAAATCCTTTCAAGGTCTAAAAGAAGAATGATGCCCCAGCTTGGGCATCATTCCAAAACATGGTTAGCAAGTGTGACACGTTGGTCTTCTCGTTGGCTTCGACGATAAACAGCCACTTTCGCGTCTGACTCTCTGCTCTTGCCCTTGTGATAAACATTTGTTCCTGTGTCAGCGACGACGCCTCCCCCTTGATGCCGGAAGAGTTGGCGAAAGTTATCCGGGAAATGCCCCGTGATCCCGAGGTCCTTGAAATGCTGAAGAAGTTTTCCGGAGTCGACCCGCTACCTTCGCGCTAAGAAAATCGGAATAGAAAAATGCCCTGAGCCGCAGATTGCCCGCAGGATTGATCTGAAGCGATGTCCTAAGCGCCCGTCCCCATTCGTTCACTCATTCAAGCCTTGCACTGACTTGTTGCCCGATGAATGCTGGTGCGCCATTCGCTCATACAGCCTGGCCCTATTTCCGAGGGGGAAGAATCCAGACGGAAAATTCCTGGGACAATTGTGCCAGACTTTATAATCTTCAATAGTTGTGAGACAAAGTGAGAATTCGAAGATTGAAATAGGAGACAAAGAACATGCACATCGACATGGATACTCACTACACGCCTTTTGACGCTCTACGCCGTCTTGACGGCAAGTTCGGCGCGGACGGACTACGGTTTGCGCAGGACCCGCGGTCGGGGGATGAAGTCATTTACTACCACAAGTACACCCACCGCAAGAATTCTTCTGTTCCCGATCTCAAAAAACGGCTCGCGGACATGGATATCGCAGAATTCGATAGGCAGGTGCTCATTTGCGGGAGTCGCCTCACGTATTACGAGACCACGCCCGAAATGGGGATGGAGATCTGCCGCGCCTGCAACGACGGCTCGGCAGAGGCCATGAGCTATTCCGATCGCTTTATCGGCGCCGCCATCGTGCCATTGCAGGATGTCGGCATGGCGGTCGAAGAGCTGGAGCGCGCGGTTAAACTTGGCCTCAAGGCCGTGAATATCGCAACCAACGTCAACGGGAAGTTGCTCGATACGCCGGAGCTGAATGCGTTCTACAAAAAGGCCAGCGAGCTCAACGTACCGATCCTCGTGCATGGCGTCTCGGACTTTATGTGCTACGGCATAAGGCAGATCGATAAGCATCCCCCGTTCAGCCAGGTGAGGCTGACAGGAGTCCTCGGCTTCCCGTTCGAAATGCAGATCGTCATTTCCAGCCTTATCCTGGGAGGCGTTTTGGATGAGTTCCCCAATCTGCGCTTTTGCTTTCTCGAGGGCGGGGTCGGTTTCTTTGCGCATCTGATGGATCGCCTGACCGGCGATGCCTACGCCTGGCTTACTTCAAAATCCGAAGAAGAGAGAAAGCAAGATCAGAAGATGCGCGATATGAGGGATGCGATGGGGAACCGGGAGAACATCGTTAAGGATCAGCTCATCAAGAAACGTCCCGAGGATTACGTCGAGAACCTCTACCTGTCTGTTGAAGTGTTTGAGAAGCTTCTGCCGTATACGATCGAAGCGTACGGCTCCGACAATCTGGTCTTGGGCAGCGATTACCCTCATCCCGACACCTTCTTTCCATATACCGTTCCTCGTCTCATGAAGCTCGAAGCAATATCGCCGGAAGACAAAGAAAAGATTGCCGGAAAGAACGCTGAGAGATTACTCGGGATTTAAACTAGCCGGAGCTCACATGAAATTTCCACGCGCTTACCTTGTCATTAACGCGCTGTTTTGCACCCTGTTCTGTAGCGCCATTGCCAGCGCTGCCGAGGTCGAAGATCACAAAAAGCTTATCGAGATGGCCCAAAAGGAAGGCATCCTGGTTTTCTATACTTCGATGGATGCCGGCGACGCCCGCTCACTAACGGAAGCCTTCCAGAAGAAATACCCTTTTATCAAGACAGATTTATTCCGTGGCGGACGCGAAGCGGTCTTCAGCCGTTTCGCACTCGAGCGAAAGGCGAGGCGCTTTGTAACCGACGTCGTCAGCGTCGGCGAGTTTCACGTCTTGGAAATGAAAAAACAGGGCCTTCTTATCCCCTACGCGTCGCCGGAGGCACAAGCGTTTCCGCAAGACTTTAGAGATCCTCAAGGGTACTGGACCTGTGTCTACCTCACCGTAGCGGTACTGGCCTATAACACTAACAAGGTAAAAAGCGATGAGCTGCCGCGCAAGTACGAAGACCTGCTGAATCCAAAATGGAAAAAACGCATGGCGCTCGATGCCAATGAGGAACGCTGGGTGCCCGGCCTTATCCAGTCCATGGGCCGCGACAAGGCCGTGAGTTTCCTAAAAGCTCTAGCGCAGCAAGACGTCTACATTCGCCGCGGCAGATCCCTGCTCACACAACTTCTCCTTGCCGGAGAATTCGATGTGCAAATTGTCGCCTACTGGCACGAGGTGAACCGGTTGATGAAACAGAAAGCCCCGATCGGCTGGGTGGGGATTGAACCGGCCGTCACCGGGGCTCCTCAGCTTAGCCTGGTAGACAAAGCTCCCCACCCGAATGCAGCACGGCTTTTTATTGACTTTGTTCTCTCCGCCGAAGGTCAAGGTACGATAGCCAAACTCGGCCGCGTTGCCGCAAGACAAGGGATTAAACCGGAAGGCTATCCTGAAAACCTCAAGCTTTTTCTACCCAATCCGGAATTGGTGGCCGCGCAGCTCGAGGAGAATCGTGAACTATACGAGTCCCTGTTTTTGAAAAAGTAGAATAGATCATGCGTTTCATAATTCTTTCCGCGAGAAGTTTTAAGGGTTGAGATCATCCCCTCAATGAGAGACGCATGGGTAGGTATCACTTGATAGCGAAAATCTCATGATAGAGCTTTGTGTAGCGTTCGTAGTTTTGGCCGAGAAATTCCGGTGTGATGACTTTAGTTTTCGGCCGTCCCAATTCCATATATTTCTGCGTCTGACCAATTCTCACAGGACTGCGCACGATATCGATGCCGACAAATGATTGACCCTCCTCGGACAGGGCCCACTCAATGAAGAGGGCGGCGGCATGCGGATGAGGCGATCGTCGGGCAAGCAAGAGCACTTGTGCCTTGGATAGTACCGGTTCCAAAAACGTCACGCCCAGGGGGGCTCCTGAATCGGCCATTAATAGAGGCCTTTGCGAGTGGGACCACGGAACGAGTTCTACTTCTCCGGCCGCCAGAAGCTGCGCCTGGAGCGTATAGCCGCTGCGAATCAGAACATCTTGTTTGGCCAACCTGCGGAAGTACTCGATGCCTTCCTTCTCTCCCCAGCTATCGAGTAACCCACCGAACACATCTCCGGCGTCTTTTTCGAGCGACATCTTACGCCCTTTCCACTGCGGCAGGAGAAGATCTTGATAGGTCTTTGGAACCGCGCTGGCTTTGACGAGATTTTTATTGAAGGCGAGCCCTACAACCAAGTAATGGTACGCGTGCCAGAGATGTCGAGGATCGATGAATTCCGTACGAACGGCATCCGTCTCAGAAGAGTGATAGGGATCGACAAAACCACCGCGAATGAGATCAGATACCGGACCGGCCGATAGCTCGATTATGTCGACTTCGTGTTTTCCTGCTCTTGCTTCGTTCACCACCCTGTTATAGATGCCGGTTGAGCCCGAGCGATAATGGCCGATCGAAATATACGGGTGAGCTTGACGAAATTTTTCCAGCATCGGGCGAGCAGCATCGACGCCCAGGGTGCCGTAGAAGACGAGAAGCCCCTCCTTTTTCGCTCCTTCCATGAGTTTGGTTTTTCGTTCCAGCCTCTTTAAAGGTTCGTAGACTTTAAGAATTTCGCCTGCTGTTTGCCCATGACTCGGCGCAACCGAAAGGGCCAGGTACATGGCTAGAAATACGACCCCGATCACTGTTTCGATTTTCATGAAAATCACGGTCACCATTCAACGGTGAGTTAATAAGGATTTTCGCCGCGCGTTAGTTGTCGTGTTGCCGATCGTCTGCTCATCGTGTGACTCTATTGCACGCGTTATCCTAGCTATGGCACCTACCTCTTACCAGAAAGTATTTCAATTGACAGAAACTCTCTGTTTCCATAGACTTCGCCAGTTTCCCGCGCTGTGAAAAAAAACCGCACCCTAGAAGGTGTGAGGCATGAAAACGAAAGCCAAGCCAACGACTGAAGGATTGGTCCTGCGATACGGAATCACACTTGCCGCCTTCTTCTGCATAGGCTTTTCCGGAATGGGCGAGGCCGTGGCGCAGAAGGTACGCGTCGCCATGCCGGCCAAGAGCATGACGTTCCTCAACTTCTATGTCGGAGACAAGTTCGGGGTTTACAAAGCCGAAGGGTTGGAGGTCTCTTTAGAGGTCATAAAGACTGAGGTCGGCGTCGCCGGTATGGTTGCTGGAGAGATCGACTACACCAGCGCCATAGGTTCGGCGATGCGCGCCGCCGCTACCGGCATGCCGATAAAAGCCACCATGTTCACCATGGACCGAGTGCTCATCTACATGTTCGCCAGACCGACGATCAAGTCGATTGAGGAACTAAAGGGCGGGAAGACTGTGGCGACGACGGGCCTGCTTGCGACCCCGACCTATGCGGCCAAGGTAATGGCGCGGGCGCATGGCCTCAACCCCGACAAGGATTTGATATTCATTGCCATGGGCGACGTAGCCACTTCGCTGGCTGCGCTCCAGAGCGGAGCAGCAGATGTAGCCATGCTTTCCATTCCCTTTAACTTCAAGGCGGAGGAGTTGGGGTTTCGCAATCTTGGCAGCGCGGTTGACTATCTTCAGACACCTTTTGCTGGAGTAGGGGCTGCCGACGCAAAGCTCAAGAGCAACCCCAGCCAGGTAAAACGTATGATCCGTGCAACGCTCAAGGGCATGGAATTTACCCGGGACCCGGCAAATCAGGAAAGGGTGATCGGCCTATTGATGGATGAGTTTAAACTTGACCGCAAGACTGCCGCGCTTTCTCTACGAGAGATCATCAAGGTTTTTACAAGAGACGGGACCATCCCG
>VBKY01000698.1 GCA_005879255.1 Deltaproteobacteria bacterium
TCCCATTTGACATCGGGAAAGTTCACCGCCATCGCTCGGACGCGTTCATCCCAATACGGCATCGTGATCGTAATGCCATTCGATTTCGTCGCTGAGGTGAGATGCTTTTTCGGCCTTTTCTGTGCCAATTCGAACGCATACTTGAGCACGCGATCGACGCCGTGGCGCGTGAAGGTCGCGGTCTGCATCACCGTCTCCCGAGCGCTCCCTTCGAAAATTCGTCCGCCGATCGAAGAGTACTCGCCCTCGGTATTTTCGCGCACCACCCAGAACTCGACATCGCCAACCTTTCGGTCGGCCAGCGGCGACTTGATCCCCGGCATAAGGCGCACGGGCCGCAGGTTAATATAAAGGTCGAACTGACGGCGCATCGGAATGAGCAACTCCCACAGCGAAATATGATCCGGCACACCGGGAAAACCGCAGGCGCCGAAAAAGATCGCGTCGTGATGGCGAATCACCGCGGGACCGTCTTCCGGCATCATGCGACCGTGCTTAGCACGATATTCGCAGCTCCAAGGAAACTCATCCCAAGTGAAAGAAATATCAAACTTGAGTCCCGCAGCTTCGAGGACTCGGAGCCCTTCGGGAACCACCTCTTTGCCAATCCCGTCACCCGGAATCACCGCGACGCGGTAGGTCGCCATGGCCAGTTCCTCCGTTCTAACTATTTACAGCTCATTCGATCTTATTACTTCCTTCGGCAGTCTGTCCACAAATGAGACAAACTCCCTGTCGAGTTCGAGTCGAGGCAGCCGAGGCCGAAGATCAGGCCTTCCAATCACACATGAAGAGCTATTCTTAGCGTTCATTGATCGCGATTCGTCGCGGACGGCGTGTCGGACCTCGAGCAGTTCGAGCATTGTCGGTGCCTTGCCGTTGTGTTAGGAGATCGACGATTTGCCGATGCTGGAAATAACCTTGCGAGCCTACTGGAAGGAGAATATCAACATGGCAATTCGATCCGCTCAGCTTTTTCTTTGGGTCACGCTGTCGGCCGCGGGCGCTTGGGCACAAGAAGGTCCGAACAGGCCCGAGGCGAAGCCGCTGACCCTCGACAACAAGAGCACCGCTGTATTGGTGCTCGACCTCAATGCCCGCTGCGATGATCCCAAGCAAGTTTGCTCTAAAATCACCGCGCCCCTGGGGGATTTCCTGGACAAGGCGAGGGCAGCCGCCGTACCGATCATCTACACCGTGTCGGCCTCGGCTAAAGGAAAGCCGATCGGCGAGCTGGCGGCGCCGCTGCGGCGAAAAGAGAGCGAGAGCATCATTTACCCCGATGCGTTCGATAAGTTTTTCGGCGGCGAACTCCAGGCTTTTCTCAAGGACAAGGGAGCCAAAACCTTGATCGTGACCGGCTCCTCGACCAATGCGGCTGTGCTTTACACCGCGACGACTGCGGCGCGAATCTATCGCTACAGCGTCGTGATTCCCATGGATGGCGTGAACGCCAGTACGCGATACGAGCACGAATACGCCATTCACCAATTTACCGTTTTGCCGTCGGAGGCGAATAAGTTATTTCAATTCACCAATCTGTCGATGATCAGCTTTCGCTAAAGCCCTGAGCGGCGCCGCGGGTGCGTTTGGAATTTCTATTTCTCTCCCTTTGACAGCAGCGCTTTCAATTCTGCTTCCGAGAGTCCTTCTACCTCTGTAGCACCCGCTCGATCGCTTCCGGCTTGGCGTGCTTCGCCACGTTCCGCTGTACCACTGCCGCCATGTCGGCCACGGTGGGCATCTCGAAAAGGGACCGCAGCGGCACCTCGATGCGGAATACGTCAATGACTCGGGAAATTACCTGACTGGCGAGCAACGAGTCTCCTCCCAGTTCAAAAAAACGGTCGTGGGTTCCGACCTGATCCGTCTAGGCTAGACCCTAGGCCCAGATCTTCGCTTTTCGTCGACCGAGGTGCTGCCTGGGACCAAACGAATGAAATACACTGCGCTCCAATGCAAATACTGCGGCAGCGATCTAACCCCCGGCATACTTTAAACAGGAAAGAAGCCTGGCCTTCAATCTATCATGGCCGGAAAAGAAATTAGGAAAGCTGGAGGCGCTAAAGCAACACCAGAAAACTGAGTCTTGAGCAACGGAACGGCGGTTCCGTCCATTCGCCGCGGCTCGCGTTAATCAATCCCCACCGATAACCAGCAATTATCCGCCATAGCCTTGGCAGCGGACATGAGGTATCGGACCGTCAGTTCTAAAGATTAAATTGAGGCTTGCTTCGAGGCAGATAGAGTTGTTTGGTCGGACGATCGAAGAACTTGGGGAGTCGCACGACTATGCGACGGATCGCGGGCGCAATCCGATGATAAATATCGGCCTACCACCTCTCGAAGAGTTTCGAAACTGATAGGCTTGTGTAATATCTCCGCGACGCCAACGGCGATAGCGCGCTCCACAAGTGTTCCCTTTTGAAAAGCGGTGCTGACAATCACAGGGATGTCCCTAGTGGACGGATCTGCTTTAATCCGCGCCGTCGCTTCATCTCCGGTAATTCCCGGCAAGCCCAGATCCATAAGGATTAGATCAGGATGGGTTGCGGATGCTTGCTCTACGGCCGCGAGCCCCGTTGCCGCTTCAGCAACCTCGTAGCCTGATCGTCTTAGAACGATCGCCAACAGTTCGCGGCAGTCGGAATTATCCTCGACGACGAGTATCTTATGTTTGTCGGCCATGTACGCAGCGTAATGCATAAGTGGTGCCAATCGCAGAATGCTGTGTTCTGGTCACAGCGGGGATGTAATAAGGAGTCCATTGGCGGGATTAGGAAATTCGTTACCTTCAAAGGAGCGATGTCATTTTGATTAAAATTTCTTATCGCTGTCAGGCGTTCATCTTTGTCTATACGATTTTGTCCGCTACCCCGCGATCTACACTCTGAAGATAGCCAGGAATTGGAGCAGTTTTCGCCTGACTGGTCCGATTGCGATCCGGACGACGACATGTGAGCAATCATTGCGTTTCACGGAGCGGAGAGTTTAGCCTCGAAGCACCCTTGTCGATTGTTCGTGGCCTCAGGCTCCGCGATCTTCTTTCATCGCGACCAGTGCCCGCAAAACTTTTTCCGGAGTGATCGGCAAATCGCGAATGCGCACGCCGACGGCGTCGTGAATTGCGTTGGCGATGGCGGGGGCCACCGTTAACGCGCCGGTCTCGCCTGCTCCTTTCGCGCCGAACGGTCCGTCCTCGTGCGGCACTTGAACGACGATCGGTCGAACCGCCTCCGGCATGTCCTTGATCGAAGCGACTTGGTAGTCGAGCAGCGAGCCGTTGAGGAGTTGGCCCTCGTCAAAAATCATCTCCTCGAACATCGTCAGCCCTAAATGCATCACTGCGGCGCCGACCAACTGCTGCTCGCAGTGGCGCGGATTGATCGCCGTGCCGGTATCGCCGACGCTGATGAGTTGTAGAACTTTCACCCGTCCCGTTTCGGCATCGACCTCGACTTCGGCAGCGGTGGCCGATGGAAACCAATACTCGGTGCATTTTTCGGACTGGCCGGTTTCCGGATCCATGTGAGCTGCTGTGGGCTGACAAACGGCTTCCGCCGCAAGCGTGGTGCCGAGGCTGCCGAACTTCGCCAGGAAGATCTCACCGATTGTCATGCCGCGCTCTTCCATGCCGCGCACAATGATTCGCCCGTTGCGCGCGATCAAATCGCCCGGGTCGACTTCCAGTTTCGCGGCGACGACCTCGCAGAGTTCCGTTTTGATCTTTCCTGCAGCCAGGCGCACGGCGTTGCCCATGTGGTACGTCGAACGGCTTCCCGCGGTGATCGTGTCGTACGGGGTAACGTCGGTATCGGGCTGAACGATGTGCACGCCGTCCACGGCTATGCCCAACTCTTCGCCCACGATCTGTCCC
>VBKY01000116.1 GCA_005879255.1 Deltaproteobacteria bacterium
TTTAATTCTCGGAGGTTGTTAATGAAACGTTTAGTCCTGTTCGGGTTAATTATCGTAGTGCTAGGCGGATGTATTTTCGCCTACTACCAGTACGGCGGTAGCCCGGAGGTAAGGCGGGAAAGACATTTAAAAAAAGCCCGGGACTATCTTAGGGAATCCAAGTTCAACGAAGCGATCGTGGAGTTTCGCAATGCGGTGAAGACAAATCCAAGATCCGCGGAGGCTCGTTTTGAATTGGCCATGGCACTTCTTAAAACAGGCGATCTTCGCTCAGCGCACGGCGAGCTCGTTCGCGCTGTAGACCTTAAACCGGATTTTATAAAAGCTAGGTATGAACTAGGTTCCTTGGAACTGATTGCGAAGAACTTAATTCGCGCGAAAGAACAGTTTGAAAAACTGCAAACCTTGGACCGAGACGCATTTGAAACGCGATACCTCGCAGCAAAGATAGCGCTTGTAGAGAAGGCGCCAGAAAAGGCGCTTGTTCAGTTAAAGGAGATTCTTAGAAAAACACCAAACGACACAATCATTTATCTCGACTTAGGCATTATCCAAATGGCTATGAGAAATTTCACGGCTGCAGAGGAGTCGTTACGGCAAGCACTGGAGTTAAATCCGAAAATTGCCGGGGCACGGGTGGCCTTGGCTCAAATCTATTTGGCTACAGGAAAGGCCGATAAGGGTGAGACGGAATTGATTGCGGCAACGCAAGCTGATCCTGAGAACGAAATGTTGCTTCACGTACTAGGTCTTTATTATTCTGTTACTCGTAGATTTGATGAAATTGAAAAATTATATCTGGGCCTATTGCAGAAAAAACCTAAATCCTTAATCGCCAAGAAGAGACTAGCAGAGCTCTATCTATCAAGGGGAGATCTGAAAAATTCACTGCGCTTTACTTCAGAGATTCTCACAACGAATTCAGGCGATATTGATGGTCACTTTTTTCGTGGCCGAATGAACATAATTGAGAATAACAATCAAAAGGCAATCGAGGATCTTACGATCGTCACGCGTGACCGACCGCAGTTTGCTCCGGGGTTCTTTTTCTTAGCCCTTGCGCAGCGTTCTCAAAACAAGATTGAGGATGCAAAGAAAAACTTTGCTAAAGCGGTCGAGCTTTACCCCCTATGGATTCCCCCCAGGGTTTCATTGGCAGAGATTCAAGCGGCGAGCGGGGAAGTTGACTCGGCCTTAGAACATGCACAGCTCGTACTCAAGTTTCAGCCGAAAAACGATCGAATGCTTGTCGTTTACGGTGCCTCGCTTTTACGAAAGAAGCGAATCCCGCAAGCCGTTGATGCTTTTCAAAAAGCAAAACAACTGAATCCTGGGGGATTTGCGGCGCAAATGAACCTCGCTGTGGCATACACCATGCAAAAAAAATATGCCGAAGCTATCAAGGAGTACAAAAATGTCCTGGATTCAAACCCCGAGCGTTTCGAAGCGTTGAATTCTATTGTTCGACTATATTTGCTGCAGAATAATTCTCAAGCAGCGATCGGCATCGCCGAGGAACATCTGAAAAAAACGAAAAATAACGCCTACGTCTATCAGGTGATGGGTCAAGCTAAGTTGGCAGTGAGAGACTATCAAGAAGCGTCGAAATATCTGAATAGAGCCGTGGAGCTAAATCCCAATCTCGCATCCGCATATTTTCTCTTAGGTAGCGTGTATAGCGCGCAACAAAAGAATGACTTAGCGATTATAGAATACGAAAAAACGATTGCAAAGAATCCGAACACAATTCCAGCTTTGATAATGATAGGAATGCTTTATGACCGAAAACAGCAACCAAAAAAAGCAAACGAATATTACCAAAGGGTTCTTGACATAAACAAAACACATATTCTAGCTGCTAATAATCTCGCGTATAACTATTCTCAGTATGGCGGTAACGTGGACGTCGCTCTGGGAATCGCCCAAAAGGCTCGGGAGGCGAATCCGGATAATCCCAGTCTGGCTGACACGCTTGGTTGGATTTACTATAAAAAAGGCAGTTATCTGAATGCTATCGCCCTACTAAAGGAAAGTAACGAAAAATTTAACAATGGTAATTCAGAGGTGCTTTACCATCTAGGCATGGCATATTACAAAAGTGGGGATAGATCTTCGGCGGCAGAGACTTTGAGTAAGGCACTTGCATCGGATAAAGCGTTTGTCGGCAGAGAGGAAGCGAAGAAGATTTTGGACGAGGTCAAGTCCAACCCGCGATAAATCATTTCGCAGCGGATTCCTCAGGCGGTCAGGCAGTTGGCTAACAACCTTTTTCTTATCGCCGGGGAAACATGGATAATTGTGCGATGCTAAACGAACGTGGATCCGGTCGAATCTTTACGTCAGAAAGTATACCGTAATTCCGCAAAGACGCGATCTCGATTGTCGAACCTGCCGAAGAGGCCGAGCTCTTTCCCGCCGAAAAACGCAGTCCCAGCCACTAGACGCCAATCTTTCACGAAATTCCAAGTGATTTTAAAACGCGCCATCCAATCCAATCTATTGAGGCTGTGAATTAGCAGCAGCTCCGGCTCGACTTTTTCATTGAAGAGCTTGGTGCTCGCGTAGAGGCTTGCGCCGCTCTCCACGCGGTCTGGAATGATGTCGGGATCGTGGTTGGTAAACCAACGCTGAAAAAACTGGAGATTGATGCGGGATTCCATCGGGAGGGGGATTTCCGCGCTCACGATGTAGTCCAAAAAATCTTGCCGGACCACGCCATCGGCATCATTTAGTCGCGTAACATTGAAAAAACGATCCCAGGTATAGATAGCCTCGCCTTTGAGCACAAAAGATCCAACGTCTTTGGAGGCCGTCAAGCCGGCTTGGTGGATTCTTTTGTGATCGGGATGGTAGCTAAGGGTCGGCGTCGGTGCGAGTATCGTCGACCGAAAAAAAGTGGCGTTTTCGTCCGTGCTGCCGTAATAGAAAGCAGCCAAATCCCAGCCGTTAGTTAGGTAGGATGTGCGCAAACCAAAGGACGAGTCGCTTAATTTATGAGGTGTGCGTTCGCTCCGGAAATGTTGCGCGAAGCCCGGAGGAGGGGGAAGCGTAAAGGGATAAAAATCGCCTCCCGGTTTACCTATCCGGTCATAGGTCGTATAGGGGATCCAAATCGCCTCCGCCTTAAAGTCTCCTGTGAAATATTCCGCGCGTGCAGCCCATTGGGGAATCCTTATGTAATCGAACTCGGGAACGAGAAATTCGCGGAGATCCTTTGCGGAGACCACGTCGGCAAAGAATAATCCGACAACTTCACCCCAAGTGATCTGCTGACGACCAAAACGAAAGTTCCAATCGTTGACGCCAAAATCGACAAAGGTTTCATGAAAGAAGCCGTCAATTCGCTGGTCGCGTTTCACGCGATCGGGAAAGAAATTGGTAAAGTCGTAGACACCATCATAAGAGAAGCGGCCGCTAATCTTAAGGTTGATGTCGGTGCCGAGTTCGCGTTCAAGTGCGAGCGCGAGAGTATTCTTCAATTTTGACCAATGATCCGGAGATGCGACCGTGTAAGCCGCCGCGGTTTGCACGTGACCGGAGATTGAAAAGGGAAGGCTTCCTGTTTGCGTTTTTGATTGTGGAGCGGCGGATTGCGTAGGTTCAGACGCCGGCGCCGCCGCAATAAGTTGAACCTGAGGACTCAATAAGCTTATGTTTTGCGACGTGTGGAACGATTCGAGGTTTCCATCCGTTTCAGAGTTAGCATCTTTGAGCTGACTGGCGCCAGCAAATTGTTTCTTATCCCGCGGCGTTTGCCCGGAGCCGTCGCGATAAAATCTGACAAATCCGTCGATCCCGCTACGAACGAGCGCCACGCGGGCAACCTCCGCTTCGCTTGGCTCGTTATAGGGACCGACTAACACAGCCGTTAAAGCCGGCTTTCTGGAACGAGCTAGCTTTTCGACAATGGTCGGAAAGCCGGAGCGGCTGACGTGGTTTGCTCTCTCGGACGCTAATATAACTGATTCAAACGCGCCTACCTGAACGGCATAAGCGGCGAAGCAATTGTCGTGCACGATCCAAGCGAAGAAGAAGAAACACAACCCGCTCACCAGACAAAATAGACTAGTAGGTCTGATCAGTAAAATTCTATGGAGTAACGATTTCTTCAAATGCCACCAGTTTCTTCTCTGACAATGCGACCGTCTTGAATATGTATTAGTTTGTTGGCCATGCGCATGACCGAAGCATCGTGGGTCGAGAATACGAAGGTCGTTTTCTGAATGCGGTTCACCAAGCGCATCAATTCGAGGATCGAGGCACCGGTCTTATGGTCTAGATTGGCGGTGGGCTCGTCGGCCAGGACGATTTTTGGTCTCGTGACCAACGCTCGGGCGATCGCTACTCTTTGTCTCTGTCCACCGCTAAGCTCATTGGGCCGATGCCGAGCAAACTTCTCGAGGCCGACGACATTTAAGAAATGGCCCACGCGCTCCCGCCGTTCGCGCTTTGTTATGTCTTTGAATTGCAGTAAGGGGTACTCCACGTTTTCTTCCGCCGATAGCACCGGAAGCAGATTGAAGGTTTGGAAAATAAATCCGATTGTCCGCGCGCGCAAGTCTGCCAATTGGTCGGGATTCTGATCACTGACCCGATTCCCTGCGATATAAATGTTGCCACTGGAGGGGATGTCGATGCAGCCGATAAGATTTAGCAAGGTGCTCTTACCGCTCCCAGACGGACCCGCAATTGCCAAGAAGTCGCCCTCGTCAATTGTCAAGTCCACGGATCGGAGAGCCTCCACCCGCTGATTGCCAAGATTGTAAGACTTGCTAACATCTTCGATTCTAACAACCTCCATGTTTGATGTATAATTAGGTAATAAATAGAAAGGCATTTTACACGTGCCTGCACTTTTTATGCAAGCTAAATTTGCGAGATTGCCTGACGATAGAGGTATTTACGTAACCGTTGAACGCTATTTGAGGGAGTAAGTTAGGATGCTCAATACATGGGCGCGCGCCATCATCTACTTCGTGTTATACGCTGGCATTCCCATAATAATTCCAACTCTTTATCCTGTGGCCAACGCCGCAGAGGATGATGTAGGTAAAGCGATTGTTGAAAAGGCCGATCGAATCCGCTTCCCCCAATCGGGTTACCAGGTGAATGTAAGAATCACGACGACAGGGCCAGGGCGGGAAGCGGAAGTTAGAGAATACGAAATCCTTTCAAAGGGAAATGATCGCACCATAGTTAGAACCTTGGCGCCAGCTTCGGACAAGGGCCAAGTATTGTTAATGCGCGATCGCGACCTTTGGGTTTTTATGCCGAACATTTCACAGCCAATTCGATTGTCCGCAGCGCAAAAACTCACAGGTCAAGTTGCAAATGGAGATCTCGCACGGGCTAATCTTAGCGGAGATTATACTCCGACAGTTCTCAGGACCGATGCTATTGAAGGCGAGAATTACGCTGTCTTGGAGCTTAAGGCCGTGGATCGATCGGTGACCTACGACAAAGTTTTGTATTGGGTGAACAAAAACAATGATAGGCCTTACAAAGCGGAGTTCTACGCATTGTCCGGCAGACTCTTAAAAACCTGCCGCTATTTGAATTATAAGGAAGCTGCAGGCGCGCTCAGACCAAGTCGTTTAATCATGGAGGACGCCTTGATTGAAGGAGCGAAATCCACGTTGGATTATGCGGAGCTAAGGGTAAAAGACTTACCGGACAAGATGTTTGCTAAGGACTATATGAAGAGATTGCAGTAGAGGAGGATTTCATGGGAGATTCCGCGAATGCGTTTCCCAGCCCTAATCACGACGTCCCGTAGAAAGTTCATGGGAGACATGTGTCAAATTTAACCGACGCATAGTTGTTTCTAATCATTAGTTGTTGTAGCGCAAGGCTTCTACGACTCTTAACTTCGACGCCCGGCGAGCAGGGAATACCGCGGCGCACAAGGTCGCGGCAAAACCGACGGCGAAAGCCGTTGCGATTTTACTGGGAATGATTTGTATTAGCGCAACGTAGCCAGAGTTGGTATTGGGCATCGGCGGCATTGGAATGCCGATTGCCGAGATAATGGCGGCAATGGCTATTCCTAAAACTAGCCCCGCAAGGCTTCCTAGTAACGCAAGTATAAAAACCTCTTGGAGAATAAGCTTGAAAACAGCGCTGCCGCGATTGCCGAGAGCCATGAGTGTTCCAAACTCTCCCGTGCGTTCGAAAACGGTCATGTTCACGCTATTGGCGACGCTCAAAAGAACGAGTCCGAGGATGATGATGTGCAGAACCAGAAAATACCGCTGATAGAGATCGACGGCTTTTTGGTAAAAATCGGCTAATTGATACCAAGTTTTCGTCTCAAACTGATCCGCAGGTAAAATACGCATGACTTGCTGAGCGACGTTGTCGGTATAAGAAGTTTCAGTGAGGGCAACTACGAGGCGGTGGGCGGCCTTCGTTGCGAGCAATTCCTGGGCTGCGGCGATGGGAATTCGCAAGGCACGGTCATCAAATTCCTTCGAAAACGTTTGGAATATTCCTGCGATCTTAAAATCAAATGTGTTAATTGCTCCGTCACGCGTGTTCACCAAAAGGATCGCGCTGTCGCCTACCTTCAGCTTAAGTGAATTGGCAACACCCTGACCGATCAGCATCGTATATAGTTCATTCTTAGGAAGCTGGCTTCCAGAAACCAGAGTGATGTAACGAGCGAGCCGCAGTTCCTTTTCCGGATGAATCCCCTCACCGATCACCGGAAACGTGGTGCGGCCATTACTCAGTAACCCCGAAAAATTAATCCGCGCTGTTACGTCGGCGACATGGTCAAGCTGGCGGAGTTCCGCAGCCACTTTGTCGGAGTCGTCGATCATATATTTGTATGGAGATTTGCGGCCCTCTTCGTAGTAACCTTTTTTGAGTATCTGAAGATGGCCGAATTGAGAATGGATGGTCGCTTCGCGTAGCTGGATAAAAAAGTCCTGTACGAATCCACCGGTCAAGACAAGTGATGTCACTCCGAAGATGATCGCTGCCAACGTCAAAGCGGTTCGCGATCGCTGGCGAAAAACGTTTCGAAAAGCCAGTTTCCACATTGGAGGCTATCGGTTTTGTCGCAATGCATCAACGATATTAAGCCGTGATGCCTTCCAAGCCGGGTAGAGACTAGCAACTAGTGAGGTGATTACGGCAATAGCCAAAGCTTGTGCGGCCAGACTAGGTGTCACACGGATTTGCCCGGTGAATCCGGTGCTCATTCCTGGTGCAGGCGGCATTGGGATGCCAACATAGGAAATAGTTTCGGCCAGTATATACCCAATCACGGTACCGGAGACACCTCCGATCAATCCCAGAATAAGTCCCTCAGTAACAAAGAGTCGCATGATTTGTTTACTACGATTTCCCAGAGCCATCAGTGTGCCGATTTCGCCAGTTCGCTCAAGGACGTTCATTGTCATCGTATTCGCAATGCCAAGCACTATGATGAGCGCGATAATCAACTTTAAAGCGTTCATTTGACGCGAATACAGTGCCACTGTCTTGTTATAGAAGTCGGCTAACTCGTCCCATGGCTTAACTTCTAAAGCGCTCTTGCTGCTCTGGAGCTGATTTTTGACCTGAACCAGTACGTCGTGCGTATCCTCGGTGCTGTCGAGTAGAACGATCCACGTATGGGCGCCGGAGACGCGTAACAGCTCTTTAGCCAAACCAATCGGAATGCGCAGAGCAGAATCATCAAATTCTTTACTGACGGTGAAAAACAGCCCACGGACGTGGCCCTCGATCGCATTGATGCCACCCGAAGAGAGCGTAATTAGCAAGATTATCGAATCGCCCACATCGACTCCAAGGCTGGCGGCGAGCCCTCGCCCAAGTATCATGCCCTTGGGATCATTCGTCGAAAGGCCATTTCCTTTGGTGATGTGTAATAGATTGCTCACGCTTTCTTCCTTTTCGGGTTCCACCCCTTCGCCAATGAACGACGTAGTGGTCTCGCCGTGGCTCACTAACCCATTAAACGCTAACCGAGTCGTGACCAAACGGACCCGTGGAATTGTTGAGAGCTGAGAAAGCTCCGGAAGGTTGCTGGGTATGACAAAAGCGGAAGGCTCTTCCTGCGCCTGCAAAAAATAGCCCGCTTTTGCGATCTGGATGTGGCCAAGCTTTGAATAAACCGTGGCCTCCCGCATGGCCCAAAAGATCCACTCTATAAAGCCCCCGCTTATCATCAATGCGATCATTCCGAATAGTATCGCCGATAGGGTGATCGCTGACCTTGTCGGCTGTCGAAAGAGGTTTCGTGCGGCGAGACGGACCGGAGACATAGCAATGAAAATATTAGAACATATCTGTTTGCGCAACTTGAAGCTTCAACAAGGACCCCCTCCCCGATCTGTCGTGGTTGGAAAAGCAACTCGTGCTTTGAGACCATAGTGTTACTGAAAAAGTTCCGTTTCGCCCTTGGTGGGGTCGTTCAGACTAACAGTTTCCCGATTATTTTCGAGCCGGGCAGAAGCTTGCGGATCAACTCTTCATAGGAAACGATTGCTAGCTAGAACAACTCGATGCTTTCGCGTTTTGACCCGCATTGGTAACTTTGGCGATGCTTTCGACAATAAATGACGCGGAATATGCTTAAAATGGCTTAGTTTTTCGGGCCCCTCTGCTTTTTGAGGACTGTAAACCCGCTTAAAATTGTAAGGAATGCATACACTTCTTAATTCCGGCCTAACGTACTGATTTACTGGGAATATCGGGCAGTTCAGTTTCGCATCTTTTCAGTTGTCATTTTTCTTTACAGATTTTTTAATTTTTAACGACCTTGTTTCATTGGGTGGTGACTCATAGATCTGTTTATAGGTATTTAAAAGTGAAAGAAAAACCAATAGTTACGGGCGGCTATAATCTGACCACGGAAGAAATAAAAAATTTGGTCTCCTTA
>VBKY01000700.1:0-2337 GCA_005879255.1 Deltaproteobacteria bacterium
AACCGTTCTTGATCCATGTGCGGGTAGGTTCACGGCCCACATAAGCCGACACGGTGCCGGCGCGGCAGTGCACTTCTCCTTTCTCTATCGCTAAGTTCATTTCGCCGCCGCCGCCGTAACCCAGCACCATATTAATCTTAAGCCCGAGCCCCTCCTCAACGAGCTTGGGTAACTGATAACCAGGGGTGGTTCGCGCCAAAGCCGCGCACCTTGGCGGTTCCGCCGCCTTGCGGATATCTTCAAATGTCTTGTATGGCCCATCCGCCCGGATGAACAAGACTTGATCGATCCGTTCCGGCGAGCCGACCCAGGAAAATTTCGGCCAGTCGAACCTAACTTCTTTCGCGCCGAGAAGCTGATCGATGTAAATGCCCGGATTAATCAACCCGAGACTCAAACCGTCGGGTTTGGCGATGTTATAGATATGGTTGGCCGCGATGATGGTCCCGGCGCCCGGCATGTTTTGCACCACGATAGTGGGATTCCCCGGAATGTGCTTGCCGAGATACTGAGCTATAAAGCGAGCCCAGTCGTCTTGTGCCCCTCCAACCGAGTTCCCCACCACAATGGTGACAGACTTACCCTTAAAAAATTCCTGCGCAGCTGCTTGTGGAATGCTGGAGAGAAGAGCAAAGCCGGAAAGGAAAACGGCAAAACAATTTATCCTCTTCATAAATCCTCCCACATTAGTTCTATAGTTTGGGGGTAAGGCGTCAGGGGTTACGCCCCCTACCCCTCGCCCTTCACCCCTCACGATTTCCGCCTATCGCGCCAAGACACCAAGATCGCAAAGAACATTTATTCGCCATTTTTCTTGACGCCATTTGCGCCTTTGCGGTAGGGGCAGGCCCCTGTGCCTGCCCAAAAGGGCAACCACGGGGGGTTGCCCCTACACCATCTATTCGCCTAGCTAACATCGCGCTAAGAGATGTTTCTTCCTGGCTTTCACAGAAGCCTACCTCCCCAGCTGAGCGATCCAGCCACTGCTCACGAGTTTTTCCAATGGCCCATTGTCGCGGAAATACTCCGGACGGTCGATCAGATCCTTGGGCACGGGAGTCGACAACCCGAGTTCCTCCAAGACGGCCTGAATTCCTCGATCCGAGACGCGGGGAATCGGTTTAAATAAATTCGCGTAGGCATCAACCGCCTTCTTGGCCAGCAGCATGTCTTTCGGTTTGAGCCATTTGTTGTAGGCTCTCTCGCCGGCGCCGTGATCTTTTTTCATCAAATGGATCGCTTCGATATACGCTTTGAGAAAACGTTCCGCGATATCAGGATTGTCCTTCACGAATGCCCGACTGCTCACCACACAGGATGCGGGATAGACGAAATCCGTCTTCGAAAGATCGAGCAATACCGGCCAGCCTTTCTGCAAATAAGGCAAGGCCAGGTCAAAGGGTAGCGCCGCCGCGGTGATTCTGCCGGTTTCCAACGCCGCCGCGTATTCGGTTCCGAGCTGGAGGATAGTGACATCTTTTTCTGGATTAAGTCCGGCATACTTGAGCGCCGAGCGCAGATAGAAATGAGTCGTCGAGCCCAAGCGGGTCACCGCGCTCGATCTTCCTTTCAGCTCTGCGACGCTTTTTATCTCAGGCCGCGCCACCAGGTAAACGAGATCCGAATCCGCCGGGCAGGCCATGAGAGCGATGTCGCTGCCTTTGATTCGTGCCGCCAAAACCGACGCGGCCCCCGCGCCTGAGAATTGCAACTCGCCGCTGATAATCGCCATTGTCGTTAACGCGCCGGCCTGAATCATAATCACTTCCGGGTCAAGACCATGCTTGGCAAAAAGACGGCTCTCTTTAGCAACCCAGACCGGCAGATTCACCGTGCTGATCGTCGTGCCGTATCGGAGTCGCTTCATCTCTTGAGCGAAAACTGAATGCCGCAATCCGCCCAAAAAGAGCGATGTAAACGTGAACCATCCAACGAGCCAACTGACCGCGTGCATGGTTTTTGGATTCTTTCCTTTCAAATATTCAACGCAACCACATTCAGAGAATTTATCGCGCCAAGACGCAAAGGGATGGGACGCGCTTTGTCATTTCGACCGCAGGGAGAAATCGTTCTTAGATCCCTCGCATTCGCTCGGGATGACGGGCCAAGGCCCATCACTTGGCGTCCTTTGCGCCTTTGCGCGAGTCATCTCTTTTCCGATTCGGTAAGCCAAAATTCAACAGAAAACTTCAAACCTTTTTAGTTAGTTTTTGTTGTCGGAGAAGTACCGGCTCTCTACCTTTGCCGAATCATAGGGTACGAACTTGTTTTCGTCTTCTCCTCTTAGCTCTGGAGTTTCATTTTCATCGAAGAGTCCTGCTGCCCCCTCTCGGAGGT
>VBKY01000700.1:2344-5208 GCA_005879255.1 Deltaproteobacteria bacterium
CGCTGGCAGTCGAGTGATTTCACGCCCAATGAACTCGGTTGGCTGGGATTCGATGAAAATCGCCCTTCTTGCATTGGTAACCTTTGTCCTCCACGAAAAACCAGATCTCTCCCTCTAATACATGGTTGATTTGCTCCGAAGCGTGCATGTGCGGCCTGGTATGATAGCCCGGCGGTCTCAACGCGACCAGCAGACTGCTCTCGTTACCGTAGGCCTGCCGAATGATCATCGAGCCTTCTCCCTCGCCGGTCTTGAGCACAACCTTTTTCTCCGGCACATTCTCACGCTTCACCTGTAGAGACATTTTACTTCTCCCTCTCAAGAAAGTTTATCGCGCTAAGCAATCACGAATCAAAATCCGAAATCCGAATATCGAAATTCGAAACAAACCGCGGCCAAATAAATTCAAAATCAGAAAATCCAAAACAGGGAATTCGATCCTCCCTGTTTGGAGCATTGTAGTTGATGTGTTTTTCATCATTTTGAATTTGTTTCGGATTTCGTGCTTCGTGCTTCGAGTTTTTGTCGTTTTGCTAGTTGATCGGCAGCGTGAACGTAAACTTACTGCCCTTGCCCGCTTCACTCTCCACCCAAATTCTTCACCCATGCAGCTCAACAAACTTCTTGGCCAGCGTTAGCCCCAGTCCGGTTCCCTCACTCTTGTGCGCATAGTCGGAGCCCACTTGGCGAAATTCCTCGAAGATCTTTGGCTGGTCCGCCGGGGCGATGCCAATGCCGGTGTCACTGACTGAGATTTCCACCGAGCCGTCAGCCTGCCTGGCTTTCATTTCAATCCGTCCTCCCTCCGGGGTGAACTTCACCGCGTTGGAAAGCAGATTTAGAAGTATCTGCTTGATCTTTCGTTCATCACCGACGATGTCGCCCAGGCGCTCATCAACTTGGACATCGAGCGTAATGCCATGCTTTGTGGCCCGCTCGCGCACAAAGGTGCGCGCGTTGTCTATCGCCAACGGAAGATCAAACGTCGTCAGCTCTAGCTCCATGCGCCCCGCCTCTACTTTGGAGAGATCGAGAATCTCATTGATGAGGGATAAAAGATGGCGGCCGGAGGTGAGGATGTCGTCGGTGTACTCGGCTTGCTTTTCGTTTAGCTCGCCGAACAATCTTTCGCCCAAGACTTCGGAGAAGCCGATGATGGCGTTGAGCGGCGTGCGCAGTTCGTGCGACATGTTAGCGAGGAACTCCGACTTATGCCGGTTGGCCGCTTCGATCTGCTGGCTCTTTTCTTCGATCTCACGGAACAGCCGGGCGTTTTGGATCGCCAGGGCCGATTGGGTCGCGAAGGTTTGAAGAAGATTCACCACTTCGGTTGAGAAGTTGCCCGCTTCTTTCCGCCAGACCGTTAACGCGCCCATGATTCGCTCCTCGCGCAGCAGCGGAACCGCCAAAACAGATCGATAGCCGAGACGTGCAAGCATGGGCCGCACGCGAGTACCCGTATATTCTCGCTCCTCTAAAATGTCCGGCACTTGAACTGGCGCACGAACCGTCGCCATTTGCCCCGTCGCGCCTTGCCCCGGACGGACCGGTGTCACCTGGAGCGCCTGAACTATCTCCCCCTCCATGCGGAAACTCGCCCTGAGGTGAAACTCTTGCACAGCTTCGTCGAACTCGTAGATAACACCGCCGCTGGTTCCGGAGAGCTGCACCGCGTGGCCAACAATGGCGCTAAGCACGGTTTGAAGATCGAGAGTAGAGCTAACAGCTTGGCCAACCTCGCCCAGCGCTTTGAGCTCCCCAACCGACCGCGCCAACTCGCCGGTCCGCGCCTCCAGTTCTTGGAACAGCCGTACGTTTTCAATGGCGATGACCGCCTGGTCCGCGAAGGTTTCGAGGAGCTTGATTTGCGCTGGGGTGAAGGGGCGCACCTCGGTGCGTCGTGCATTCATCACGCCAATGAGTTCCCCCTGTTGACGAAGGGGGACGAGTAACATGGTGGGCCAATTGCCGCCGGAACCCAACATTGGGAAATCGTTCTGCGCGCGGACGTCGGGAACGTGGAGCGAGCCATGCTCGCGCAGCCAGTGAAACTGTGGCTCATCAATACTGATCTCAACTCGGCCGATGGCGGGGATGGGACCAAAATGAGCGCGCGCAACCATCACGTCTCTCTCGCGTAGCCGCAGCTGCACATCATCGATCCCACAAACCCGCGCGGCGCTCTCGACGATGGCGTCGAGGACCGGCTGCACGTCCGTGGGAGAGCGGCTGATGATGCCGAGCACTTCCGCCGTTGCCGTCTGATGCTCCAGCGCCTCGCGCAACTCCGCATTTCGCGCATCGAGTTCCTTAAACAAGCGCACGTTCTCGATGGCGATGACCGCCTGGTCGGCGAAGGTTTCAAGGAGCTTGATCTGGGCCGGGGTGAAGGAGCGTACCTCGGTGCGACGTCCGAACAGTCCGCCAATGAATTCCTTCTGCTGACGAAGGGGAACGGCTAAGTAGGTGCGGAAGTTGCCGGCGGAACCTACCGGGAAATCGTTCTGCGCGCGGACGTCTGGAATGTGGAGCGTGCCGTGCTCGCGCATCCAGCGATACTGTGCCTCATCAATACTGATCTCGACCCGGCCAATGGGTATGGGACCAAAATGAGCCCGCGAAATCATAACGTTCCCCTCGTGGAGTCGCAGCCCTACGTCATCAATCCCACAAACCCGGGCGGCGCTCTCGACGATGGCGTCGAGGACCGGCTGCACGTCCGTGGGAGAGCGGCTGATGATGCCGAGCACTTCCGCCGTTGCCGTCTGATGCTCCAGCGCCTCGCGCAACTCCGCATTTCGCGCATCGAGTTCCTTAAACAAGCGCACGTTCTCGATGGCGATGACCGCTTGGTCGGCGAAGGT
>VBKY01000142.1 GCA_005879255.1 Deltaproteobacteria bacterium
ATCATCGGCTGCGTCGGAGGATTCTACTTACAGTATTGGGCCTCAGTGATCGATTATCCGCTGAACATCGGCGGGCGTCCTCTCAATAGCTGGCCTATGTTCATTCCGGTAACCTTTGAGCTAACGATCCTCGTGGCCGCACTGTCGGCCGTCCTCGGATTGCTCGCGCTCAACGGTTTGCCGATGCCGTATCATCCCGTTTTCAACGTTGAGCGTTTCCAGATGGCGACGAGAAATCGTTTTTTTCTCTGCATCGAATCTGCCGATCCGAAGTTCGACTATGAAGCGACCCGGCGATTTCTCGAAAGCGTCGCTCCCCAGGGAGTCTATGAAGTTGAACGGTAAACTGCCAAAGATCCCCTCTCCTTTGTCCTCTCCCCCGCAACGGGGGAGGGAAGGGTGAGGGGGAATTGGAAACAGCAGCGGCTTTGCATTCTTTATGCGAAACTCACTAAAGCGATGGCTGTGCGTGTTGGTGGCGTTCGCGTTAGCCGCCGTCTTCGGCTGTCAACAAAAGATGGCGGATCAACCCAGATACGAGCCGCTTAGTCGCAGCACCTTTTTCGGCGATGAGCGCGCCGCGAGACCCCTTGTGGAAGGCACTGTGGCCAGAGGAGAGTTGCGCAGCGATGAACACTTCTACACGGGAAAACAGGGAGGGAAGTTAGTCGATACGTTTCCCTTTCCGTTAACACCTTTGATGCTCGCGCGGGGACAAGAGCGCTTCAACATTTATTGTTCTCCCTGTCATGATCGCGTTGGCACAGGACAGGGGATGATAGTGCGGCGCGGCTATCGCGCGCCGGCTTCGTTTCACATGGATCGTTTGCGCCAGGCGCCCGCCGGCTATTTTTTCGACGTTATGACTAACGGCTTCGGCGCGATGCCGGATTATGCCCAACAGATCAAGCCTGAAGATCGTTGGGCGATCGTCGCCTATATCCGCGCGCTGCAGCTAAGCCAGAACGCCACTCTCGCCGACGTTCCGGAGGATCAACGTCAACAACTCGCGATCAAACCATGAACGATAACAGGTCGCTTATTCGATGGGATCTCATGCAGAAGCGGTCGCTCGCAGTGGGTTTGATTGCCGCGGTGTTGTGTGCCGGTGGAGCGCTGATCTTTCCGCCGTCATTCTTTCGCGCTTATCTGGGGGCGTATATTTTTTGGATTGGCATTCCGATGGGATGTCTGGCACTACTCATGCTGCATCATCTCGTGGGCGGACGATGGGGGTTTATGATCCAACGTGTGTTGGAAGCGGCGATACAAACCCTGCCGCTCATGGCTCTGCTGTTCATTCCCCTGTTGTTTGGGCTGTCCGATCTTTATCCCTGGGCGCGAACCGAAGTCGTTGCGGCTGATCCACTGCTGCAACAGAAAGCCGCCTATCTCAATATACCTTTTTTTATTGCGCGCACAGTGGCCTATTTCGCCGTTTGGATCGTCCTGGGACGCTTGCTCGTCACATGGTCACTTCAACAGGACCGCACGGCCGACGACGCATTGACCCTGAGACTGCAAAGGCTCAGCGGACCCGGTCTCGTGCTTTATGGGCTGACTGTTACGTTCGCCGCCATCGACTGGATGATGTCACTCGAGCCCAAGTGGTATTCGACCATCTTTGGAATGATCTTTATGGTGAGCTTCGGACTGGCGGCCTTGGCCGTGGCGATCCTGGCAACGCGATTTTTGGAAAGTCAGAAGCCTCTCTCCCAGGTGATATCGCCGGACCGTTGGCACGATCTCGGCAACCTTTTGCTCGCTCTGGTAATGTTTTGGGCGTACCTGCAATTTAGCCAGTTCCTGCTGATCTGGTCGGAAAATCTGGCCGAAGAGATCCCGTGGTATTTACATAGAATCGGCGGTGGTTGGGAGTGGGTTGCGCTCGCCTTGATTCTTTTTCTCTTTGCATTGCCGTTCATCTTGCTACTCTCGCGGACCACCAAGCGTAGCGCTCGGATGCTGTCTCAGGTTGCCGCGGCGATCCTTTTTATGCATTGGTTGGACATTCTCTGGATCGTAGCGCCGTCCTTTTACCCGGCGCGATTCCACCTCCACTGGCTGGATATCGTGGCTCCGGTCGGCATCGGTGGTCTTTGGCTAGCCGCATTCATTGGCTATTTAAAAGCGCGCTCGTTGCTGCCGCTTCATGATCCGCGCTTTGCGGAAGTGCTGGAACAAGTGCAGGAAGCCTGAACATGGCGGAATCCGATCTTCACCGCGAGCCCAGAACTGATTTGCAGGCCAGCTACGAGCTAAGCGACCTCAGACCAGGTTACATCGCTTTTTTCGGCATTGGCCTCTCGGTCGTCCTCGTTATCTCGGTGGTCATAGCGTCCTTGATAGTTCATTACAAAACGGTTCAGCACGCCAGGCAAGACACCCCAATCCCACGATTGGCCCAAGAGCGTGAAGCGACTCCTGGGCCGCGCTTGCAGGTCGATGCCCACAGTGAACTGCGCCAGATGCGGGCGGCGGAAGATGCCGCGCTCAACAATTACGGGTGGGTCGATAAGAATGCCGGCATCGTAAGAATCCCCGTAGACCAGGCGATGGAGGTTCTGGCGAAGAAAGGCTTGCCTGCACGGAAGCAGGAAGAAAAGGCGCGATGATGTGGTTTTCATCGTCATTGCCGCGCACGATCAGCGTAGGGGCGGGTTTTAAACCCGCCCCTACCAGCCGGAATGACATTTTCCTTGCTCTCGTTTTTGTCTTCAGCCTCTTCTGGGTATCGCCGTTGTTTGCCCACGACGACCGCCCCGTTGCTCTGCGAAATGTCGATCTGGAACAGAAACTGAGCGCGCAGGTTCCGTTGGACGTGGAATTTCGCGATGAGGCAGGAAGAACGGTAACCCTCAAGGATTACTTTGGCCGCCGGCCATTGATTCTGTCTCTTGTTTATTACAGCTGTCAGGATCTCTGCCCGTTGACCCTGGACGGCCTGGTCCGAGGCATGCGGCCGCTCTCTTTCAATATCGGCGATCAGTTCGATGTGCTTACCGTGAGCTTCGATCCCCGCGATACATCGGCCCTGGCAGCGGCAAAAAAAAGCGACTTCGTCAAACAATATTCACGGCCGGGCGCGGAAAAGGGTTGGCACTTTTTGACCGGGGACGAAACGGCCATCCGACGCCTAACCGAAGCCGTGGGCTTTCGTTATAATTATGAGAGCGAGAACGACCGCTTTGGGCACGCTACCGGCATCATACTTTTGACGCCGGACGGTAAGATCGCCCGCTACTTCTACGGCATCGAATTTTCGCCCCGGGATTTGCGTCTGGGCCTGATCGAGGCCTCTGCTAAAAAGATCGCTTCGCCCATCGATCAGCTTTTACTCTTCTGCTATCACTACGACCCTGCGACAGGAAAGTACAGTCTCCTCGTGACGAATATCGTCCGCCTCGCGGGAATCGCTACCGTCTTGGCTCTTGTCATTTTCATCGCCGTCATGCTCCGGCGGGATCGAAACCGTAAACTGCAGCCCGGTTAGAAAACTTCAACCCATGAATCTTGGTTTCCCTTTGTTCCCGGAACAAGCGTCAACCATGGCGCCAAGAGTGGATGCGCTCTTTTATTTTCTCGTCGCGGTGACAGGCTTTTTTGTTGCGTTGATTTTTTTCATGATTGTCATCTTCGCGGTCAAATATCGCCGGCGCTCGGAGGATGAACGGCCGGGACCCATTGAGGGAAACTTCTGGCTCGAAATCCTTTGGTCCGCCATCCCGCTCGGTTTGACGATGGTCATGTTTGTCTGGGGGGCGATCATTTACTTTGACATTTATAATCCACCGAACGACGCCCTCGAGATCAGCATCGTCGGAAGGCAGTGGATGTGGAAGGCCCAGCATGCTGAGGGGCAAAGAGAGATCAACGAGTTCCATGTGCCGGTGGGGCAGGCCGTGAAATTGACGATGACATCGGAAGACGTCATCCACGATGTTTTTCTCCCGGCTTTTCGCATCAAGCAAGACGTTCTTCCCGGGCGTTATACGACGCTATGGTTCCAGGCGACCAAAGCGGGAGAGTATCCTTTGTTGTGCTCGCAATACTGTGGCACGCAGCATTCAGGGATGGTCGGGCGGGTGGTGGTTTTGGAGCCGGCCGAGTTTGAAAAATGGTTGAGCGGCGGCGCGACGGGCATGTCCATGGTGGATCTGGGCGAACGTCTCTTTCAGAGGTTCGGTTGCAACACATGCCATCGAGTCGGCGGAACCAGCCAAGGTCCTTCCCTTGTGGGACTCTTCGGGAAAACCGTGCAACTCCAAGGGGGGAAGACGGTGGCCGCAAATGAGGATTACATCCGCGAATCTATCCTCGATCCTCGGGCGAAAGTCGTTGCCGGTTATCAGCCGATCATGCCGACGTTTAAAGGCTTGATTAGTGAAGAGGGGATCCTCCAGCTCATTGCCTACATCAAATCCTTGCACACGGTAGAAAGGAAAGCATCGCAAAAATGAACGTGTCTGAAATCGAGCGTCGCGAGCATTATCTAAACGTGAACTATGGTATCCGATCGTGGCTGTTGACAACGGATCATAAACGCATCGCCTGGCTCTATCTTCTATCCGTGACTCTGTTCTTTTTCATCGGCGGTTTTTTCGCCACCCTGATCCGCCTGGAGTTGCTGACGCCGCAAGGGGACCTGGTCCAGGCGGAGACTTACAACAAGTTATTTAGCATGCATGGCATCACCATGGTCTGGTTCTTTCTGATCCCGTCGATCCCGGCGGTGTTGGGGAATTTTCTCGTGCCGATGATGATCGGCGCCCGGGATCTTGCGTTTCCTCGTCTCAATCTCGCCAGCTGGTATATTTTTATTCTCGGGGGCCTGTTTACTGTGGCTGCCGCGGCGGCCGGTGGAGTTGACACGGGCTGGACTTTTTATACGCCGTACAGCAGCATCTATTCCAACACCCACGTCGCGTTGACCATTGTCGGAATCTTTATCACCGGCTTCTCTTCGATTCTGACGGGGCTCAATTTCATCGTTACCATCCACAAGATGCGCGCGCCCGGCCTGACCTGGTTTCGTCTTCCGCTGTTTATCTGGGCGCATTACGCCAGCAGCATCATATTGCTCCTGGGCACGCCGGTCCTTGCCATCGCGCTGACGCTCGTCGGGCTGGAGCGGATTTTCCATCTAGGAATTTTCGACCCCGCGCTAGGTGGCGATCCGCTGTTGTTTCAGCATCTGTTCTGGTTTTATTCGCACCCAGCGGTTTACATCATGATCCTGCCGGCGATGGGTGTCGTGAGCGAGCTCATCGCTTGTTTTTCGCGCAAACGGATTTTCGGTTACAGCGTTGTTGCTTTCGCCAGCATTGGCATCGCGGTGATCGGCTTCTTGGTCTGGGGACACCATATGTTTGTCTCCGGACAATCGGTTCATGCGGGAATGGTATTCTCGTTCCTGAGCATGGTCGTCGCTATCCCGTCGGCGATCAAAGTCTTCAACTGGACCGCCACTCTTTACAAAGGGTCCATCTCCTACGATGCACCGATGCTCTACGCGTTGGGCTTTATCGGTCTCTTCACCATCGGCGGACTGACGGGTTTATTTCTTGCCAGCTTGGGCATCGATGTCCATGTGCACGATACCTATTTCGTGATCGCCCATTTTCATTACATTATGGTCGGAGGATCGGTGATGGGCTACTTGGGAGGCATTCATTTCTGGTGGCCCAAGATGACCGGTCGAAGATATCCCGAAGGCTGGGCCAGACTGGCAGCGCTGATTATCTTCATCGGTTTCAATCTGACCTTCTTTCCGCAATTCGTCCTTGGCTATATCGGGATGCCGCGCCGCTACCACGTCTATCCGCCGGAGTTTCAAGTGTTGAATGTCATGTCGACTGCGGGTGCCTCGATTCTGGCCGTCGGCTATCTGCTGCCGTTGACCTATCTGATTTGGTCTTTACGCTACGGCGCCATTGCCGGGAGAAATCCGTGGGGCGCCAGAGGTCTCGAATGGCAAACTCCGTCGCCGCCTCCGACGGAAAACTTTGAACGAACGCCGATAGTGACCGAAGGGGCTTACGCTTACGAAAAGGATCCCGAAGAGGTTTACTCATTGGGGAAACCGGCCCATGTCTAAGGTAGAATCATTCCAAGCGCATCACTTCGACGATGTCGAGCAACAGCACGAGGCCTCGTGGCTCGGCATGTGGGTATTTCTCGCAACCGAGGTCATGTTTTTCGGCGGTATGTTTGCAGGATACTTCGTTTACCGACACTGGTACCTGCAGGCGTTTGCGGAGGCGAGCAATCAGTTGGACGTCCTGTTGGGCGGCATCAACACGGCGGTGCTGATTTGCAGCAGCTTCACCATGGCTCTGGCGGTTCACAGCGCGGAGGCCAACAAACGGAACGTATTGATCGTCTTCCTGGTTTTGACCATGGTTTTAGGAACGGTGTTCCTCGGTATCAAGTTTTTCGAATATCACTCGAAGTTCGTAGAGCATCTCGTGCCGGGCAGCGCTTTCGCGTTTCCGGGGCCGTTTGAGCGCCAGGCGGAAATCTTCTTTTCGTTTTATTTCGCCATGACGGGGATGCATGCCGTGCACATGATTATCGGCATCGGATTGTTGACGGCGCTCGTTTTGAAGGCGAAGCGGGGCAGATTTTCGGCCGCCTATCATACCCCTGTCGAGCTGACGGGTCTTTATTGGCATTTCGTCGACATCGTGTGGATTTTTCTCTTCCCTTTACTTTATTTACTGGGACGCCACCAATGAAATCCGAACCTCATGTTTCCATAAGAACGTACGCTCTCGTTTTCCTCGCCCTGCTTGTACTTACAGGACTTACCACCGCCATCGCGTTCTTGGATCTCGGCGGGAGCATAAACACGATGGTCGCCCTCGCGATCGCGGTGGGCAAAGCATTGTTGGTCATTCTCTACTTCATGCACGTCCGCTACAGCGATCGTCTCACCTGGGTGTTCGCAGCTGCAGGATTTTTTTGGTTGCTGATTTTAGTCGGCGGCACCATGGACGATGTGCTGACGCGCCCGTCGCTGTCCGCTAACACAAAAAGCGCGTCTACACAGTCTCAGCCAAGATGACGCCGCAATTTAGCCCGAGTATCCAGTCGTGAACGATAACGTTGATTTGCAGTAATGTGCGAATACACTCCGATTGGGCGGCACACAATCATTGATCGCCGAAACGATCTCTGTTAACGAACGTGTGGTTGATAAAATTATATTATTGGAAAAGAGATGCATTGGGCTCTTGAACGCCTGAGCGATCATGTAGGCCGTGGTCACCCTAAGATGAACGCCAGCGGAAGAACGCTAGAGCGGTGGACAAGAAATGAAGGTGATAGACTAATCATCAATGGGCGCCGATCAAATTGAAACAACGCCGCGCTTGCTTTCGGTGGTGAGCTACAACATTCACCAATGCGTCGGCTCTGACCGGCGCCGGGACGCCACCCGCATCGCCGCTATCTTAAAAGAGCTCAATGCCGATATCATCGGTCTCCAAGAGGTGCATTCCGCTCACGATGGTACTTTTGAGGCCTATCAGATGCGATATCTGGCCGAAACCACCGGATACCACGTCGTCAGCGGCCCGAATGTCACGAAGACCAACAGCGAATATGGCAATGTCTTATTGACGCGTCACTCCGTGGTTCGCGTCAGTCGGCTCGACCTGAGCGTTCCCGGACGCGAGGCGCGCGGCGCCATTGACGCGGATATTGCTATTGGCAATCATGTCGTCCGGGTGATCGTTTCCCATCTCGGTTTACGCGCGCGCGAGCGGCGCTATCAAACCAAGCGGCTGCTGGGACTTCTCGGGCAGGAGAAGACTTCGCCGATCGTCGCGCTGCTCGATATTAACGAATGGTTTCCTCTCGGCGCGCCGATTCTTCGTTTCAATCAAGAATTCGGCAAGTCTCCATGCTTTCGCAGCTTTCCGTCTTTTTTTCCGCTGTTTTCTCTCGATCGCGTCTGGGTCAAACCATTTGCGGCGTTGGTCAAGGTGCAACCCTACATCACGCCCGTCACCCGCGTCGCTTCAGACCATCTGCCGCTGGTAGCAACGATCGATATCGAGCGCTTTTAGTTTCCTTGTCTACGAATCACGCGCTCTTTGCGCCTCGCAGCGATTGTTTGAGTTGCTTCTTCAGGTTCGATTTGGTACGCCGCTCGTTGCCGATTGCTAGCTTGCGATTGAGCAGCGCCAACACGGCGGCTTCTTCGGTGGCCAGCGCGTCTCCCGAGTCCCTCGCCTTTTTTGCCCGTCGCGTCAACAGCTGAAACAAAGAGCCGTCTGTGTAAGCGTCGATCACCGCCGGGTGGATATAACAATTGCGACACACAGCTTTGGTATTGCCCAATCTTTTGGCGACGACTTCGACGGCTTGTACGATATTTTTTTTGAGCGGCGCTTTCTCGTCGCCGCTGTGAAATTCGCCCAGCGCCCGCGCGGCGAGCACGGTCCCTGCCCAGGTGCGGAAGTCCTTGGTGCTAAATTCTTCTCCCGCGATCTGCCGCAAGTAATCGTTTACATCCGCCGAATCGATCGTGTAACGCGCGCCGTCTTCGCCGATGTACTGGAACAGCTCGTGTCCCGGTAGGTCCTGGCACTGTTTGATAATCCTGGCCAGCCGCCGGTCGGTCAAATCGAGCGCGTGTTGCACGCCGCTCTTGCCGCGAAACTCGAAACGGATGCTCGAGCCCGCGACATTGACGTGACGGCTGCGTAGGGTCGCAAGCCCGAATGAGTTGTTCTGACGCGCGTACTCTGTATTGCCAACGCGAATCAAGCTGGTCTCCAAAAGGCGGACCACCGTGGCGAGTACTTTCTCACGTGGCAGCCCGGCCAAGGCGAGATCTTGCGCCACCTTGTCGCGAATGGCCGGCAGTTTTTTGGCAAACGCCAGCATCCGTTCGTATTTGGTTTCGTCCCTGACTTCGCGCCAACGCGGATGATAGCGATGTTGCTTTCTTCCCCTCGCGTCTCTTCCGGTCGCTTGGAGATGCCCGTGCCCTAGCGGGCAAATCCACACATCGCGCCACGCCGGCGGAATAGCGAGTGACTTAAAGCGCTGCAGTTCATCAGCGTCGCGGACGATCTTGCCGTCCGCCGTTATATACACGAAACCCTTGCCGCGCTTACGCCGCCTGATGCCAGGCATATTATCGGTGACATAACGCAGCCGCCCGGCCTTCGCCGACTCCATCGAATCCGCCAATCGAGCGGCCAAAAGCGCATCTTTTCCTCGCGCCGCTGACTCTGCACTGGTCACCGCTGTTTTCATTGCTCGAACGCGCACCGCTGGCTCAGTCATCGGCTTTCTTTGCCGTGGTCGCGTTAGCTGGCGTACCCACGGTTGTGACCGCGGTCGGCTTGATCGTAAGCTTCCAGCTTAACCAATTTGTTGTAGACCCCGACGATCAGACAGACGGGTACCCACTGAGCGATGAAGTTAGCCCATTTGTTTCGACCGGTGAGCTCGCACACCAAAGACAAGATCATAGCGCCGGCGGCGACGCCGAGATATGTGGAAGACGGCATGGACGCCGTGTATTCTTTCAGTGATTTTGTCAGTTTGTCCTCTCTCGGCTGCGATGTTTCCGTTTCCAACGCGCCTTCATAATTATCCATCTCAATCTCCCCCTTCTTGTACGTCGAATCCGTCTTTGTTGAAGGAGCAAAGCACATACCACGCGTGGATTACGAGTTTTTCTTCCAGCTCTTCGGCTTATTCGATCACCGGGCGCACCTGGTCAACAAAATTCCATTGTAAATCGTTACACTGAGTCGAAATTCTCAATTTCATTTTCGGCAAACAAGCTCACAGTTTGCGGTTTTTCCCGACGTTTTTTTTCTGACACGGCGTCATCGCCTGGAGCGTTTTTCACGTGTCTGTTCGATGGCTTGTCGGTGCTCGCACATCTCACAGAGAAGATGGCTCGACTTTTGCGGTTGACCAGTACCAGCAATAACACGTGAACAAAAATAATATTGGGCAAGTTAATGCAGCGTCGATGGTTATTCGACGAAGGAGGTATATATGTCGTTACTAGTTTTAATTCTTGTGGTTCTCTTACTAGTCGGTGCCCTGCCGACCTGGCCGTATAGCAGCGGCTGGGGCTATGGACCCAGTGGACTACTCGGTCTGATCTTGATCATCGTACTGGTTTTTGCCTTGATGGGGCGAATTTGAAGTCGCTGAAGACCGCGACTGTTCTTGGAATTTCATAGGTTGCTTGGCTCCGCCGGAATTAACGGCGGAGCCAAGCAGCAGCGCTAGCACCGCATTTTCCACTCCAGGCATTGAGACGACCCGAGTCGCACTACGCTGCTCCATCGACTCGGCCGCGCCGGCGCTTTCAGCACAAGACCGCGTCTATTCGGCAGCTCGTAGCACTTCAATGGCTGGAGTCCGATGTGAGAATCGCACAGGTTGCGCCGCTTCATGAGAGCGTGCCGCCGCTTTTATACGGCGGCACGGAACGCGTGGTGTCCTATCTCACTGAAGAACTGGTACGACAAGGGCATGACGTTACTTTGTTCGCCAGTGGCGACTCCGTAACGCAAGCACGCCTGGTGGCGTGTTCCGAGAGTTCCTTGCGTTTGGATGATCAGGTGAGCGATCCTCTGGCGCATCATTTTGTTTTACTCGAGGAAGTGTTCGCACGCGCCGATGATTTCGACATCATTCATTTCCACATCGACTATCTTCACTTTCCCTTTTCACGAAGGCAGAACACAGCGCATTTGACGACACTGCATGGACGCCTCGACCTGCCGGATTTAAACCTGCTCCACAAGAAATTCAGTGAAATACCGGTCGTGTCGATTTCCAACGCGCAGCGCCTCCCCTGGGCGTGGGCCAATTGGCAGGGAACCGTTTATCATGGGCTGCCGTTGGATCTCTACCAACCACGCACCGAAGCGGGAGCATATCTGGTTTTTCTCGGACGAATCGCACCCGAAAAACGTTTCGACCGCGCCGTCGAGATTGCCCAGCGAGCGGACATGCCGCTTAAATGCGCGGCAAAATTGGACGACGCGAATCGCCAATATTTTGAGGAAACGATCAAACCACTGGACAAACATCTCGTGGAATCTGTCGGCGAAGTGGGCGACGCCGACAAACAAGAGCTTCTCGCCCACGCTTACGCTCTGCTATTTCCGATCGATTGGCCGGAACCGTTCGGACTGGTGCTCATCGAAGCAATGGCATGCGGCACGCCGGTCATTGCTTATCGTTGTGGCTCGGTGCCCGAACTTGTCGATGACGGCGTGACTGGCTTTGTCGTCGATGACCTTGACGCGGCGACGAAAGCTGTGTTCAAGATCAAAACTCTGGACCGCGCCCTGTGCCGGCACCGCTTCGAAGAACGCTTCAGCGCGACTCGAATGGCGGAGGAGTACGTGGCCATTTACCAACGCCTGCTCAACAACTGAAATGCTCCGCCCGCCGTTCAAAGTTCACCGTTCCAGGTTCAAAGTCTTAGCTCGCATTCCCACATTGAAACTTTGACTCTCGATCGGATTTTTCGGAGTGGGTTCGAGCAACGCTGCTAGGCGCTATAGGGAAAATGAAACCGGCTTAGAGAAGATGTGACACATCCAAGTCGCCGATCTCTTTGATCGGGCAACCAACGTGGTCACGGAAGATATTTGAGATTTGACCGCAAAAAGAGTGGTCCTTGAAAATGAGACTACCGATATAGGCCTCATCTTGAAAATCGATTATCAAAAAACATTTATTGGACATCAAACTATTGGAGTGCACGTACTTCAAAATTCCAACTTCTCCCATGAGAGTTTTGACACTACCGTTTCTTGTTACGGCGAGCGTCCACACCGGAGGCCAATTCCGCACGGCTCGGTAGCTCATAAGGGGGTGATCACGGAGCTTCAAGGTTCAAGTAGATAGGAATCACACGCAGGTGTCAATCGAAGTTGATAGTGTCGGAAAAGTGACAAATGGGAAAAAGCCCGGAAAATATCAGATTCAAATTACGACACTACCAACGGGAATCCCCAACGAGGACCCTCTTTGAAAAAGAGTGACATGGGAGATTTTCGACAGAAGGCATTACTGACCTGAGTTAGAAGTTCATTTAAGAGTCATTCGGCTATTTCCGTCATGCCGGAAAAACCGGCATCCAGAGTCTTTGAAATTCCTGGTCACGCTACACCCGACTGATCCGGGGTTGGCCGGAATGACGCCAAAATTATCCAACCAACCGGAAACAGGACACTAAAACGGCTGCGCCAATGTCGCGACTCCGAGACAATGCTATGCCGGTTCCACCAACTATAATAGGCTAGCAGGTTGCTTGAAAAACTCTGTCGGAGTCCTTCGACGGTGCTCAGAGTCCGTCCTGAGCTTGACGAAGGAACGAACGGACGGGTTTTGCTATCATTGAGGATTCCCGTTCATGCTGAGGTTCTCGAAGCATTCCGAACCTTTTTTCAGCAACATGCTAGGCTAGGCTACTAGTAAGAACGCCGAAGGATGATGGCATTCGCGTTGCTATGACACGATTAGTAGGCGGATGAGATCGTCAGCAGCCCGGTGACGGCAGAGCCCAACGCAGCGCACCGCGCTTCTTGCCCAGAGGAAAAACGACTTGCCTCCGCGCTCACGTAAGAGTTAAGTCTTGTCTACTGAACCGCATGATGGAGGGGAGAAGATTGTGAAAAAGTTAGAACAAGCGCTGGTCAATCCCGCTGCGGTATTTGCCGAGCCGAAGGAAGTCGTCGTCAATCCTACGTTTTCGCGTCAACAGAAAATCGACGTCCTACGCCGCTGGGAGCACGAGACGCGACTATTTCAAGCAAGCGCCAAGGAACGCCTGACCGACGCTTCGGAAGAGTTACTGGGGGAGATTCTTGAATCGCTCCATGAGTTGGATTACTGGCCAGACCTTGAGCATCCCGGCTGGGGCAAAGCCGGTGGGCTAGCGCGGAACGATCTCAAAAAAAAATAATAGGCGAGACAAACCCTCCGCTGACAGGCGCGCAACCTGCAACTACGTCTTCGATTTCGACTCGTTCACTGCGTTTGGTCTTCGAAGAAATTTTGACACCAGAGGTGACCTGGAGTCCGTCGTAGGCTCTATCGGGGAATCAATAAAGTAAGGGCGGCTTGTTAGCCGCCCTTACTGTTACGTCTCTCGTGTTGTGGTTTGTCGGGTCGCTATTCCCGACCCGTTGGCTTGGATGGTGGGCTGGTCGTCGTTCCTCCGCGTGCACCACTTTTAGCTGGTTCGCTACCGGCTTGATTACCGGTCTTCTCCTCAGATGAACTCGAAGATCGGCCACTCGTTCCTTGGCTGCCGCCAGTAGATTCTTTGCCCATTGAAGATGACGATGAGCTACCCATGGTTCCTGCTTCAACGCCGAGAGCGCTAGCGGTCTTGTCGTCGATCCGTCCGGTCACTTGAAGATTGTTCGACTTCTGAAACTCGCGTAATGCTTGGTTGGTTTTTGGTCCCACCACACCGTCCGCCGTGCCTGGGTCAAAGCCTTTGGTCTTGAGCGCTTCTTGGATCGCCTTGACCTTGTCCTTCGACCACTGGCCGCTTGCCATCCGGCTCCCCGTTCCGCTTTGCATCCCCGTTCCCTCGCTGCGCCCTACGCCCGCCTGCCCCGGCGTGGACTGCCCGCCGCTCATCGGCGGATCCGTAGGTTTTTGCATTCGGTTCTCGCTGCCGCTTTTTTGTCCGCCAGTCTCACCTGGACTGGCCTGCGACCAAGCGTATGGCGCGTTGACAATCACTGCTGCGCCAAACGCCAGACTCGACAATACTGCTAAACGAGATTTCTTCATTATCTGCCTCCTTTTTTAAAACCTGTGTTAAATATTCGCGCCCAATTAACGAAAGGCAGCAAGGGCTATGCCACGCAATTTTTGGTTGAGATGTAACGAAACAATTAAATTATCTTTTCATTCCTGTAAAAACGAACGTCCCAAAGTCGATAACCGGCATTGTCTACGCATTTCGAAAGCGGGACGTATTGCTTCGAAGGTAACAGCTGCGGCATTTCAGCCAGGAGGAGAAAATCGCCAAACATGCTTTGCTGAAACCGCGGATAAGTAAATCCGGGCGCACATCACTGGGCGAGGCGAAAGACGCATTTCACCATGAAGACCAGCAAGGGCACGAAGGTTAAGATCATTCACAGCGCAAACCTTCGTGTCCGTCTTGCGCTTCGTGGTAATATGTTTTTTGCTACCGGTCGGCGACGCGTGCGAAGATCTTTGCGTTCTTTGCTGCTGAACCCGCTTCACCGCAATTCGCCCCCTCTATCAAATCGATAGGCGCGCGAACGTTAGTCGATACAAAACCAACAAGACGATGGAGCCTAACACGGCCATGACAAAGCCGACCGGATCGTCTTGGCGATACATGCCGAGCGCGCGACCTAAAAAGCCGCCGATTAGCGCGCCCGCGGTGCCCAGCAGAATGGTCACTACAAAGCCGCCTGGATCGCGTCCCGGCATCAGCAACTTGCCCACCGCACCGACGAGTAATCCAAAAAAGATCCATCCTATTATGCCCATGGTACCTCCTTGTCTGGATTCAAGATTTTGATCGCTTCAGGCTTGTTTCCTAAATTCGAAATTCGAATATCGAAATCCGAAACAATTTCAAAACTCGAAATATTAAATCCAAAACTCAAGTCCGAATCCTGGAACTTTTGGTCATTTGATATTGTTTCGAGCTTCGTATCCTTCGAAATCGCTCAGGATAGGTTTCGTGATTCGAATTTAGCCATCTATCTCTTGGCGGCCCACTCCGACGCCTCAAGTTTTGTGGCGCGGTTAAGCCGCGCGCCGCGAACGGCGTCGTTTTGATTTCGCTTTCGCTTTACGCCCCGATTTGGACTTCGAGGTCTTCGTTTGGGTTTTTCCCGTGAGCTCTGCCTTGCGCTCACTCATTTGCTTGCCGTAGTCCGTTAGATCCATGCCACTTTCTTCCGCCTTCGGCAGCATCTCGCTTTCTTCTTCTTCCACGTGATGCTTTATGCACTCCACCAGCTCGGCAAATTGCTCTTTCAACTGGTCGTCTTCGCTATCCAGGGTCTTGAGCTCTTGGATAATTTCTTTCGCCTGTTGGTGCTCCTTATTGGCCTCGTCGATCATTTCCTTGTCACCGAGCTCGTTTTGCACCGCAGGGTAGAAGATTTCCTCTTCCAACGTTGTATGCACTTCCAGCTCCTGGATGACCTGATCGGCGATGCGTTTCTTGGCTCCGTTGTTTTTCGCCTGATAGAACTTCCTGAACAAGCCTTTCACTTTTTTATGGTCCTGTCGGATCATCTGCACTGCATTCGGCATCGTTCTGTCCTCCTTCTAGCTTTCTAGCTACTCGACCAGCAACTGGCGTGCCGCTTCGGCGTCGGTGCTATCCAGCGTTCATCATAGCCGAACGATATTCATATCAAGAGCGCGGTTGTTCATATCAAGAAGGTCTTTTCCGGAAGAGGCGCGCGATTCGACTGGCGCTGCTTTACGCTGATCTTGTTAGTGACGATGACACCGACCAGGGCGGTCTTCGCCAGCTCCACTGCTTTCGCGCGCATAGCTTCGGAATCGACGGTACCGGACAGCGTCACTTCATTTTTGGTCACATCCGCGACTACGCTGAGATTTGCTGATTTAAGCTGTTCATCACTGTCGAACTTGGCCTTAACGACTTTTTCCAGCTTGACATTTGCTGATGATGGACTGCCCGCACCCGGCGCCACCGACGCCGCGTCCGCTTGCGGCTTTTTCGGCTCGTTCGCTCGGCCACAAGCGAGAATCGCCACCGCAGCACTCAAAGCAAGGATGGCAAGAATAAATATTATCCTATTCATGAGAGCTTCGCCTTTCTACGAGAGATGATGATGGAGAGCACGGCAAGACATATGCCATGAGCACGATACCAGCCTTACGCTGCCCTTATTTTGATTGTCGTCCCACGGGCGAAACGGCGCAGAGGGACGAACCTGTGCAAACTTGGGACGCAAGAGATTCGCGGAGTTGCAATAGCTCTCCGATCATACGGAACGTCTATCGCCGCCCTATGATGGGAGCTTTTTTACGGAAATGTCAGGTATCTGACAGACACCCAAGCAATTTCGATATACGCATCGGTCGTATTCGATGGGTCTAACCGAAGCCGTGGATTCCCGTGAGAGACGGGCAAGGACAACTGCAATAAAAAGATTGCCAACCTGTCCAACATTCTCCAGTTGACGGCTTGGCCAATCAGTGATTATTTTCCGGCCGTGAATATTGTTATCGAGATGTCGCTCCCGGTTTACGACGGCTTTATGGACCAATGCCCGCCCTCGCATCCGGAGTATGAAACCCTGAAGAATGGTGTGATTGTCCGCCGCTCGAAAGGGAACCGCTTCGAGCGGATCTTGGAAATCCACTGCAGCGTGGAACGGGCAAAAAGTCTTCTTGACCTGGCAAAGCAGGTTTATCCGGACGCTGTTCCAGACATCGAAAAGGCTATTGCTGCGCCGCGAGATTCCTAGATTTCTCGAAAGGCAAGCTATGCTACTTTTTCAATTTTAATCGAACGAGGAAAATATGATGCCGACTGCATGGGATGTTCGTAATAAATTGATGGCTATTCTAAACGCGGCGAAATATAGTGGGGAGCCTTACGTCGATGTGGAATCGAGCAATCTCCAGAAAGATTTGGCATGCGACCTAAACGCCCATAACAGGACGTCTATTTTTCATGAAGTAAATGACAAAAATGATGCGCCCCGGTGATTCAATTCTAAAGGAAAGTGGGAACGGGGACGGCGCAACGATGATGATCCGTTATATCCTCAAGACTAAGCCTGACAATTAAAAACACCTAAGTTAGAATCTAAAAACTGTTCACCACCGTACCATTTAGGAAAGAGGTCCGGTTAGATCCGGTGAAGTGCAAGAGATTAAGAGATCGAGCAACCCGACATGTTTTCGGACCGCGTAATATTCTGCGACCGGATTCCCAAAGCGCCCCGGCTTCAAGCGACACGGCAAGCAAATAGCGCTTACGTCGACTGCAAAACAAGATGAGCTCAACATTTACAAAAAAAATCGCCGGTGACGATTTAGTTGATGCGGCGGCTTGTTCGGAAAAATCCAAACCGCACCGGGACATTTGTGCTGCGGGATCGACTACAAAGTATAGGAAAGGTCCAAATCCCCTATTTCTTTGACCGGGTGGCCGATTTGATTTTGCAAAAGCTTGGAGATTTGCGAGCAGAATGCGATGTCATCAAAAATAAGACAGCCGACGTAATGTTCTTTGGCATGCTCGATTACGAGAAAGCATTTGTTGGATATCGGATCCTGACGTGGACGTACCGCAGAATTCCAACTTCTCCCCTTGCCGTCTTGTGGTCTTCTTTTCCTGGTCGAGTCCAGACAGGCGGCCAGTTCGGTATGCCGCGGCGACGCATGAACGGATGAGCGCGAAGCTCTACGAATCACCTGATAGCAAATTCGTCGACTACAAGCTACCAGAAACCTCTAGATCCCCTATTTCTCTGATCGTCCGGCCGATGTGCTCTTGCAACATGGAGGAAATTTGCCAGCAAAACGTCACGTCTTCAAAAATTAAAGAACCGACGTAATGCTCCCTGTTATACTCGATTACTAAGTAGCACTTGTGGGATATCTTGTTGTTTGCGTGGACGTACCTCAGCACTCCGACTTCGCCCATTACTCTCTTGTTGCCTTCCTTTCTCGCTTGAGTCCAGATGGGCGGCCAATTCGGTACGCCGAAGCGGCTCATAAATGGATGGTGCCGAAGCTCCATAAATCACTCGGTGGGGACCCTGCAGACAATTATACATATAAATCGCTTTATGCCAACACTTTTACTGTTCGACAGCCTTCCATTGTCTATGGCATACCGGACTTAACGCAGGCCGCTCGCAATAGCTCGGTTTCAGTACACAATCCGTTATTGTGAGGCGAACCCTGTGGCTGCCGTATTCCGGGTCCACCTACCGGGATATCGCTCATCTGGCGACATGAACCACTCAATCCGATCCGCCATCGCCGGCGGCGTTGACCCTACCGCTGATGAGTAAGTCACGTATCAACTCTGCCCGCCGCTCGGCTTCGCGCGTCCCGGTTTCGAACTTCTCGACCAATAGTTCCTGATTGTTCTTGCGCGCGCGCTCAGCCAAACGGCGCGCCAGAGCGGCATTTTCATGCAGAACACGAAACGCGTTCCACAGCGCCTGATCCAAGTCCTCGCCCTGGCTGGCTAACAAGCCTTCGGCGCTGTAGGCGTGTCCGACCCGACAGCGGAAGCGCAGCCATTCGTCGTCTTGTAGCTCCCAAAGAACGCCACCGCAGTCTGGACACCCGAAAACGGACGGTGTTCCGGGCTTATCCGCGTCATTGATCGCCTCTTCGTCCATTGCGACAATATCGATTTCCTTTTTCATTTCATCTGCCATGGGAATACCGCGATCCTCTGGAAATGATTTGCCGATCAAGCTAACAATGGTTTTCGGAATCTCACTTTTCGGAATGCAATAGTCGACCGGCGCGCCAGTCAGGGCATTGCGCGGCATGTCCGGAAAAAGCGCATCATTGGGATCTTGCACCATCGCGATACCGCCAGCCTTTTTGATCGCAATCAGTCCCGCGGCTCCATCATCGAGCATACCCGAAAGCACGATGCCGATCGCTCGACGCCCGTAGAAGCGCGCTGCGCTGCGAAACAGCGGATCGATCGCCGGTCGATGATTATTTTCCCTGGGTCCACGCACGATCCGTACATGCCCTTGGCCGAGCAAAAGATGATAATTTGGAGGAGCCACATAAATCCGGCCGGATTGGATCGCTTCGTTGTCTTTGGCATGAGCGGCCGGCAGTGGACCAGCTCGGTTCAAGATCTCCGGCAGCTGACTTTTGCTCTGGGCGGCCACGTGCAGGACGATAAACAGAGATGCAGGAAGATCGCGGGGTAATGCCGCGACGATGGCGGTTAGCGCTTCGATACCACCGCTGGAGGCTCCGATCGCCACGATATCCCGTCGATAAGACGCTCCCGCCATTTCTCCCCACTCGCCTTGATTCAAAAAAGTACAGCGGCGGTCTGTCGCAGACTAGCGCAAAACGGCTTTACATCCCCATTTCGTCCATCATGAGAATAGTGCCCTGCAATTCTCCCTGTGCTCCTTTGAACGGGTTGATGGACACGTGGCACTTGATGCTCCGGCCCCGGCGGTTGACGGCATCCAAAATCAGTTCCTGAGGCTGGCCGCCATCGTCGGCGCACGCTCGAATTGGACCTCTCAATTTCCCGACCGGCAAGCCAAATTCGAGATTCAACAGCGACTGTCCTTTGACTTCCTCCGATCTCAAACCCCAGAACTCCTCGGCGATATTGTTCCATATGAGCACGGTAAAATTCACATCCACCACCACAACCGCGCCGCGTAGGCTTGACAGGATCGAATTCCAGAAGGCGTTCGATCGGTTCAATTCATCGGTGCGCAGATGCAATTCGTCATTGATCGTCTGCAACTCCTCATTGCCGGATTGCAACTCTTCATTCATGGTCTCGAGCTCCTCGTTGGTCGCTTGGAGCTCCTCGTTGGTCGTCTCGAGCTCCTCGTTGGTCGACTGCAGCTCTTCATTGGTCGTTTCGAGCTCTTCGTTGGTCGACTGTAATTCTTCGTTCGTGGCGTGGAGCTCCTCATTGAAGGTTTCGGCGTCCTGTCGTGCACGCTGAATTTCTTCTTCCAACTGATGATAATCCGTCACCTCTTTGAACGTGATACAGACCCCGATTACGAGTCCATTGTCCTCCAGCGGCACGAGCTGCACATTCAGATAATGAGATTCTCCGTTCTTGAATACCCGCTCGACATTGTCGATCGTGACGCTTTTTTGCTCGGTATACACCCGCTGGATCAGCGAGCGAAGCTCGACGGGTCGGTATGAAAGTTCGACGTCCTGGAAAGGCCGCCCGATGTCTCGTGGTACGAGGCCGTAGAGTTGCCGCGCCTGCTGGTTAGCCAATACCAGATTGCCGTTGGCGTCGACGACAACTTGCGCCATTTGCCCGGCGTCGAAGGCGGTGTCCCGCAACCGTATATGCCGGCTGACATTGTTGTTAAGCTCGGGGCCGGCATTTTGCGCGAACACGAGCAAGCGCTCGCGCAGATTGCCCAGCGATAGCTTGGAGAATATCCGGTGTTTCAATTCGACCGGCGCAAAAAGAGACGAGGTCATGAGCGGCATTTCGGCTTTGCCGAGAAAAAGAAACCCGTTCGAGTTGAGGGCATAGTGGAAACGACCGAGAATGCGGCCCTGGGCCTCGGCATTGAAATACATCAGAGTGTTGCGACAGAGCAACAAATCGAGGCGCGACATGGGCGCATCCTGCATTAGGTCGTGCCGTCCGAAAATCACCTGGCGGCGCAGCTCGGCATTGAAGACCTGCCTGCCGCCGACCGCTTCAAAATACTTTTCGCGCCATTCCTCGGACACCGCAGAGATCTCCTTCGCGCCGTAAATCGCTTGGCGCGCAGTTATCAACGCCTCTTCGTCGACATCGCTCGCGTAAATCTTGACCCTGTGGCGAAACTCAGGTTTACCGAGGGCTTCAGCCATTACGATGGCGATCGAGTAAGCTTCTTCGCCGGAGGCGCAACCGGCGCTCCAGATTCGGATCGGCTCGTTCTGCTGTTTGTAACTTAAAATGCGCGGGACGATCGTTTCCGCTAGATATTTCCAAGCTTCCTCGTCGCGAAAAAAAGCCGTGACGTTGATCAGGATGGTATTGAACAGAACTGAAAATTCTTCCGGATGGACCTCGAGATAGTCTATGTAATCGGCGAAGCGCTCGATATTGACGAATTGCATGCGCTTGGCGATCCGGCGCTTGAGACTCGGGCTTTTATAGCCGGTAAAATCAAAGCCGCGGCCCTGTTGCAAGTATTGCAGCAATTGCTCGAAACTGGCGTCGGACGGCTCGCTCATTCAGCGTCTCCTTTAATCACCAGCGTGATGAGAGCCGATGGAATTTCCTCGAGTGGCAGCACGAAATCGACGTTGCCGGTCTCGATTGCGGCGCCGGGCATGCCAAAAAATTCCGCGCTCTTTTCATCTTGCACGATCACAGTGCCGCCCATTTTCTTGATCGCCTTGACGCCCATGGAGCCGTCGCTGCCGGTGCCGGAAAGCACCACCGCGATAGCGCGTTCTTTAAAGCTGGCCGCCACCGATTCGAACAACAAGTCCGCTGAAGGACGCACGAAATGGACCAGCTCCGACTGCGTTAGTGACAAAGTGCCATCAGAGTTCACCAGCAGATGGCGATTTGGCGGAGCAATGTAAGCTGTGCTGGTATTTAACCGCTCTCCCTCCGTGGCTTGTTTGACTGCTAGATCCGTACGGCGGCTGAGGATGTCGGCCATGAGACTCCGATGTCTCGGGTCAAGATGCTGCACGACTACGAGGATGGCGGGAAAATTTCCCGGAAGCGCGGCCAGTACTTGGCTCAGCGCCCTCAGACCGCCTGCGGATGCGGCAAGCGCGATGATGTCAAAGGCGCTGCCGAATCGTCCTGTCTCCCGAGGACCACCCTCTATCGCAATACGTTTTTCCTTTTCGCTAACAAGGCAGCCAATAAAACACCTTTCCTGGCATCAAATTGGAGAATCACGCAACCGCCCGCGATAGGGAGACTCGCTGACAGGGGCCAAATCACACGAAGCGAGTGGCATCCAGGCTGCCAATCTCGGCAATGGTACGCCCGCACTGCGCCTTTAGCAGCTCGCAAATTTGGCCGCAGAAAGTACAATCGTTGAACAGCAAACAGCCCATGTACTCTTGTTGTTCATGCTCGATAATCAGAAAAAGCCGTGACTTTGGTTCCACCCTCGACAAAAAAACGTCTCGCAGAATGCCGACCTCGCCTTTCGGCCGGATGTTTTCGTCGCCACCTCGCCAGGTCCAACTCGGCGGCCAGTTGCTAATGCCGCGATAACTCATCAGGGGATGGGAACGTAATTCCATAATCGTCACCCGCCGATCAGAACGATCAAAAGCCACCCTACTCTATGACTATGCCTGCAGATGTCAAGGCAATCATTTGTGCCGAAAATCACTAGCCGGACCCCCTTGGATGAGCAAAAACTATTCCCTCTTTGTCATCTGACTCGACCCACCGCTCCTGCGGCGTCGCCCAAGCGCCACAGACAGGATCCGTGCCGGCTGCTTGGGTATTTCAATCGCTGTTCAACAGCCAACTCTTGAGACTCATCACGCCTCGGCTAAAAAACGAATCCTCTTTGGTCGCCATTTTCTCATAGGCCTCTTCACTCCGTTCGGAATCGAACGGCAAGCCGTCCGGCAATACCGTCGTCACCCATTGGTATTCTTCCGAGATACTTTCCAACGGATGATGTCGTAGACGCGATGACTTGCCGTTGGCGAGCTGGCTGAGATGCTCCACCAATCCCTCGATTCGACTCAGCGCCTGGCGGGCTTGATCATCGCTTCGTCCGGAATGCTCGGCAAGAAGATCGACGCGAACATTAGCAATAGAGTGTGCCAGCTCGCGGTCATCGCGCTTCGCCTCCCAGGAAACGTTCAGCTCCGTATCATATCCCATGCTGCGGTTGTTCATGTTGGCCGAACCGACGCTGAGGAAACGATCGTCGACCAACAGGCACTTGGAGTGTATGTAGGTCGGCAACTCGGTGCCGTCGGCGGCCACCGACGCTGGATAATAAATGCCGAGATGATGACCGTTATCCCGGGCAGCCTGCTGTAAGCCTCGGACGATGCGGTTCTGAGCGATACCGATCGACAACTGTTCGAGGAGCCCTTCCGCGTCTTTGGCGATCATCAGCACGATCTCGAGTGGCGAACGTTTTTGGTTGGCCATACGATGGAGCAGTCCTTTGTACAGCGCCTCGGAGCTGAAATATTGGTTTTCGATGTAGATCAAATGTTCGGCGGCGTCGATGGCGTCGAGAAACAGCTGGCGAATCTCGCGAAAGGTCTTATCGCCACCGCATACGGCACAATGGTGGGTGCGGCTGATCGCGACTCGTTGCGCCCCAAGCGGCAGAGTCGGCGTCAGCTCCGTCCGACCATCGGCTGGCTCGGCGGGAAGGTCGGGATCTTCGCCGTTGGCGATTTTCCATCGCGCTTTGAAAAGGCCGGCCAGCTCCCGCGCGACCGGACCGACGTGGTAGGACTGCAGGTCATGAAACGAACGATAGGGACTACCATCCGAGTTGACGCGTAGCGGATTCTCGACTCGGTGGTCGCGCTCGTCCCAGCGCGAGGAACATAGATCCAGGCCGCCGACAAAGGCGATCTTGCCGTCAATGACGACAAATTTCTGATGATGGCTGCCGTCATAGACGGCGGCACGATCGAAGGAAAACTTTAGACTCTCGTGAGTCATCCAGTGGACGTACCAGTGCAGAAACCATTCGCGGTCGAAACCGTAAACGAAGCTAAAATCCCAGGCCAGGATGAACACGCGCAACTCCGGTTTTTTCTCGCAAAGCCCGTTAAGAAATGACAATAACGACGCCTCCTCGCCGGCCGCCTGCGCGTCCGCGCCGCGCAGCAGCGCGACGTTGCTGTCGAACTGCCACCCTGAAATAGCAATATAGCGCTCGGCGCTGCGCGCCGCGTGATAAAAAGCGCGGTAGTAATCGCGGCCGTCGACAAGCAACCCGCTCGTCGTCACCGGACTGATTTTCCAACAGTTGTCGCCGATTTTGAGGATTGGTTTCATGATCCTTTTCTTATCTGCTCGTTCTTCTCCGCCGTCTCCGCGCCGGCATGGTGAAATATCCCATCCGAAATCTTTTTCACCGCAGAGACACAGCGCGGCCGAGCCGCAACCGAACCTGAAAAGCCGGTTGATTTTCTGTCATACCGGCGGAAGCCGGTATCCATCCGCGCCTCTTTCGCGCTGGTAAAACTTATGCCGAACCGATCTCCCACACCACTACCCACCTGGATTCCGGCCTTCGCCGGAATGACCAAGAGGCAACGGCGGACCTGGCTCAAAGTATTTGCGCAAGCTGCGAAAAATCTTAAGCATAGTAGCACGGGGGTCGCAGAGTTATAATTTAGCCCTTTTCTTGTCTTTTCGGAACGATAAAAATTTCACCGGTGCGCTCGAGCACCACGAACTTGATCTCATCCATGTGTTCGAGGGCCTTGGTGCTCGCGGGCTGCCTGTAATACGTCGGACTCGTCCACGCGGGCGCGTTGCATGCGATCGGCGAGCGGTTTACCGTCTTCGACAATGACCAGCGGCACTCCTTCGACGACTTTGTGGAGCGCAACCAGCGTTCTTTCAAGAGGGAAATCGCAATGTCCAATCCGATCAGTGTGTTGATCACCAGCAACGCTTTCGTCACGGAAAAATCATCGCCGATCAATGCCTGCTGGGTGGCCTCGGCAATGACCAGCAGGAGCACGAAATCGAACGTGGTCACCGTCCAAAGCGCTCGTAGTCGATCTGCACTCCGGAACCTTGGGCGGACGCGCGACTCAGAGGTCCGGTGCCGACCAAAGCGGCTGCCATCAATAATCCGATAATGATCCAACCGACACGCTGTGCAGTCCAGACACAGTGCTGGAACTTCACATCGGCATCGATGTCCATGGCTTGAACTGTAACGCTGGAATCACGGTTGTGATCGATCGAAGACAGGTCTCAGCGTCCGACGGGTTGTCTGACCCGAACCATCCGAATGGTCAGGCATATGCGACGCCCGCTTCGTCAGCAGGCTCATGGCGTAATCCCGGGCCAGCGCGACAACCACCGCACTGACAATCCCGCCGATGAATCCTGCGCTTTGCCGGCCCAGCGCGACGCGCCTGTTCATCCCATTGTCAGGCCAATTGACGATTGCCTTTCTTGACCCGGCGCGAACCAAGCGGCTCAAAAGGTAGCCCGCCACAGTTGAAATTCCCATCATTAACCACGGACGCTGCTCGGCCTGATATTTGAGATTAACCAGGTGTTTCATTTCTTCGATGGCGCCGTCGAGACGTTCGGTCAGGGTCGAGATTTTTTCGACCATCTCGGTCCGGGTCGATTCTATCTGGCGTCGTATTTCACTCTGCGGGTGATCCATCGTACGTCCTGCTTCGTGTCTTCAATGGTCTCCGTCGGAACCAGGCTGGTTTTTGTCGCCCGCTGCTTGGCCAAGAAAAGTATGGCAATTCCAGCCGGCGCTAGCGCAGCCCCAACCAAGGCATAACAAGCCCACAGTTCAAACCCAGTGAATTTTTGCAGCAGATGCACCAGCATATGTCCGAGAAAAATGCTCCCCACCATCAGGGCGCCAGCGCCCAAACTTATCAGCAACACTGCGGACTTGACTTTTTCCAACTCGTCATACACTTCCAGTCGCGCGGCCGTCACTTCATTACTGACTAAACTGATCGCGTCCTTAATGATGCCGACGACGAGCGAAGGAATGCTCGCCCTCTTGGCATTGTGAGGTGCAGCTTGCATATGCCACCCCCCAACCGGACGATTAGTGACGTCTCTTGCTCGCCAGCAACAATCCGGCGGCGATTCCGACCATCATCGACATCACCGGGTGGCGGCGAATATATTGCGTGATGTTGCGTGTCGTGTCCTCGTATTGCCTTTCCGTCAAGTAGGATCCGCCGCGCTCGAATTTTTGCGCGAGTCGTTCCGTGCTGTTGTGGATCGCCGACTCGACCCGCGGGGCGGTGTCTCTAATTCGACCGGCGAAGCTTTTCATCTGGTCGCCAAACTTTTCCGCGGTCCTGCGCGCGCCATCGGAGACACGTTCGCTCGCTCTCTCCGCTCGTCTTGCCGCTTCCGCACTGAGCTCATTCAAGTTTTCGTTGTCTTCCATAAATACACCTCACATTTTTGTCCCGTCTTCGGCGGGCGTTTAAACGACATCAGCAATAAGAGTACCAAACGCTGCGCAGTTCCGTGTCGTACTAGATGCGCCACAAACCAAAGCGCTTGCGTCAATTCGCTGCTGAGCATGTCGATGCTGGGCGGCGCCAAATAAAACCTGTGAGCGGAATTTTCGCACAACTGTCAGATAAAAACCCTATCATCAGTTCTCGCAATGAAAAGGAATCTTCCTCGGCATGATCGATTCTCGCGACATAGTCCGACGAGCACGCCAAACGAGAAGCATTCCGGCTCCGGCTAAACCGAGCCATCGTACAAAATTACGTGCCCATCGATCATCCTGCGCGTCCCGGTTTCAAGACAGTTATGGAACTTTCTTGCCGGGGTTGGGACAATCACGCGTGCTCGGCAATCAGATTGCGCCGCTGCCACCAGCCAAAAATCCCTTGGTACACCCATTGCTCCTCGTACCAGTGCAAGCAAATCCAAAATGGAGGTAACTATGAATTGGGATCAGGTGAAGGGCAATTGGAAGCAGGTCAAAGGCAAGGTTAAGCAGCAATGGGGCAAGCTAACCGACGACGAGCTGGATCAGATCGAAGGAAAACGTGACCAACTTCTCGGAAAAATCCAGAAACAATATGGCATCAGCAAAGAAGAAGCCGAACGGCAGGTCAATGATTGGGAACGCCAATTGTGAGCTAACACATTTTTTCGCTATTGATTGATTGTCTCGCCCTCCTCAGCAGCCCCCGTCGGACCGGCAGTGAGAATTTTCGCCGCCGGTCCGATCCCGCCACTCACCGGCGTATTGGCGAAGAGTGGTTGTGCAGTATGTCGGGTGCGATCACGCAGAAACGGAGTCGGTAATAGGAACGACCCACGGGGCCGTGCTTTACGCGCGGCGTTGAAATCAAGACGTTAAATCAGCCGCTATTTTTCCGGTTCCGCTGAAAAACCCTAGGAATGCTTCGACTAGGCTCAGCATGAACGGAAAATCTCCAATGATGTTGCACCGCTCTTCCGTTCGTCCTGAGGCTCTCGAAGGATGAACGGGGGTTTTTAGCAGAATCATTTTCCCGGTTCCGCTTTCTCTGCTTCATGATCCGGGCAAACCAGCTGATGACGACGCAGCTGCTCCAAGGACTCAAACCACTGTTGGCCCCAATCGGCGCACCGAAGCCGGCGAATCTCGCCGGTTTCCTGTTGTTCCAGGCTTCGCACTTTTTCGTGCATAGAATCGTTTTGCTCCTGTTCGATTGAGTCTGCCCGCAGCCATTCCGCTCTTGGGCTTCATCAATGGGGAGCAAAGGTATATGCCCCAGCCAATGCGGCCGAATGGCGCACAATTATCGGGGGCCGGTGGACGTGCTCGCCGTCTTCTAATGATTTCAATAATTCTGCGATCCCGCACGACCCTTTCACCCTTTCTATGTCCTGCCCGCGATACAGTTTGACACAGTAGTATCCCATCCGTGACACCAGGCTGCGCAGAAACTGGATTGTGGGGCTGGCATTCATTTTGCCCTTAAAACCTAATGGGAGGAATGAAAAATGTTGCAACATTGTCAAGGACAACGCTGTCAGGCAACCCGCATCATCCGTGGACATCAAGGGCTCATCAGCGCCCACACGCAAGGAACGATCGAAGCCGAGATCAGCAATCTCGGACGCCACTTAATCGCGGTGCGGTGGGATAACGGGCTTCACATGTATGTGTTCCCCGATGAAATCGAAGTCGATGAAACCATTGAAGAATGGAACGACGACACGTGGTGATGCATCGGCCTTGGCATACTGTCCGGCAAATTGTTAGATCGGTATAGACGAGCGGTCATTGAATGTGCTCGACGTGACTGGCTGCATGCGCGGATAACCAACCGTGATGAAGCGGCAGAAAATCTGTGCGGAATCGGCCGGGCGGCAGAGGGCGCGGTAAGAAAGCGCCCAGGCGCTATCTGGCAAGCGCGACGCAAGAACGCTAAACGCTGTCGATGGAATTATCCGCCAATGACTCCGGCGATGCATTCACGCCAATGGTGAGATGGAACGTAGTCCCTTGACCCGGCATGCTCGAATATGTGATCGCCCCGTCATGCGCCAAGACGATCTGCTGCGCCATAAAAAGTCCCAAGCCGATACCGTACGGTTTGGTCGAGCTGAAAAGGTCGAACGCATTAAAATTCTCCAGGATGCCGACACCGGTGTCGACAACGTCGATACAAACCGACTCGTCGCACGTATAAGCCTTGATCTCCAGTCTGCCGCCGTGAGGCATAGCTTCGACGGCATTGTCGAACACGTTGAGCAGCGCTTCCCCAAGCTTGTCTTCATCGCCATTAAGCAGTGGCAGGTCCGGCGCGCACTCGACCGACACCTCGATCTTCTGCCTGAGTTCGCGTTTTTCGATTATTGCGACCATCTGGTGTACCAATAGTTTCGTATTCACCGGCGCAACCGCGAGCTTTTGTGGTCCGGTGATCTTCTTAAATTCATTGAGCAGCACCGTAAGCCGTCCGATCTCGCTCTTGAGATCGTGAACCGAAGATAATATCGCATGGCCACTTGGCAGACTTTCTCTGCTAAGGAAATGCTCGAGCAATTGCGCGGTGGCGGAGATGCCATTGAGCGGATTGCCGACCTCGTGCGCGAGCAAGGACGCCGCGGCGCCGATCGCGGCGAAGTTTTCTTTTTCCCGAAGTTTTTGTCTTTGGCTTCGCTCCCGTGAATCGTCCCGCATGAGAAATAAAAATCCTTGCACCTGCGCTTCGCCCCACAATGCAAATGCCATGACGCGGGTATACAGCCGCGTGCCGTCCTTTCGCCCGATCCACTGGTAATATTGAGAAGTCCCCTGATCGATCGCCTGCTGTAATGGCTTGCTCAGTTGTCGCTCGGTCTCTTCAGGACAGATCAGCGATAGGTGTTTGCCAAAAATTTCATCGGCAGCGTATCCCACGAGCTGGCCCGCGGCTTGGTTACAACTTTCAATGTATCCATTTGGATCAGTGGTTAAAACCGCGTAGCGTGTGACGTTGCGCAACAAATGCCCGATCATTTGTCGGTCCTGCTTACGCTCGGTTTTTTCTCTTCCAACTGCGGTAGAGGAAAGTTCGCTTGCACGTCGATCCGGCACTGTTGACATTGTCTCCCTTGGTCCATCACGTACTGAATGATTTCACGATCCCACGTAGCGGGATCGAAACTCGTTAATGCCTATCAAATGGACAGACTCACCACAATCCAACTAAAAAGTAATATTCCTTACTGCCGCCAAGGTGGAACGCCAAGGCCAAATCAAACAGGAACAATAATTGGCGATAAATATTCAGGATAAGTGCCGGCAGCGCTTGCATCGGCAGACTAAGGTCTAACGAAATGCCAGCAGCTCGAGACGGCTTTCGCTCAACTGTTCGCCTTCGAGGCGAACATAGTCGCCGATCCAAACCCGATGAAAGCGATCCCTGGTTTCCGCACTTGAAGAGTCCGGCACATAGATCGTCAGCAGTTCGCCGCTTCGCGAGCGCAACTCGAGCACGCCGCGCGCAAGCGAAACCCGCTCGACGGTGCCCTCGACGTTTCGGATTGCTGTCGCGGCCGACGCGCCGCCGCTGCCGACGACGCGAACCTGATCGGCATAGAGACGCATGTCGGCGCCCTCCCGCAACTCGACTTCGACTCGATCGCCGGCCCGAAGGTCGGCAGCCGGATAGTCTCGCCCTTGGGCGGTCACACGCGTGCCGCTGAGATAGCGCACGGCGTAATGCTGGTTGCCCTCGGCGAGCAGGTAAAGCTCCTGCAGCTGGCGATCTACTCCGTCGATCGTCGCGGTAACCCGCTCGGGTGGTCCGCGCGATTCCAACGTCGGCCTACCGATTAAAGCGATATTTTCGCAGCCCGACACTATGGCCGCTGCGAGAAGCAGCGCTAGCGTGCCACTGCGCATTCCCTTGGCAGGCTGTGAACGAGACGAAGAAATTTCCGTTCATGCTAAGCCTACTCCGTCTTCGGCTGAGCGCCGAGATCTGTCGAACGTCCGGAGACTACGGGGTCGTCGGAAGCGCTGCAACCACACATGTGCATCGCCAGGACGATCGCCGCACTTGAGGTCGATTGGCTATGCCTGATCGCCACAATCATTCCTCGGCGATGTTGCCGTGGCGGCTGCTCGACTCCGACGACCCCGCAGATGGGTGTTAGGCCAGCAAATCAGTAGATGATCGATCCGGACTCGATTTGTCGCTTGCGGGACTCGTATTCTTCGCGTGAAATTCGCCGACTCTTGTAATCGTCTTCGAGCCGGTCCATCTGACGCTTGGCATTGATTTCATATCCGGCGCCCGTCGCCCAACGCGCCCGTCGCGGCACCGCCTAAGAACTGACAACCCCATTGCGTCACACTCGCGAGTGCTATCAGCAGCACTAAACGTTTCATGCGTTAATCCTCCGCCTATTTTACTAGTGTCGGTTCCGCGAAAATTGGACCGATTTACGATGGTTAATTTCAGCAATGAATGTGCCACGCGCTGAATTCGCCTTGTCTCTGAACGTGTGCGATGGTTTTGCGTTATAAATCGCGCCGCCAGCGGATGGAGAGCTAAACTGACTAGGAACTAAATCGCCGGCACGAGCGGTAATTTCGGCCAGGCGTGGTAGGTAATTCCCGACACTGAGTTTATTTCCTATGTTCGAATTCCACTTGCGAAATCCGTAACAGTTGTCTGCCTAATTTGACAATTCGCCAGGCAAGTTTGAATTTTGTTTCCGCGCTGGGAATTTGCCTACGCAGATGCGGGCGCAAAGGGCGCGCAAGGGGGCTGAGGGAACACGCCCTTTGCGGCGAATATCGCCTGCCCGCATGCCGAGCGGCAAAAAGTCCAACCCGGCGCCTGTTTGAGAAACAGCGCTAAGGTTTGGCCTTGCTGCTCGACGCTCGACCCCAGTTAAAACCGATGCGAAGATTGAATGTAAAAAAAATTCATAGCGCTGCGACGACGGTTACATTATCGAACAGCCAGCCGATCAACAAGGCTGTCGCAAATAGCCGCGTCGCGTGTTTCACAGATTACCTCCACAAACATCTTGGGTTGCTCAAGAGCAACCCCGATGCCGCTGCGCACCGTCGGCGAAACGCAAGGTTTTCACTACTCTTGGAATTCCGCGGGCCGCCGCCCTGTCCCAGCCCGGCAGCTATTTGGCATTCGCTATCTCCCAGTCATAGGACAACGGCGAAGAGAACGTCCGACACGCGGCGCTCAATATGAATCTTGTGCGCACCGGGGAAAGAGCGCGCTTTTTTCAATGTTGAAGAATTGCTGGCAGGGGACGTTCAGTGAGACTGGAACGCGCGGACCAGTTCAAGAGACCACCGGCGTCATGCGCAGGCAGAGTCAGGCGAAGGCTAATTAGCTGTACTGTGGAGACGCGACAGCCTGCGCGCCTCGGGCGTTACACTTGCGGGCTTGTATGCTCGTCGCCCCCGCGGTCATTCCTACCATCATTTCTGGAGATCCCCAGACTGTCGAGCTTGCGATACAGCGAAGACCGGCTCAGCCCCAACATCTTTGCCGCTACCGCACGATTGCCGTCGGTTTCCTTCAATACGTTTTCAATATGCATTTTCTCATAGGCTCTAAGCGCGTCCGTGAGGTCGTGCGGTCCGGCATACGTGCTGTGGCTGTCTTCCCATTTTTCAGCGTTGGGAATATCGTTGATGGTGATCCACTCGCCGTTGCCGAGAATCATCGCGCGCTCCAGGACGTTATCGAGCTCACGGATATTTCCCCGCCACGGCAGCGACATCAACGCTCTGATGGCCGCATTATCGGCGCCTTTGTAAGATTTCTTCATCTCGCCGTTGTGCCGTCGGATTAGGTAGTCGATCAACGGCGCGATATCTTCACGCCGCTCTCGCAACGGCGGAACCCGGATGTTGATCACATTGAGCCGGTAAAAAAGATCTTCTCGAAAGCGTCCCTGCTCGCAAGCTTTTTGCAGATCGGCATTAGTCGCCGCGATAATGCGCACGTCGACCCGCACCTGCTGTGTCGACCCCACGGGAAGTATTTCTTTGGCTTCAATGGCCCGCAGCAACTTCGGTTGCAACACTGCTGAGAGGTCGGCAATCTCGTCCAAAAAAATCGTGCCGCCTCTAGCCCGTTGGAATAAGCCTTCGTTGGAATTGATCGCGCCGGTGAACGACCCTTTGACGTGACCGAAGAGCTGGCTCTCCAACAGAGTATCGGGGATCGCGCTGCAGTTAACCGGCAAAAACAACTTGTCCTTGCGCGTGCTCTGGGAGTGAATGGCCCGGGCCACCACTTCTTTGCCACAGCCGCTTTCACCGACGATCAGAACCGTTGAGTCCGAGCTCGCGACTTTGTCGATCAGCGAAACGATATTTCGCATGGCTTGACTGCGTCCGACCAGGTCTGAGAGAGCCGGACTCAGGCCGGATAGCTCGCGCCTGAGTATCTGGATTTCCCAAGCCAACCTCCTGTATTCCATCACACGGCGAATTTTGTTTAACAGCTCCTCGAAAATGATTGGCTTGATGATGTAATCCTGAGCGCCCAGTCGCAGCGCCTCGATGGCGCTGTCCACCGAACCGAAAGCGGTGGTGACCATCACCAACGTGTTGGGGGAAACCTCCCGGACGTGTTTTAAGACGTCCAGTCCACTGGCCGTTGGCATCTTTAAGTCGGTGATTACCAGATCAAAGTCCGAATTATTGATCGCCTCGATGGCTTTGTCGCCGTCGGCGGCTTCCTCGACTCGGTAGCCCTCCCGTTGCAAATATTGTTGAATGCTTTTTCGGGCGACGTCGTGATCCTCGGCAATAAGAATTGCACCGTTCACTTTAAACCTCCGCGTGTTCCGTGTCCGTTACTTAGCGCCATTGTCCCGGTAATGGGACATAATTACAAGCTACTGTCCCATTTGTTGGACAACAGATTGGCGCGCGATTCCTGACCCTCTGGAAACATCCTCGACAACTCAGGATTTTCTCGATGTCGTTCATTTCGCAAAGATGTATATATATGGTTGGAAGAAAACAAATCCAATTCTCAGGCCAGGCGGGGAATCCGTCATGCATTAGCTTCCAAGCTGCGCTTCTCAGTTCGACTCTGGAGCGACTTTGCGCTCGCCGTCTTGGGACTTACAAGCATCTGTTCAAGCGATCTTTTAGAAGTAACCATGACACCGATAGCACGCTTCAAAGCGCCCATCACAACATCGTCAACTTGGCACATGCTTTGCGCAAGATCTTTTTGTAAGGGCTGACGAGACCTGCGGACATTCGACAAACAGCTGGAACGATAATGTTGGCCGATCGCTTCGAACCTCTGCGCATGTGAAATCATGGCGCGTCGCAAAACCAGCAAGAAAAAATCCACCGCCAAAGCAAACGGCAAGTCGTCCTTACGGCCGATTTGGACCGGCAGCATCGACTTTGGCCTGGTAAACATCCCGGTAAAACTCTACTCCGCAGAGGCTTCGAGCCGGCTCGATTTTGATCTGCTCGACAAGCGCGACTTTTCTCGCGTCCGATACCGGCGCGTCAACGAAAAAACCGGCCGCGAAGTCCCTTGGGACCAAATCGTCAAAGGCTATGAATATGACAAGGGCGAATACGTCGCCTTAAGCGACAAAGACTTTCGCGACGCCAACGTCGAGGCCACGCAATCGATAGAGATCATGGACTTCGTCGATGCCACCGATATCAGCCCGCTTCACTATGAAACGCCCTATTATCTCGAGCCGCTGAAAAACGGCCGGCGCGCCTATGCGCTCTTGCGCGAAGTGATGAAAAGAACCGGTAAGGTCGGCATTGCCAAAGTGGTTATCCGCAACCGTCAACGATTGGCCGCGCTCATTACGCAAGGACCGCTGCTGGTCTTGAATATTTTACGTTACGCCCACGAGCTGCGTGATGCTTCGAAATTGGCATTGCCGCAAAGCAATGGCAAAGGCGAGGTTTCCGCCCAAGAGATCAAGATGGCCGAACAGCTGGTCGAAAACATGGTTGGGCACTGGAACCCTGAAAAATATCATGACGAATATTATGAAGATTTACTCAAGCTCATCCAAAAGAAAATCAAGGCCGGAAAAACCAAGGTAGTGGAGCCCGCGGGCGAGACGCCACGACCCAAGCGCGAAGGCAAAGTCATCGACATCATGGACCTGCTGCGCCAGAGCGTGAAGCAAGCACATTCCAAGGAGGGCGCGACGCGCCAGCGTAAAGCCGGTTAGCGAAGATTGACTGTGGAGGTCCTCGTGTCGTTGTCTATATCTCCCCTGGCCCCTCTTTTTCAAAGAGGGTTAAGTCCTGCAGCGAAACTTCTCCCTTTGGCCAAAGGGGTGATGAAGGGGATTGTCTTAGCAGCGGGGGGATATAACTCAGTCGTTAGCGCGGACAAATTGCCGTCGGCGTGGTTTAACTATCCGTTGCGCTCAGAGCTCAGGAACATATACCGACATGGGACTGCAGCGCTACCATCGCAAGCGTGATTTTCGCAAGACGCCGGAACCGCGTGGAAAAATTGCCACGGACGCGGATGGGAAATTGTCATTCGTGGTGCACAAGCATGCGGCGCGCCGGCTGCATTATGATTTTCGCCTGGAAATGGACGGCGTGCTCAGTAGTTGGGCCGTGCCCAAAGGACCGAGCCTCGATCCAAAGCAGCGCCGGCTGGCCGTCGAAGTGGAAGATCACCCGTTGGATTACGGGGCTTTCGAGGGAACGATACCCAAGGGCGAGTATGGCGCCGGGCGCGTGATCATTTGGGACCGGGGTAATTGGGTGCCGGAGAGTAATCCGGTTGCCGCACGCCGTCAGGGCAAGCTCAAGTTTCGTCTGTTCGGCGAGAAGCTCCACGGCGGCTGGACTCTCGTCCGCATCCGCAGGCCTCGGGAAGCAAACGGCAAAAACAATTGGCTGCTCATCAAAGAATCCGACGACGACGCCAGCCAACGCGATATCGTCGAGGAGCGTCCTGAGAGTGTAAAATCCGGGCGCATCATCGAAGAGGTCCACGAGGCGCAAACCCCCGGAAAAGCCATGCCACGATCAAGCCGCCGAGGCCCCTCTGTGCGACGCCGGGATGGCGCCGCGCGCGCCAAAATGGCGCTGGCGAAATTTGTCGAGCCCCAGCTGGCGACGCTGGTGAGCGCTGTTCCCGAAGGACAGAATTGGCTGCACGAATTGAAATTCGACGGCTACCGGATTTTGTGCCGTATCGATAATGGCCGGGTTACTCTGTTGACCCGCAATGCGCAAGACTGGACCAGCCGCTTCCGCTCGCTGGCACAAGCGGCCAAAGAGCTCGACGTGGGCCAAGCGCTGATCGACGGTGAAGTGATCGCCGTCGATGACAAGGGCAAACATAGTTTCCAAGTGCTGCAAAACGTGCTCAAGCATGGCGACTCGGCTGAGCTAGTCTATTACGCTTTCGACCTGCTCCATCTGGACGGCCGCGATTTGCGCGCGGCGGCGCTGCTCGAGCGCAAAGAACTGTTACAGCGGCTGCTGCGCTTCGACCCCAAAGCACCGAGCATGGGACCGCTGCGCTACAGCGAGCATTGGATCGCCCAGGGCACCAAAGTGTTCGACAAAGCTTGTGAAATTGGCTTCGAAGGCATTATTGCCAAGCGAGTCGACGCGCCGTATCGCTCTGGCCGCGGCCGAGATTGGCTGAAGATAAAATGCTCCAAGAATCAGGAATTCGTCATTGGCGGTTTCACCGACCCGGCCGGTGCGCGCGCCGGCTTCGGCGCGTTGCTGCTTGGAGTTCACGATGACAGCGGCGGGCTACGCTATGCCGGCCGAGTGGGCACCGGCTTCGATGACAGCATGCTGCGCGATCTGCGCGCTCGTCTCGACAAGCTCGAACGAAAATCGCCGCCCTTCGTCAATCCGCCGAAGGGCGGCGACGCCAAAGGCGTGCACTGGGTCGAACCGGAGCTGGTGGGCGAAGTCGTTTTTACCGAGTGGACGAGCGACGGCCTTTTGCGCCATCCTTCGTTCAAGGGCCTGCGCGAAGACAAGCCGGCAAAACAGATCCAACGCGAAGTGGCGAAGCCAGCGCCGCAATCGAACGACCCGGCGGGCCAGGATGATCGCGTCGCGGGGATAAAACTGACCCATCCCGATCGTGTCCTCTATCCCGACCAAGGGATAACCAAACACGCATTGGCGCTCTACTACGAACAGATTGCGGACTGGATCATACCCCACTTGGAGGGTCGTCCGTTGACCTTGGTTCGTTGTCCCGAAGGTGATCTTAAGCAATGCTTCTATCAACGTCACACCCGCGATGCGGTGAGCGACGTGATCCATGCCATTCCGGTGCGGGAAAAGCGCAGCACGGTTAAATATCTATCGGTCGATTCGCTTCCGGGCATCATTACCCTGGTGCAAATGGGAGTTTTGGAATTGCACACCTGGGGGTCGCGCGTGCCGCGCATCGAACAGCCCGACCGCATGACTTTCGATCTCGATCCGGGACCGGAAGTTCCCTGGGATCAAGTGAAAGCCGCAACGGCGGAGCTGCGCGCGCGGCTGCGCGATCTCGATCTCGGCGCGTTCATCAAAACCACCGGCGGCAAGGGGCTGCACATTGTCGTGCCCATCGCGCCCAAACAAAACTGGCAATATGTTAAAGATTTTTCACGATCGGTTGCCGAGAGCTTAGTGCACGAAGCACCCGAGCACTACACCGTGACGATGTCCAAGTCGAAACGTCGCGGTAAAGTCTTTATTGACTACCTGCGCAACAGCCGAACCGCATCGGCGGTGTGCGCTTACTCGACCCGCGCTCGGCCCGGTGCGACCGTATCCGTGCCGTTGCGCTGGCAGGAGCTGACGAAAGATCTACGCGGGCATTTCACTGTGCGAAATGTCCCCGAGCGCTTAGCGCGTCTGCGCAAAGATCCTTGGGATGACTATGAAGCGGCGCGGCGCCCGCTGACGGCGAAGATGCTGCGACAGCTGGAGTAGCTGGCTGTTAGAATTGCTGCAAGCAGCTCATGTTTCGACGAGCTCAGCATGAATGGAATAGGGTTAATGATTTCTAAGCTACGCGATCAGAATGGCGACACAGCTGGACCGCGCATGACTCGGCTGTCGCAGCAATTGAACCGCGCCGAAGAACATAAGCGGTATGCTTCTTGCTCGCTCGTATGTTGATTAGAGAGGGGACTGGCTACTTTTTCGATCACCGGTCACGGGGACAGGCAGTTTTTTAAAATAGAAAGCAGCCAGTCCCCGATAATGCAGTCGCCGAAAAAGTTGCCTGTCCCCGTCTGAACGGGTTTCAGCCGAAGCGCGAAGTGAGAAAGTAAGAAAATGTAGAAGTGCAAATGGGAGGCAAGCATGAAAAACAACGAATTGTTATTTTTCCTGATTGGGGTCAGCGTCGGCGTGGTTGCCACGCTCTTGATCGCCCCTTACTCGGGTGAAGAAACGCGGCAATTTCTCCGCGAGAGTGTCGACGAAGGCCGCGAGCGCGCCGGCGAAGTTTTCGAAAGAGGCAAAGATCTCGTGGGACGCCAAAGCGAGGCGATCAGCAATGCGATCGGTTACGGCAGAAAAAATCATCCCCGAGGCGTCTTGCGTAGTTGGTTACATCATTAGATCGTTCATTCCGTAGGGGCGGCTTTAAAACCGGCCCCTACGGGCCTGGATGACGGTGAAGACGGCACACGAGCCATCCAATGGCGCGTCCTATTGCGCGGCTATTTGACCGCAACCAGCGTGTCCTCGATGGTATCGACGTCTCTTGTGAGACCGGCGAAGTCGCCTGCCAAAGCCTTCAGTGCATAGCGCTCGCGGTCAATTTCTTCGCGCGTCCGAATACCCAGGCGACGCAGCACCGCCACCGGCGGACACCATCCTTGAATGGCATGCAACAAAAGGAACGATAGAACGACGGTGGGAAGCAAAAACCATCGGCGATCAGCCGTGGCGCCGAGCATGATCCCGGTCAGCGAGACCGACGATGCCATCGCTTGTATCACGCGCTCAAAGTCCCACTCTTCGTCAAGATCGCGGATCCGCTCCGCCATTTTTTCTATGGGTTGGCCTGAGTAGTAACGAACATTTTCCTCGATCCGTTTGTCGATGCGCTGGTTAATTTCCGGCGCCGTGTTCGCCCGGACACGGCCCGGTTCGGTTTTATTGACGTCAATCATAATTGCCTCCTAGTTTGCCAGTTCTTATAATCGATGAAATTTTTTCTCCTATTTGATATCAACAGCAGCAAGTCCGGTGCCGCAACCGCTGGCAGCCCATGCTAAAGTTTTCATGCCAACGTTCAGAGAACGAGACTATTTGTGTTGCATGATTTCGCACGGAATCTTAACCGGGCCAAGTAATTTCTTGCGTCGTTTTCTGTCCCAGGATTCGATCTTTCACTTTGACGATGTGTCAATTTTCATACACTGTCGGGCTTTGGTGGACGGTATTCACCGCTCCGGTAAGCGACCTACTCTGCCGACCCCCCTGAATGGCGAGAAATTTTGTTTCCTTCCCCCTGCACGGCTCGCCGGCGGCGCGGGTTACAAATAATTTCCTGGCATATCGCTTGCTCGTCTTAGTGTTTGCGATAGCACCGTTTAGCGATCTGCGAACTCTGCAGAGAATCGCTGAGAAGTGAAGGAGATTTGTTATGCACGACCGGACATCGCGATATACCCTGCCGCTACCGATTAAGCTTGCGCTGATCGGCGCGGCCGGCGCCGCGGCAGCATACATGGCGCGACAGCTGCGGTGCATGGATTTTTGCGGAAAAACAATCGTGATCACCGGCGGCTCGCGCGGTCTGGGTCTAGAGTTAGCGCGCGAATTCGCCGCCGAGGGCGCGAATATCGTGCTCTTAGCGCGCGACCGCGACCAGCTCACCGAAGCGGAGCGCGAGCTCAAACCCACCGGCGTGCGCGTCGTCACTATGAGCTGTGACGTGTCCAATCAAAATGAAGTCCGCAACGCCATCGCGTCGATTACGTCCGAGCTTGGAATCGACGTTCTGATCAACAATGCTGGCATTATTCAGGTCGGCCCCTACGAGCACATGCAGCCAAAGGATTTCGCCGACGCCATGGATACTCATTTCTGGGGTCCGCTCTATCTCATTCAGGAAGTGGTGCCGTACATGAAGCGTCAGGGCAGCGGACGTATCGTCAATATCGCCTCCATCGCTGGCAAGATCGCCGTGCCCCATTTACTGCCCTACGTCGCCAGTAAATTTGCTCTGGTCGGTCTTTCCGAAGGATTGCGTGCCGAGCTGGTGAAGGACGGCATCTACGTCACCACGGTATCTCCCGGCTTGATGCGCACGGGCTCCCACGTCAACGCCTTATTCAAGGGCCAGCATAAAAAAGAATTCGCGCT
>VBKY01000694.1:0-4048 GCA_005879255.1 Deltaproteobacteria bacterium
ACGGCCTGCGGTAGATTAACGCGCCGCGATGAACCGATCACGGTGCAGTCCGGGTTTCCGCCGAGTTGTGCAAGAACGCGCGACGCGCGTGCAAATGCGGGCTCCTCGGTCGCGGCCAAAGCGCAGCCGATGGAGTCGACGATCAGCGCCTTGGTATGCTCAACGACCTTCAATGGAATTGCCGCAGCAGCAACGCTGAGCACGTTGCAGGCGATTTGTTGCACCAGGGTAGCTGGTAAATCAGTGCTGGCCATGGATCACGAACGAGCTTTACTCCGAGTTGGCCCGAGTCGCAACACGCTTTCTCTAATCGGCCTTCCTTAATGGTGCCATAACTTCAGATGCATGAGCTTCTACAAAGGAGCCGCCGGCAGCACCAAAAGCAATGCGCGTCGGGGGCGCCGCGCCGCCCAGTTGGAGGTGGACATCTCAGGCTTCCCCAACGTCGCGGCGCATCTCAAGCAACATGCAGGAACGCTCGTGCGTCAAGAAGCTGCTCGCCTACGAGAAAGAAGTGAATGAAGGGTTCGCCAAGACGGCCTAGGTACTCATTGGATTTTGCAGACACACGCGGCTGCCGAGAAGCAGACATATCTCGCCCGTATTTGATTTCTGCTGGTTCATGACTATAATTATGGTCAATGGCGCGGCGATCCAAATTTACGATCAGCTATGCGCCGGAGACGTACAAACATTTGGATTGGATCGAGTCTAAATATCACCGTTTGATCGCGACGACGATAAAGGAGCAGCTTTCCCACACGCCCGCAACGGAGACTAGAAACCGCAAACCGCTTGAAGAGCCAGCTGCGTTGGGTGCGACTTGGGAATTGCGTTTTGGGCCGAAAAACTCGTTTCGTGTTTTTTACGACGTGAATCAGGAGGAAAAGATCGTCTCTGTCTTGGCGATCGGAGTGAAAAAAGGCAATCAGCTGTTTATTGGCGGACAGGAGTTTGAATTATGAAGATCGCAGCGCTCGCGGACGTGAAAGCCCATCTCAGTGCTTATGTGGACGAATGCGAGAACGAGGGCCCGGTGATTATCACGCGCAACGGCAAGGCCGCGGCGGTATTGCTGGCGCCTAAGAATGATGACGATTTGGAACGGCTGATGCTAGCCCACTCGCGTCGGTTCCAGGCTTTGCTCGGTAAGTCACGAAGAAGCATTAAAGCAGGCAAAGGCGTGTCCCACGACGAATTCTGGAAGGCTGCCGCCCGGCGTCAAACCAAACGCTCTTCGCGAGGCCGAAAAAAATGAAACTTAAAATCGCGCAGCGCTCGATCCGCTTCGGTTTGACTCGGACATCCGCAGGTAAGAAGGACGCGGACCATGAAACGAAGCACGGACCGGATTCTCACCACCCATGTCGGCAGCCTGCCGCGGCCGGCGGACTTGCGCGCCATGTGGGCGAAAAAAACCGCCACGGCGGAGGACGAAGTGGCGCTGCAAACGCGGCTCCGCTCGGCCGTCGGTGAAGTCGTGCGCGCGCAGAAAGACATCGGCATCGACATTCCCAACGACGGCGAGTTCGGCAAACCCATGCGCGCGGCCACCGACCGCGGCGCCTGGGGCAATTATATCTTTGACCGCGTCTCAGGCTTCACGCCGACCTCGGCACAGACCATTGCACCTGATACTGCTAAACCTGGCGCGCCGATGCGCATCGTCGGCGTGCGCTGGGAGCAGCGCGAGTTCGCCGAATTTTACGCCGACACCGGCTTGGGTGCGCCCAGCACCGCCGCGTTGCGCCCGATCTGCACCGGCCCGATCGCTTACACCGCGCAACAGTTTCTGCGCGACCAGCTCGTCAACTTGAAGCTCGCCGCCAACGCTGCCGGCGTCGAAGAGGCCTTCGTCAGCGCCATCGCGCCCGGCAGCCTGGAGATGTTCTGCCGCGATCAGAACAGTTACTACCCGACCACCGAGAAATTTTTAGAAGCGATTGCCGATGCGATGCGCGAAGAGTATCGCGCCATCGTCGACGCCGGCTTCATCCTCCAGCTCGACGACCCCGGTCTCCCCGGCGCCTGGGACATGCTCGATCCCCAGCCGAGGGTCGAAGAATACCGCAAGTACGTGGCGCTGCGCGTTGAGATTTTGAATCGCGCGCTCGAGGGAATTCCAACGGATCGTGTGCGCTATCACATCTGCTGGGGCAGCTGGCACGGCCCGCACACTACCGATTTTCCGCTGCGCGACATCGTCGATATCATGCTCAAGGTCAACGCGGAGGCGTACTTGGTCGAAGCTGGCAACGTCCGTCACGAACATGAATTTAAAGTCTGGCGCGACGTGAAACTNNCCACCGATCTCGTCGAGCACCCGGAACTGGTAGCCGATCGCATCATCACGTTCGCTGAAGTCGTCGGTCGAGAAAACGTTATCGCCGGCACCGATTGCGGCCTGGGCGGCCGCGTCCATCCGCAAATCGCCTGGGCCAAGCTGCGCGCCCTGCGCGACGGCGCGGCGATCGCGAGCAAGAAGCTGTGGAGTTGAATTCAAGAGTGCCTGTGCGGGATGGACGAAACAAAAAGCAAGAAAGTCTAGAAGTAAAAGTCTGACTTATTTCTCTGGTTGGCGTTCTCCTTAGACGCTGCTTTTCGGGTTCAAAAACCGAGCCCTAAACTCTTGAACGATGATTTTTTTATTGTTATGCCCGACCCTATGCTCCCCTAGATCTCCTGGCGCGCTCTGAATTCGCAAGCATCCCACCGGCCGCCATATTCCGGTAAAAAGAACATCCCGGTTTATTCCGCTCTCGGGAAACCATAGGCTTCGACAATCTTTTTGAGATGGTCCTGCGTCTTTGTATAGTGATTCCAGTCGACCAGAGATAGCTTTTTTCCTCGAATCGCTTGTTCCTGAACCGTTCCACGGACAAATAGTGAGCCTTCGTACTGCCCCTGTCCATCTAGAGCCTTCTGCCCCTCGGGACTCGCGACAAACTCCAACATCAGAAGCGCAGCGTAAGGATGCTCCGCTGTATTCAACACGCTCCAGGATTCATTAAGGCGGGCAGGGACCGGTTCTAAGAGCTTGAAGCCTAATCTGTCGGCTTTGTCTTTGTCCTTGGTTCTTAGAAAGGGATCGTAGTTAACGCCGAACGCAATGGCATGCTCGCCAGAGAGCACCCGGTTAATCAAAGCAGTGTGGCCCCTGCCCCAGACGGGTTTCTGGGCCGCCAGTTTCCGTGCGTAATCGAGCGTCTTTTCAGGACCCCATGCCGGCACGAGTGCGGAAATGGTGATCGGGCGAATGTCGAGGACAAATTTTCGGTCGCTGAATTCCGGTTTTAGGAAGTCTTCCCAATTGTCAGGCACCTTTTCCGCCGAGATGAGCGCTTTGTTGTATGCTACGACTCCTATCGAACTGCCTATCACCACTATGTTTCGATTGATCGGGTCTACCATCTGCACAGGTATCTGGAGGATTTTCTGCTCGGCCATTCCGAGCACGTCGAGCTTCTTTTGATACGGGAGATATTCGTTGTAGTAGTCGGAGATCGGGTCGTTGACGTCCACGCCCTTCGTCAAGCCTGCCTTCAGCTCCTGCAGCGTTCGTAGATATACTTCTCTGTTCGGTACCGACACTCCCCGGGTTTCAATGAAAGGATATTTGTTATTAAAGGCGGCGACCATATGTTTTAAGGAATCCTCACCCAGCGAAACAACGACTCGCAACTTGCCTTCCTGCTTCGCCCTGCTGACGATCTCGTCGTGGCTCGAGACGAAAATGTACCCTTTGGCCTCCGCCTCCTGCTTCGCCTTAAGCAAAGACGGAGTCGATGAGGCCGCAAGGACGCTCGAACCGGCGATTCCAAATGCCGCGATCAATACGAGATAGATAATGCGAAAAACGTGAGAATTTGCGTGCAATCTTTTCATCATGCACCCTCAATTTCGGACGGAAAGATCACGTGTATTCCGGACCAGACGACAATTGCCAGATATACGAGTACCAACTAAGTTGGATTACTACATAAGACCGTAGAGCTTCGCGCCATTGTCCCATGTGAGCTTACGTTGGATGTCCGCAGCAATGCCATTG
>VBKY01000694.1:4081-4585 GCA_005879255.1 Deltaproteobacteria bacterium
CGGATAGTCGCTTGCCCACATGTAGTTCTCCGCACCGAATAATTCGGTTCCCAGGACGCCGATCCTGTCTTCTTGGAACGTGACGTGGATCTGGCGTTTCACATAGTCGGTCGGCAGCAATCGTAGCGTCGGTCCATCGGGATTCTCCGCGCGCATGCGTTTGGTCATGCTGTCCATCTTTCTGAGAACCGGCAATATCCAGCACAGGTTGTATTCGGCGAAGACGATTTGCAGGCGAGGAAAGCGCTCGAAGACGCCGCCGAAGATCATTTCCACCAGGTTCGCCTGCGGTTCGCTGATCTCACGGAGACGATCGCGCGCGCCCTCGATACTGCCGCCCATCTTATTTACGATGCTTCCTGCTCTGTCGACGCCTTGCGGCATACCGATGTGGAAGGAAACCGGAAAGTTCAACTCCTGGGCGCTAGCCCATATCCGATCGAACCTCGGGTCGCCATAGCTTCCCTCTGCCAAAGACGATGGCAGGAATGCGCCCCTGAACTT
>VBKY01000695.1 GCA_005879255.1 Deltaproteobacteria bacterium
TGCATGAAGGCATCGACGTATGCAGCCGCTTTCGCGCCGTAGTCCATGTGATAGGAATGCTCGTACATATCCAGCGCGAGAATCGGACTTGCTCCAGCCAAACAGCAGGTATGGTCTGCAGCCCATTGATTGACGAGTTTTTTGTCTCGATGTGAGTAAGTGAGCAACACCCAGCCTGATCCGCCACCCAGTGCCTTGCCCATCGCCGCAAACTCGGTCTGCCATTTTTCCACACTGACAAAGGCTCGAGCCAGTGCACTTCTCAAATCTCCATCAGGCTGGCTCTCGGCGCCCAGGCTGTCAAAATAGAGTTCATGCAAGATCATGGAGTTGCTGGCAATGAGCTCTTCACGCTTCAACCCATTGATCACGAAGACCGGCGCACTGGCAAAATCTAGAGACTCTAGCTGCGCTGTGATGGCATTGAGGCGCTTTACAGCACCGCCGTAGTTGTTTTCATAGTGACTAACGATGAGCTTTTCCGAGAGTCCTTTTAACTGTGTCGGATTGCACGATAAGGCTTTGATTTCGTACGCCATGGCATTTTTCCTTCCGTCAATCTTTTCTGCCCCACGCTAATGCTTAACGCCTTCGGATCTGCTTTGTTCGATCTGCTGGCAGTAAGCATACAGCGCGTCATAAACAGACAACTCTCGTTCAAGCAGCTCGTGATCATTCTGGTAGACGAGTCGAAAACCTTCGGCGATTGCTTCTAATCCTCGTGACTCCGGCGTGAGATCCTTCGCATCGGTATCAGCCCCTCTGACTATCGGGGCAAGTCGCTGAAGGGCAGGATCGGTGAGGTTGTACTTTTTAATTATGGCGTCGAAGCTGCACTCGGTGCCCTTGTGGCCTAATTCAACGTTCGCCACGTCGAACGGTATCGCACCTTCGCGCTGCGCCACTTCCATTACTTGATCTGTTGGTACATAGAGAAACTCGGCCTGACGATCGACGAACCGTTTGATCAGCCACGGACAAGCGACGCGATCTACTTTTGGTCTAGCCCGGGTTACCCACTTCATATCTTTCCCCTCCTATGCATTTGCGATCACCCTCCCCGCACCAGGGGCCAGAGTATCAATCCAACCAGTCCGGAGATGGTGACAATAATCGGTTCCGAAATTTTGTAGCGCCATAAAACGCCTAAACTGATAAGCGCGATTGCTGCTGTCGGCAGATCCGTGATTGCTCGTGCGCCCAACACAATCACTGCGCCCGTGATCGCGCCGGTCGCAGCAGCGGTGGCGCCGTCAACAAAGGCTTTAAGCTGAGGATTGTCGCGATGACGTTTAAACCAGGGTGCCGGCACGATCGTGAATACATACACCGGCAAGAAAATACCAATCGACGCCATAACGGCTCCCGCCAAGCCGGCAACTACGGGGCCAGGAGTGATCATCGCGACGGCGACGGCGTCTAAAAACTGATGCTCGTTCAGCCAACCGAACTGCTGCACGACTCCCTGGTGCAAGAATGGAACAATCGCGAGACCACTGCCGAACACAAATGCGCCAGCTTTGGTAAAAAACAATAGGATCTCAGTCAACACGTGGCCACTATTGCTACCTGTACCCGCCTGCCCGAGCCACGCCTCCATCAGCCAAACAGCGACGCCGAGCGCCGCACAGCTAAGTGCCATGAGAATCCCAGGCTTCCAACCCGGCCAAGCCTGAAACACTAGGGTGATGAGTCCCGCGAGAATGAAGAACTCTGCCAATTCAGTCTGTGCCCACGCAGTGACGACTGTGAGGACGACGAAGATGCCCCAGAGAAGCGGATTTCGCTTGTTGGTGCTCCGGGCGAGCTTATAAGCAGCGATCGCGATGATCGCGATAACCGTTGCCCCGATCGTATAGAAGAGCGCTTGCATCCACCACAGCCCGCCGTACGCGACGTAAGCGATCGAGATGGCGACAACCATCAGAAATGAAGGAATTACGAACGCTAAGCCGACGAGCGTTGCGCCCAAGACACCACCCTCGAAATAGCCAATGGCGATTGCAGTTTGTGCCGCTAACGGTCCCGGCATTATCTGGGCGAGCGCGAGGGACAGTTTATACGTGTCCTCCGTGAGCCAACGTCGCTGCTCGACCAGATCTCGGTGCATGAATCCCACCAGCGCGGCCGGCCCACCGAAGCCGATCGTGCCGAGCTTGAGGAAATAGCCAACAAGCGGCCCTAACCCAATTTTGCTTTGTACCGAGTTCTCCTCAATGTGTAATTGCTCGGCCGATTCAGCTTTCGAATCCGTCATTTTTCCTCCTTATCCTTACCGGTCCACAAATACTGCTGCGCCGCTGCTGCCCGGGAGAAAGGCGTAGAGCGTGCGGATGTCCGCATTCCAGCCAATGGTATGCGATCCAGACTCGCTCGGGACCACCTCAACCGTCTCCAGGCGCCGCTCGTCAATAGCGCTAATCACCCCTGGCGATCCGATCGCCACGAACAACCGTGCCGATTCCCGATCGTGCATGATTACATCGGGCTCTCCAGGTAATGCGATGCTCTCGAGCAGCGCTCCCGTGTCGCGGTGCAGAGCAATCAATGCCCCGCCGTCGGCCGCACAGAAAAGACGCTCGCCGGAAATCGCCATGCCATGTGGCCCAGCAGTTGGGACGTTGAAAGCCCGTGCGATCTTGAGGTCCTTCGCACTAAGCACTACGATTTGAGCAGGCTTCTGAACGTTGGCGTAGATGTGCTCCGTGACGGCGTCATAAACAGCCCAGCGCGGTCGGCCGGGAAGCGGGATGGTCGCGATCACCTGCATCTCGTCAACGGCAACAACGGAGACGGTGCAATTCACCCCCGGCGGATCACCGATATTGAATACGAAGAGACGACGCCGGGCAGAATCGTATGCTAAGCCGTTGGGGCGATCACCGACTGGAACCCGACCGAGTAGTGTCTCGTCAGAGCAGCGGTAGATGCTCACCCGAGCACAGCCACGATCAGATGAAAAGAGTAAGTCGTGTTCGTTGTCGATCAGGATACCGGCAACGCCAGGCACATCCGGCAAGAAGTGCAAATAGCTGTTTGAGAGGCAGTCGATGACCTCGATGCGATCAGCTCCGGTGTGAGCCACATACAAGCGCGACGCCGTCGGTGCCTCGTGCCGGTAGACGTCAGCATGGTCGAAACCGCGCTGCTCGCCGCGCGGAATTGAAATGAAACCTACCTTTGTTAGTGCCATGCTACTCTCTACTTCGCCAGATTGGTCCAGGCCTTGACGTGCTTTCCTTTCTTGATACAGTTGTTCTATAAAAAGATTCATCTGTCAATACACGCCATGGCCGAATCTAAATCTAATGAGGAGCACTGGCTGATGCTTATTCACCAGCTTCCACCGAAACCGGATTACTTTCGGGTAAAGATCTGGCGCCGGCTTCAACGCCTAGGTGCCGTCGCCATCAAGAACTCTGTCTACGTCCTGCCCAAAAACGATCAGACACAAGAGGATTTTCAGTGGCTGTTGCGGGAAATTGTTGAAGGTCGCGGAGAAGCATCCTTGTGTGAGGCCCGCTTCGTCGAGGGTCTTTCCGATGACCAAGTAGAAGCTTTATTCCGGCGCGCCGCCTTTCTGCGATGCCCCTCCCGGATGGGCAAATCGATGAAACACGCCGTACACAACTGGAGATCGATCTTGCCCGGCTTAAACGACGCCTAGCCGAAGTTGTCGCCATTGATTTTTTTGGCGCGCCCGGACGGGAGGCAGCAGAGGGATTAGTTTCCGGGGTTGAGGCACGCATGACCGGCAAGAATTCGACGCTCGGACCCGACAGCGTTCGCACGTTCCGGCGTGAAGACTTCCACGGTAAAACCTGGGTTACGCGTAAGGGCATTTACGTCGACCGCATGGCAAGCGCCTGGCTTATTCGTCGTTTTATCGATCCGGATGCCCGCTTCAAGTTTGTTCCTCCAAAAGGCTACAGGCCTCAGCCCGGTGAACTACGTTTCGATATGTTCGAGGCAGAGTTCACGCATGAG
>VBKY01000696.1 GCA_005879255.1 Deltaproteobacteria bacterium
TTAATCGCCTGCCGATGCATTCCATCACGCTGGTTGTTGTGCGGCGGCGCCACCGGTGCATTAATGGGAATTTCATGAAAGTTTGGGCCGCCAAGCCGCGATATCTGCGTGTCTTGATAAGAGTGAATGCGACCGGCCAGTAGCGGATCGTTAGAAAAGTCCAATCCTGGAACAATGTGCGCGGCACAGAACGCGACCTGCTCAGTTTCGGCGAAGAAATTGTCCGGGTTGCGATTGAGAACCATTTTCCCAACAGGCGTCACAGGCACGAGTTCCTCTGGCACGATTTTCGTCGCGTCGAGTACATCGAAGCTGAACTTTTCCGCCTGCTCTTCAGTGAAGATCTGCATGCCGAACTCGTACTCCGGGTAGGCGCCGGATTCGATCGCTTCCCACAAGTCGCGGCGGTGGAAGTCGGCATCAGCGCCTGAGATCTTGACCGCTTCGTCCCAATCGAGCGAATGGGTGCCGGCCATCGGGTTCCAGTGGAATTTTACGAAACGAGAGTCGCCGTCATCATTCACTAATCGGAAGGTGTGCACGCCGAAGCCCTGCATCATGCGGAAGCTGCGGGGAATGGCTCGATCCGACATCACCCACAACATCATATGCGTCGACTCCGGCATTAGCGAAATGAAATCCCAGAAAGTATCGTGGGCCGTTGACGCCTGCGGCACCGCGAAATGAGGCTCAGGCTTGGCTGCGTGAACCAGATCCGGGAATTTCATCGCGTCCTGAATGAAAAAAACTGGAATGTTGTTACCTACCAAATCCCAATTGCCTTGGTCGGTATAGAACTTCACAGCAAAACCTCGCACATCGCGCACTGTATCGGCAGAGCCCCGTTCTCCAATGACGGTCGAGAAGCGTACGAAGACCGGTGTCCGCTTACCGGCCTCAGCGAACAGCGACGCAGCCGTATATTTTTTAAGCGAGTCGTAGCATTCGAAAAACCCATGTGCGGCGGAACCGCGGGCATGGACGATACGCTCCGGTATGCGCTCGTGGTCAAAATGGGTGATCTTCTCGCGTAGGATAAAATCTTGAAGCAGCACCGGCCCGCGATATCCAGCTTTGAGCGAATTCTGATTGTCGGCGACTGGAACGCCCTGATTAGTGGTCAGCGTCTGGCCGCTGGAATCGACACGAACCCGGTCGAGCGGGAGACTGCTTGGATTGGTCCCCAGCTGCGGCTTGCCAGCGCCCGTCTTATTGGAAGGATTGGTTTCGGTTAAGGTGCTGCCCGTCGCTGACGGATCCGAGGCAGTAATTCTCTGCCCCTCTTGCGGCTGCATAGAAAGTTCGCCGTGCTCGAGCGCCTTGTTCGCGTTGTATGGCATGTCTGCAGCGAGCTTTTGAGTGGAATCGAACTTAGCGGCCAGAGCATCCCCAGCGCTCTCGGCCGAAGATTCGCCGCGGTGCGCGGGGCCGCTGACGGTCGAACGCGAACTAGACTTCGAGACTGTAGCGTTCCCAGAGTCATCAGAGCCGATTCTATTGCCCGCGGTCCTGTTCGGGCCCGGCCGATTTTTCAAACCGTCTTTGGTGGAACGGGTAGAACGAGATTTTTTTCGGGTTGTCATGGTTGTCCTTTCAAATCAAAATTCAGAGAGTGCCGCTCCGGCGTTCTGACTTGCCGGCGCGACCGCAGCTACACGAAGCAAAAGGCATCGTCTTTTAAAACCGCGAACGCCGCGCTTTATCCAAGAGGATTGACACGGCGCTATTTGGCTCTGGCCGGCGGATGTGCGCGGCTCACTGATGATTGTGGCGAGCCGAAATACACTCGTCCAGAAGCGTGGCTGCTCGCGACCGGCAGCGCGACGGTTTTGAACAGTCACTTGTGTGTGTGACGCGCTCAAAGGTGCGCATACGTACAATGGCCACACGCCCGTGACTAGATAGTACGCGCACTGCACCAGAAAGCCGATCTTCAGAGCGCAGGAGTGCGGCTTCACACAGGTGTTCCGATGGGAATCATGCCGCCGGGATACGAACTCCTCCGGTGACCGCATGGTTGCGATTGAGAATATCCAATCAGGACCCGCCCAGCGCTAAGGTCGGGCAAGCTGGGAATTTCCTCCCCCGCTACGGCTTGTGCCTGAGTCTCCTCGGCAAAACTTTGCTGCTCGGATTCGTCCTGCATGGCAACGAGAATTGAACTATGGGTAAAGCCTGCGCCCTTTAATTCCTCAATGGCTTTTTTAGCAGCCTCGCGATCGTGGAGAAGGCCTGTTACTCTCGTCTCACGTGGCAGTTCGCCGCCTCCTTCGGTATTCGAGTCATTGTCAGACTCCTCGTTGTCAAGCTCGTCTTCTTGCATCTCCCCGTACCCGGAGGACTTGGAAACCGTTTCAAGCGTCTCGCCGGCCAACAGACGATCTCCCGTGGCCGTGGCGAGCT
>VBKY01000701.1:0-2096 GCA_005879255.1 Deltaproteobacteria bacterium
GAACGCTGTGGCCGCGCCTTTCCAGAGGGACAATTCGCCGGCGCGGGTGTTGCGCATCGGCACGTTGGCGACGGTAATGATGGCAATCGCTTCAGCCAATCGTTCGCGCGGGAGATTTAACAAGTGCCCGACGCCTGCGGCGGCGCCGATCCCTACGGCGAATCCTTGGTCCCAGCCTTTGTAACGTAAGCCGGTTGCGTCGCTGAGACGCAAGAAAAGCTCATAGGCGATGACCAGACTTTCGATCAAGCGCCGGCCATCAGCGTCCGCCGCCTCGGCGATGGCGAGGAAGGCTCCCAGACAATCGCTGGGATGGCCACCGGGATACTCGTCGTTGAAGTCAAGATTGCGAATCATCGCCGTGTTGACGAACGTGGCACTTTCGGCTGATGATTTTTCGCCGTGGCAGATGATGCGACCAGGAAGGCGTTCAGGGACGGCTCCGCGCGCGAGACGTAAGCCCATACGCGCGGGCTCGCAGTCATGCGCGGCAATGGCGCAGGCCAAGGCATCCACCAAGGATCTCGTGCCGGCAGCGACCACTTGCGCCGGCAGCTGATCATATTTTAGGTCGGCGGCGAAATCAGCGATCTGACGAGTTAGGTTATCCATAATTCAGTTTCCTCAACCGCGAAGCTTTTCGTGATTTTATCGTGTAGGGGCAGTTTCAAACCTGCCCCTACGGATTACGCCGATAGAGATTCTTGATAAATCCGGAATCTTCCAGTTGCTGCAGTAGACTGTTATCGACCAGCCTTTCGTAAGAAAGGCCTTTTAGCTGTTCTTTGGGATACTGATCGAGAATCACTTGCACTGAGTCGCGGCGCACATAAGGGATCTCTTCCAAAACATTTTCGTGAGGCTGATAAACCGGGCGGACGATTTCCACGGGTACTCTCATGCGTTTGGATATCGCCGCGATGGCGAGCTCCGGTTTGTCTTTGGCGAGCTTGATGGTTTCGACGTAGGCTTTCAGCATGTTGAGTACGGTCTCGCGCCGGTTTTGCAGAAAACTCCGCTGTACTTCGATAGCGCCCTGCAGAAAAGAAATCTTGAGCGACGACAGATCGACTAATTCTTTGAAACCCGGGCGCGGCGGTGAGCCCATGCTCGCTTCAACGATGCCTTGGTCTAGCGAAGCGAATGATTCCGGCAAGCCGCCGTGATGCAAGTATTTCACGTCGCGGTCGGATAACCCCGCCGATTTGAGCGCCAGTCGGGCAATCGCGTGGCTCGCGGAGCCGGCGCGGGTGACGCCGATGGTCTTTCCCCTCAATTCAACGAGACTCTTGATCGGCGAGTCGCGCCTTACCCAGAAGGACATGACGGCGAAGTTGCCTTTCGCGGCGACAAAAACAATATCGCTGCCGGCAAGCACGGCGGCGACTGTGGAAGAGCCGCTGAAGGCGCCAAATTCGACCGAGCCGCCGACCAGCGCCTGCACCGGTATCGCACCGCGCGCGTGCACGACCTTGGCGTCAAGGCCGTATTTTTGAAAAAGCCGGGCATCCTCGGCAAGCCAGAGGGTTGCGTTGGTGGCGGCGATGGCTTCGTAGATTAGGCTGACGGACGTTCGAGCCGTGCTCTGGCCCAGTGTGATGCTAGGAAGTGACAGAAGAAGGATAACGATGACTGTTTGTATGAGCATATGCATTGCGTCAGCCTGAATTTCTCGGTGTTGGCGCAGTCCGGGATCTGTCATTACGAACGGATGTGAGGAATCTGAGATAGGAAGGATTTATCCCTTCGGTCGAAATGACAGAGCAGGTAGTCGAAATGACATACGCGGTTTCAACTCTGCTCCCAACGATGAACAACACCATGGGATGAGACTTCTAGTTCAGCAGTTCGTTAGCGAGTTTAATCGCCTTCGGCCAGAGCTGGGTGAGCACTTCTTCACTGGAGTTCTCCCGTTTCTGGTTTTCTTCGACGCTCAGGAAATCCTTCGACGCGCGGGTGCCGAATTCGACGAGCCACTTCGTGTCGACATCGAGACGTCGCGTCGCCTGGCCCATGACCTTGCCATAGATCTCCTGGCCTTCTTTGCCGAGCAGCCAATTGACGAAGATCTTTGTCGCGTTGGGATGAGCGGAGTT
>VBKY01000701.1:2122-4121 GCA_005879255.1 Deltaproteobacteria bacterium
TCCTTGGCTTCCGGAACTGGACCGATCGGCTGACCAGCTTTCAGAAACGGAGCGAGAGTGTAATAACTCAGCCCCACGGTCAAGGCGAGTCGGCCTTTGGCAAGATTTTCGCCGAGTAGGCGCTGGTCGCGCGAGAGCAGCAACTCCTGGGCGGCGAGTCGGCGCAGGAATTCTTCACCTTTGATCTTGTAGAGAAACGCCCAGCTGGAGGTGCCGCCCCCCGCCGAGCGCGGATCGAGGATGCCGATTCTTCCTTTCCATTTCGGATTCAGCAAATCGTCATAGGAACGGATTTCATCGGGTTTCATGAGTTGCGTATTGTGCCAAAAATTTTCCGACTGATAGGCTTGAAACGAATAGAGAAACCGTTTCGCCTTATCGGCCCAAACGTGACCGCCATACCAACGTTTCGGATCTTTGATCTCGGGCAAGATGAACATCGGCTCCACAGGTTCCAAAATTCCGGCATTGAGCAGGCTCAGCGGTGTCAATGTGCCGCTGATCAGCAGATCGTAATAGCGCACGCCGGCGGCGTGCTCCGCCGCGATCTTGCCTGCGTTGGTCGGGCCGCGGGCCGTCGTGAGCTCGAGCTCGATTGCGGGAAACCGCGCTTTAAAACTTTCGCCGAGGCTCTTTCTGAGCTCCGCGCTCGCCGGAATTCCGGCGACAACTTTAGCTTCCTTCTGGGCGGACTCGAATGTTCGATTCCATTCCGCCTGGGATGCAGGATCAAAACTGGCGGCGCGCGCTTCAAGCGGCTGATTAAGAAATGCAGCGAAGAACGAAAATATCAGCGCGGCGATGACTTTCATGCTACTTGAAAACTTCTTCGGCGATCTTGGTCGATTTCGCCCAGTAATTGTTGACTGTATCTTCGCCGTAGTTTTCCAACCGGTTGTTTTCTTCGACGCTGAGAAAATCCTTCGAGGCGCGCACCCCATGTTCGACCATCCATTTAGTTTCGACGTCAAAGCGGCGGATCGCTTGCCCCATGGCTTTGCCGTAAATCTCCTGGCCTTCTTTGCCGAGCAGCCAGTTGATGAAGACTTTGGTCGCGTTCGGGTGCGGTGAGTTCTTGACGACGGATAAAGCGCCGCTGCCGCAACTGGTATAGGTGCCTTCTTTCATGTCAGGCAGAGGCTTGATCGGCAGTCCGGCCTTTATGAAAGGCAAAAATGTATAGTAGGTAAGTCCGATGGTGAGCGCGATTTTGCCCTTGGCCAGGCTGTCGGCTAACTGGCGCTGATCGCGCGACAGAAACATTTCCTGGGCGGCTAGTTTCCTCAAGTATTCCTCGCCTTTGATTTTCAAGAAAAATGCCCAGGTGGCGGTGCCGGCTCCCGGGGAGCGCGGATCGAGGATGCCGATTTTTCCTTTCCATTTCGGGTTGAGCAAATCGTCATAAGAACGGACGTCTTCCGGTTTCATTAGTGTCGGGTTATGCCAGATATTTTCTGACTGGTACACCTGAAACGCATAGATAAAGCGTTTGGCATTATCGAGCCAGATGTGACCGCCGAACCAGCGCTTGGGGTCTTTGACTTCCGGCAAAAGCAGCAGCGGCTCCACCGGTTCCAAGATACCCGCATTCAATAGACTAAACGGTGTCGCAGTGCCGCTGATCAAGAGATCGTAATAGCGCACCCCGGCGGCGTGTTCTGCAGCGATCTTGCTGGCATTGGACGGACCGCGCGCGTTGGTGAGATCGAGCTCGATGCCGGGAAAACGCTTTGGGAAGATTTCGCCGATCGCTTTGCGTAGTTCCGCGCTGGCGGGAATTGCGGCGACGAGTTTGCCTTCCTTCTTGGCGGTCTCGATGGTTTTTTCCCATTCCGATGAGGATGGAGATCGTGGTTCGCCGGAAAAACCGGGCGATGAAACCAGCACCGCGAAGAGAATACTGAGAGAGCATCGCACAGTAAAACTTTTCATTCATGCCTCCCGAAGCCTAGTGTCCTGACCCAGAAGTTCGCGACATAATTCCCCCCCTCACTCCGCC
>VBKY01000022.1 GCA_005879255.1 Deltaproteobacteria bacterium
CTTCAGCAAGCTTTACATAGCCTTTCGCCTCTAGTTCCTCAACGTACGGTGGTGCAAGCAACGTCGCGGCGACTCTTTTTGTGGTGAGCGCTTTGATCGCGTTGTCGGTTACCTGCATTGCCAACAGCGTGACCTTACCGGCCTCAATGCCGTGGGCGCGTAGAATCACGCTCGTCGACATGCCTACCGCGTCGGTCAGTGCCGTAACGCCGACGGTCTTGCCGATCAATGCTTCAACTGATTTGATCTCCGGCTGCGCAAGCAAAACATGGACGGGGTCCTGCTGGACATAAAATACGCGCCTGAGCGGCAGCCCGCGCATGATCGCCGACGTCGCCGCGCCAGTGGTCGAAGAAAAATAAAGTTCGCCCGCGACCAGCGCCGCGATCGCGATAGGCGGCGACATCATGACCAACTGTGGTTCAAGCTCTTCGAGGGCACGTGGATCGTCACTTTGGTCGGCGCTGACGCAGCGTGGGTCATGTGAGCTGCAAGCATCAACCCGACGAGTACGTGCAGAAAGATCCTGTTCGAAATCATATTACCACCCGGCATATAATCTCTTTCGGGCTTGCTACTCATGAAACCGGCTCGCCGCTGCAGCGGCGACTTCTTTTACCACAGGAAGCGGGCAAAAACCCTGCGCTTCGACGGCGAACACAGGATTGAACTTGCTGCGAAAATTTTCCAGCGCGACGATCGCCGCAAGCTCGACCAACTCTTCTTCCGAAAAATGCCGCTTGAGTCGGTTGAAAAAGCGGTCCGTCACACGCTTTCCCGTATAGGTCATCCGTTCGCATAGCTCCAGGGCTAATTTTTCGCGCGGCGAAAACAACTCGCTTTTCTTGTAGTTGCCCAGAGCCGCTTCCACCTTTTCCGCTGACGCGCCATTGCGCATCCCACTGGATGCATTGATGTCAATTCAATACGGGCAACCGTTGATGCTGGCGGCTTTCATGCACAGCAGATGGCGCAGATCGCCGCTAATCAAACCCGACGCGAGGATTCCCGCTTGTAGCGCTTGAACGCCCTTTTGAATCGTTGGCCTTAGGCCGTATACCTTTGCAGTGTTTAGAATCGAGCCGTACTGTTTTTCCTGTTCCTCGAAAAGTTTTCTCGTTTCTTCGGATGCTTCATCCTTAGTGATGCCTTTGATTCTCAACATTTATGGTCTCCTCTATGTGTATAATTTAGTTCACCTGCGTCTGTCACATGATCTTCAGTAATTTCGCCGCTGTTCCGCCAAGCATGTCGTCTTTGATTTTCGTGTCTAGCAACAAATTGCGAATTTCATCAATATATTCCCGCACCCCATCGACACTCTTTCCGTGCTTCGGATCGCTATTATTAAAATTTTGCGGATAGTCCGTGGCGAAAACCATGCGTTCCGGGCGAATCCCTTCGAGCGCGCAGCGCAGGGCGATGGGACTCCCCTCAAAGCCCGCCATGTCGAAGTGGAACCGGTCGAAATATTCTTCGAACGACCGCGGCAATTTGAATCGATACGACGACCGCGCGATTCGTTCTTTGTAGCCGGTCAAACCGCCGCCGAAATGCGCGAATACGAACTGAATGTCGGGATAGCGCTCGATGACTCCGCCGGCGATGAGCCGTGTCACCGCTACTCCGAGGTCGAATTCTCGCGTGAGAATCACCGGCAATTGATAATCATTCAGTAAACCGTACCCCTTCGGCGCGAGAGCGGGATGAACAAAGATCGGAATATCAAGTTTATTCACCATATCGTAGAACGGTGTGAGCTCTTTGGCGTCCAGCGACAAGGCGTTTACTTGCGACGGTATCGTAACGCCGACTAAACCGAGCGCGCTGATCGCGCGCTCCAGCTCTTCGAGCGCCGCCGGCCCGTCGAGCGGCGCAACATGCGCTAAGCCGACAAAGCGCCCGGGATAATTCTTTTGCGCCCGTGCCGTGCAGTCGTTGATCAACCGGCAATTTTCCAGTGTCGTGTCCCAGCCGAGGATGCAACTCTGCACTGCCACATCGATGCCCACGCGATCCATGTCGCGGATCTGCGCCTCGAGATCGAAGAGCTGCGCATGCACCGTCGCGTCCCGTGTTTTCACCGCCTCTTTCTTCGTCGGGTCCAAGCCGAAACGTCGTCCCACCTCTACCGGAATGTAGTGGTGCTCGAAATCGATAACCATGATTTTCCTCCGGACTTGCCGACGCGCAGGTTTAGTGAGGACAGCGCGCAAACTCTTCCTCGGTTGATCTCCGGGTTGACCCGCAACCGTCCGCCCCGCATCTATTTCGGTTTAGAAACGCTTAACGACTCGAAAAGCTTTTTTAGTTTATTTGTCGAACGCTGATCACCCAAGCGAGACTGGGCCTCCGGCGATTCTACTGTTGCAGCCGATGCCGCGGGCGAGCCCTCGAAGTCTTTGAACAACTTCACGAACGCACTCACGGTTGCAGAATCCGGTTCCAGCCGATCGCCTTCAACACGAGAAAAGTGCGGTAACACTATGGCCCGGAGGCCGAGATAAAAGTGTTTGCATTCCGAAGTTACACAAGGTTCTGCCAAAAGAGTTCGAATCGCACTGGTATGATGCCGCAGCTCGGAAGCGACAGCACTATTGAGGTCTGAATCCTTGCTGGGCACTGGCAACCCACAAAATCTAAGCAAGCGCGCGATTTCACCGGAACCATTGTGAAAGAAATCTTCAAAGAACGAGAAAATTCTTGGGCTTCCCTCTGTATCCTCAAGTGAAGCTCGCACATAGCGGTACCAAAGAGCCGGCCCTTTACGAATCGAAATATTATTTCGCGTTTCCAGCGAGCGCGCGACCTCCAGGGGATTCCGGATACAAATCACGAAACGCATGTTCGGGATAGCTTCCTTCCAAAAAGGAAGAAAAAGCGATGCTCGTGGTTCTTTCCAACCCCACGGCGAGCGACCATCGAACGTCGCCGCCAGCGCCTTGGCCTCCGACAGTAGCGGTTTAAGTCCGGGATCCAGGTGCCAGCCAGCTTGTAGTTCTGGCGGTTCACGCCAAGTTGCTTTGAAATGTTTGAGCAGCTGCCGGTCGATGTCAAGAAAACCCCGATGCTCGAAGTGTCCTAACGGATTCGTTGCATCGGCTTTCAAGAGTCGTTCAGCGGGCCCCAAGTCCAACCCACACTGGTGCAACAGCCGCGCGATCATCGACGTGCCACTGCGGTGCATGCCGACGATGCAGACGATACTAGGCTCTACCGTTTCCACAATGTTTTACGCGCAGAATTGGCGCGGCGACGAAACTTCCCAAAGAGCCGCTACTCGAATGGTAACTACTCTCTTTTGCCTCGCGGATCAAACAAGACGGATCGCGCCTCGAAAAGACTCAACTGTCTGTTGTGGGTCGGTCCGAAGCCGTGATGAAACACACCGGCATATGTGTCGTGTTGCGTGCGTAGCCGATCTTGCCGTGCCGATCGATAAGAATGAGTCCGCCGGTGCTGCCGGTTTTCTCCGCCAGCAGGGTAACAGCTTGGTCGGCGGCTGATTGCGGATCGACGCCGGCTTTCAACAGATCAACAGCCGATTTTGCCAGTACCGTGCGGATGATCGCCTCCCCCTGTCCAGTGCAGGAGGCAGCACCGTAGTCGTCGGCGTAGGTGCCACAGCCGATGAGAGGCGAGTCGCCGACTCGACCGGGCAGCTTGTCGAAAATGCCGCCGGTCGAAGTTGCCACGGCGAGATGGCCGTTTGAATCCAAAGCGACGCAACCAACCGTGCCGTGCTTGCTCTCCCAACGTTTTTTTTCACGATCGACGATCAGCGTTTCAGACGAGCATTCGGGAAAGTCAATTTCACGTGCGAACATCAGCGCGCCTTCACCTGCGAGCATGAGATGCCGTCCGTCGTCCATGATCCGGCGCGCTAATTTGATTGGATTTTTGATTCGTGAGACCGCCGCCACAGATCCCGCGCGAAGCGAATGTCCTTCCATGATCGCTGCGTCCATTTCGACTGCGCCAAGACAATTCAATGTCGATCCAGTTCCCGCATTGAAAATCGGATTATCTTCGAGCACGACGACGGCAGACTCCGCAGCATCGGTCGCTAATCCACCTTGGATGAGAATCTTCCAGCCGGCGAGGGCCGCGGTTTTGCAGCCTTCGAGCCGGGCAGGAAGGCTATCGTCTCTAATGGGTCCGGCGCCGCCGTGGACGATGATGGAGGGCTGGAAATTGCAATTCATCGCGATCTCACCCCCACCTCTTTCCTCCCTCGCATGCGGGGGAGGATGAAGGAGGGGGAAGCTTCGTGGTCAAGCATTCCGTTGAATCACTTACGCGAGCTCGCGCAACACCGCGCGGCACGGCGCGCCATCGGAACCAGCGAGTTTGACCGGTGGGCAGAATAGTTCGTAGCGCCCCGCCGGTACGTCGGACAAGTCAACGCCTTCGAGCAAGATTACGCCGTGATTGAGAAACGCCAGATGAACTGGCACCTGTTCATCGGCTGCCGCAGCGGAAAGATAATCAAGCCCAACCAGTTTGACACCGAGCTTGACGAGCGCGTCAGCGCCGTCGACGGAAAAAGGCGCAAAGCTCGGATCATACACGCCCTTTTTTAATAGATTTGAATTGCGTGTTTTGAACAGTACCCGAGTTTCACCCTGCAGTTCCGCTTTGGCGACATCCGTCGCGGTGATGCGCCTGCGGGGTTCAACGGCACAGACTCTTGCCGGCCCGATAAATGTCTCCAGCGGCAGAGACTCGATGGTGATCCCGTTGGGAACGAAATGAAACGGCGCGTCGACATGAGTGCCGGCGTGAACGCTCGTGTGGATCGACGAAGAATTATTCGCGTCCGCTCGGCTCATGCGCTTGCGCTCGATCAACTCGAGCGGCTGCGCCGTCACCCAACGTATCGACTGCGGTGAAAGGGTTAGGGAAATGTCATAGAGTTTCACGGGCGTTACCTCCGACCAGGAATATTATGCTAGGCGTAACTATGTGACAAGTCGCCAAGAACGCAAAGTGACGGGCCAAGCCCTGTCATCCCGAATGAATGTGAGGGATCTGAGAAGGATTTCTCCTTTGCCTCGAAATGAATAGCTCCCCCTTGGCGCCCTTCGCGTCTTTGCGCGAGTCACTCCGATTTCTTTGATTCTGTACTTTGCGGCCCTTGCGTTCTTTGCGGCTAAATTCCGAATCCGAATCTTATCTCACTATGTGACCTTTGTGTCCTTTGTGGTCAATCATCTTCCCAAATGAATCGCGAAATTGCCGGCGACGACGCTCAGAATACCGACGACAATTTTCCAATTGATCGATTCGACGTCGCGTAGAAATATTCTCGCTTGAATGAGCGACCACACCGGATAACTTGTCGCGATCGGCACGACGACGACTACCCGCCCCAAACTGATTGCCGTAATAATGAACAAAATGGACAAAGTTTCGCACAATCCCGTCGCCAGGAAAGGCCCAATCGCTTGACGATTCCACACCAGGCGGTGCGACTCCGGCGAACCCGCGAGGTAAACGAGGAAACCTCCGAGCGAAACCGCACCCATCAGCGCGGCGAAAAACAAAGGCTCGTTGGCCATGGTCAGTACATAACGCCGGATTGGATGGTTTATACCGGTGAGAAAAGCTGCCCCGATGGGCAGCAACAGGTGCCAGCGGTGAAAATCGGGTATTTGTTGCTCCGGTTTCCAAGAAATCAGGATGATTCCCACGACGACAAGAACTGTCCCGACAATGATCAAAAGCGACGTTTGTTCTCCGAGAATCGTGATGGCGATCGTAGCGCTGATCAGCGGGCTCACGGATTGGAGCGCGCTGCTGCGCGAGGCACCGATCTTTGCCACGCCGGTATAGGCGAAAAGGCGAACGCCCAATTGAAAAATTCCCACAAGCGTGAAGAGTAGGATGCCGGCCATCGGAACCGCGTGGACGCCTCTGGTCAAAAGTACCGCGGTCCACAAAAGCAGATTCTGCATAAGAATCGAAACCAGCGTGACCGTGGTCGGATTGGAATAGCGCATGCCGGCGCGGGCCGAAACGAGCGCCGACGCGTAAAGAACCGAGGTGATCAGGGCGAGAACTTGTGCCGTCGCCTCAGAGGACATGCGAGAGTATCGGAAGCGGCGGCTGTTTTGAATCTAAAGTCTCGAGTCGCAGGTTGAACTCCAAACTTCGGACCCCAGACTCTAGGCGATCGTGGTGTTGAGGCAAAGTCGGAAAAGCTAACTACTCGCCAACGTGCGGCGAAACTTTTCCCGGTGCTCGATACTGTATAGCCTCGGGAAGTTTTCCGGGTATGCTTCACCCGGTTCGACCTTGAGGTCGACGAAGAGCGGTCCTTCCTCTTTGAGTATATTGGGGAGCTTCTTCTCCCAGTCGGAGAGATCGGAAATCTCGTACGTGTTCCGGTAGCCGGCAGTATTGGCCAGCTCGGCGAAACGTATCTGACCGGCGCGTGGGATCGGCACGGAGCCGTTCGTCTCATAGGTGCCGTTTTCGCACAAACAGTGAACATAATTCTTCGGCGCCTGATTGGCGATCGTGACCAGACTGCCGAGATTCATCAGCAAGCTGCCGTCGCCATCGAACACGACCACCCGTTTGTCCGGACGGCCCAGCGCTAAGCCCAAGGCATGCGACGAGCCCTGCCCCATGGCGCCGGTGAAAGTGTAATTCAAATCGTTCGGCGCGATATGCGTGATCTCCTGCGCCGCCATGTAGACGGCCACGACGATCTCATCTTTGCGCTGGCGCGCAAAGGCTTTCAACATTTCATCACGTTTCATCACGGTTAGCGCGGCTCCCTTCCGATAAGAATGGCTGTGGGAAACGAGTTCTTAAACGTCTTTTCGATGGCGGGCGCGATTTGTTCAGTATCCGCATCCCGTTCAATGAGCAGATGCTCGATACCCATGACGTCAAGGATCGGCTCGATGATCTTGACGCCGAACTTATTCGATTTCGTCGGCGCGACATCGGCTTCTTTGCCCAACAAACCAACGATCATGCAAACGGGGAACCTTCCCTCGACACCGACGCCACGGATCGCATTGATCGAATCCAGAAACCCGGTGTATTGCATCATGAACACCGACTTGTGACCTGCGGCGTAGAGCCCGCTGCAAATCGACACGCCTTCATCTTCTTTGCACACCTGGACGACGTGATAGTCCGGGTCCGCGAGCAAGCCCTTGAGCAGATGGTGACTCGTGACACGGTCCGGCAAGGCGACAACAAAGCGAATACCGGCGCGCTTTAATTCGGATTTTATCGCTTCAGCCCTAAGCGGATAATCGGCCATGTTTCCTCCACAAATAGAGGTAGGGGCACGGCATGCCGTGCCTTTACGCAACCTCTTGAACGAAATCTGCCAAGCGCTCGCCGATCATGATCGACGTGAGATTTGTATTCGCGCGGCTCACGACCGGCATGATCGATGCGTCACCGACCCAGAGATTTTGCATGCCGTGCACGCGCAAGCGCTGATCGACTACGGCCATGTTGTCCGACGACGGTCCCATTTTACAGGTGCCGACTCCGTGGTGGTAACTATCGTAGGTCTTGCGCGCGAACTCACCCCAGTCTTCTTGGAGACCCGGTTGAATAAGCGCGCCGTAAAATTCTCTGATCTGCGACTGGTGAACCAGTTCGTCGATGAACTGCATCGCCTCGACCATCGCCTTCAAATCTTCGGGATGTTCAAGCATGCGCGAATCGATATCCAGCTGATCGTGCGGATCAGCGCTATGCAGAAAAACTCTGCCGCGATTGCGTTGCTCGAGCAGGTGCGCCGAAATCGGCATCATGCGCTTCAAGCCCGTTACTTCCGTCGGCGGCCTCATGTTGATGTGAAAATTCGCCGCCTCGCTGATCGGATTCTTGCGAATGATCAAACGGAAGCGCGGCACGACCCAATCTACCTTGGATTCCTTTGGTCCTTCGTAAGTCATAAAAACCACGGGATGGTCCTGATAGTTCTCGCCGATGCCGTTCAACTCGTGCACGACGGGAATTCCATGCTTCTCAAGCTCCACCGATGGTCCGATGCCGGAGAGCATGAGAACCTGCGGCGAGCCGTAGACACCGGAAGTAAGCAGGATCTGGCCGCCCAGCGCCGTATGCATCTGTCCGTCTTTCTCATAATTCACGCCTTCGGCCTTCTTGCCGGAGAGCTTCAGCGAATGCCCCGCCGCCTCATCGATGATCGTGAGATTTTTGCGCCCGCGCGCCTGGTTCAAATAGGCGATCACCGTCGACTGCCGTTTGCCGTCTTTAATATTATACGGCGACGCGCAGACGCCATACGGTTCCGGCACGTTGAGGTCCGGACACTTCGGCAAGCCCATGCTGTAAGCCGCTTCAAGAAACGCGCACACCGGCGGGGAAGCGGGCATGTCGAGCATGAAATTGCGCTTCACATAAAGCGGGCCGTCTTTGCCGTGAATCGGACTTTCGGGAAAATCCTGATCCGACTCGATCTTTTTCATGAACGGCAAACATGTTTCATAGGACCAATCCGGATTCCCTGCCGCCACCCACTGTGCCAAATCGTAGCGTTGCGGGCGGAGCACCGACATGACATTTACCGAGGAGCCGCCGCCCATGATGCGACCGGCAAGCGCATAATACGTGCTGCCGTCCAAGTGGCGTTGGGTCGGAAACATCGCGACATAATTCGATTCCAACAAAAGGCGCGTCTGTTTCGATGCGTCGGCCACGAGCTCCGGCAACGGTTGTGGGTCCGGCCCGGCCTCGAGAAGCAACACTTTTCGGTTCGGGTCTTCGGAAAGACGCGTTGCCGCAACGCATCCCGCCGATCCCCCGCCGACAATGATTACGTCGTACTTATCTGCCATTCACCTCTCCTCAATCCTCCGATGATCTCTTTTGACGCTGCGCCAAGAAAGATTTCTCGCGGAGTCCATCCCGAGCACCGCCGAAGGGCTCGAAATGACAGAAAGAGCATTTTCCATCACAAAAGTTTTCGCACATCATGATTGCGAATTTCCCTTCTGTCATCTCGAACCCTTCGGTAGTCGTCCTGAGCGGCAGCGAAGGATCTCAGGGTAAACTCCGTGAGAGATCTTTCTTCCCCTGCCCGTTCCATCAATTCCCCATACTAAACTTACGCCTGCTCGCCAACACCTTTGCGCAACCGTCGAGTGAATTCTTGCAAGATCAGCGTCGCCGTCGCGCGCAAAACCATATCGCCAAGAATCGCCAAGCGCCCTTTGATCTTCACGTCGGCCTGGTAATCCATCTGAGACTTGGTGTCGGAAATGCTGCGCAAATCGACGGTCATGTCGGCATTCACCGTGCTCTTGGTAACGGAATCAGTTCCCTCCGTTCGCACTACCATCTGTTCCGGCGGCCGGCTTTCGACAATCGTCGAACGAAAATTAAACTTTCCCGAGATCGGCCCTACCGTCGCGGAAATGATGCCGTCGAAGGTCTTATCGTCGATCTGCTTCACTTCATCGATGCCCGGCAAGCAAGTTGAAAACTTATTAATATCGATTAAAAACTCCCATGCTTTTTGCACAGGAACATCCAGATCGATCTTGCCATCGAAAATCATTTCACAATTCTTTAAAAACAAATTCAGGCGTGATCTTATGTGACAAAAAAATCGATGACAAGAGCGGGGACATTAAGTGGTAGCCCACATCCACAAACGGATCTAGCGGAAGTGGGTGCAATCCCTTGCCATCGTTCGGCAGCGTCCGGAGCTTCCTTGAGCCTAATTTCTGCTCACGTAGTTGGACACTTCGATCAGATTCATGTCGGGGTCACGGAAATACACCAACATCATCAGCCCTCTTGCGCCATTTCTTTCGACTGGGCCTCCAATTAGGTTTACACCACAGAAATTCAGGTGGGCGATAACGTCGGAAAGGGACACAGAAGTAATAAAGCAAACATCGGCTGAACCGGGTGTGGGCTTTTCCGCTTTCAAAGCACTCTCGCGTCCGAGTTGTTACAGGTTGATCTTCTGCGATCCAAAGGATAGAGCTTTCCTATTCTCGCCAAAGGTGACGATCTCCATGCCCAGTACCTTCGCCTAGACTTACAGGTTGCATCAATGTCTTTTACCATTGGATACCTCACGCGAGTAACCTGTTGTCCAAGACCTGAGGGCCACTTGGCCGCGACAGGTCTGTTGCGTAC
>VBKY01000023.1:0-12174 GCA_005879255.1 Deltaproteobacteria bacterium
CGTTACATCGACGACAAATTCAAGACCCGGGCGCCGCACGGCGTCATCAGCAGCAACGTTCGCGACCTTCGAATGGTTTATCCGGACGGGCGAGATTGGGCCCGCACAACAACCCGGCAAAACGATTCCGCGCGCGGCCAGAACTTCAAACGAAACCAAGAGGTTTATCGTCCAGACGCCGAGCGGGGCTGGACAGCAGAGGTGCAGCTCGAAGCGATGGACATAGAAGGTATTGACGTCGCCGTGCTCTATCCGACCCGTGGCTTACGCGCGTTGGTCGTGGAAGATATGGATGCCGAGTTCGCCGCGGCGATTGCGCGGGCTTACAACAATTGGCTATACGATTTTTGCAATAGGAACCCTAAGCGCCTGATCGGCGCGGGCATGATTTCGCCGTATGACATGAACGATGCTGTCGCTGAAGCGCAACGCTGTGCCGCCGAACTGGGATTTCGTGCGGTTTTTCTCCGCGCAAATCCGTTGGTCAAACATCAATGGCACGATCCTTACTATGAACCTCTGTGGAACGCGCTGGAAAATCTAAACCTCGCGCTCGGCTTTCACGAATCCACCGGCACGGGCAAACAACAAATCGGCGAACGGCTCGAGCCTAATCTCATGCTGCGGCGAGTCTATGCGCAGCCAATGGAACAAATGTTAGCCCTGGGAAGTTTTTGCGCCGGGGGTGTCCTGGCGCGGCATCCAAAGTTGCGCGTCGCATTTCTCGAAGCGAACTGCAGTTGGTTGCCGTGGCTATTATGGCGCTTGGACGAAGGCTGGGAGCGGGAAGGTGATGTCTGGGCGCCGGACTTAACAAAGGCGCCGAGCGAATATTTCAAACAGCAGTGCGTAGTTTCGGTGGAACCGGACGAATCGACCGTCAAACAGGTGATCGACTATATGGGCGGCCGCTCCATTGTTTTCTCCACCGACTATCCGCACGGCGATTCAAAGTATCCCGAAGCGGTCGAACATTTTTTAAAGTTGCCGATCAGCGAAGACGAAAAGCGAAAAATTCTTTGGGACAATTGCGCCGCGTATTACGCGATGTGAATCCTACATGTTCTTGAAAGGTAAGAAGCCGCTCCGATTTCGTTGAAATCGGAGCGGCAAGAAAAAGTTACCGCGTGTAGTATCCGTCCGAGTAATGATGACGGTTATGACCCCAATGACATCCTGCCGCTGTAACGAGCCCGATGGTCAGCAAGGCAAGTAAGGCTATGGTTTTCATAATTTCTCCTTTCGTTTCGACGCCGTTCATCCATGAAGCTTCAATTAATCTTCATAAATTTGCGCTCGGTTCCGTTCTACTTCTTTAGACGTTCCAGAGAGCCGTTTGTGAAGCGTCCAAGAATTAATTGCAGCAGAAACTACGAACGGTCAGCTTTGTGAGAGAAAAACCGACACGGCGGGAGACCGCGGCGATGGATTTGTCAATCACATTTACAAATAGATATAGATATGTGAGCAGATCGGTCACGATCTCGAAACTGCGCAGCGAGTTTGCTGTGCGCAACGTCAGCGATCTGACAAATCAAACACCTCTTACGGATTGCTGCTCGCAGTGCGGGCCGATGAGTTAGTTACGCTCACCCACGCGCGGCTAATCGTTTAACCAGTGAACTAGCGGCGCCACGGCCGTGGATAGGCGCGATCCGCCACTACGCCGTGCGGATCATCGTAGATACTGTGACAATGCCGACGAGGTTCATCTCGGTAGCTCGTGCACGGATGACGGTGGCAGTATAGAATCCACCTTATAGACTTCGCACCGAGGGAATTGTTAATCGGCGCGCGGACAATATTGGATTAAGATTCCAGTTGATACGGGCGTCAGGGCTCGCTCGCGGTCGTTTGCCGTGCTGACGAACTAGTGGTGACCGATGAGCAGGGGCGCCACTAGTCGGCAGACGCGCGTTGCTCAATGCAGGTTTTGAGGCGTGAGATTTTAGCTTGCAGAGACTCGTCGAGAAAGTTTAGGCCGATGAAAAGCGCGTTGGAGCATGGTCGCTGCCTCAATCGCCACGGTCGCGGTCGCGTCGTTGCTGCTGCTCATCATAGCGCTGCTTGATTCGATCGCGCCGGTCCTTCGGCATTTGTTCCCAGCGTTTCCACTCTTCGCGCAGCCGTTCCTTATCTTGGGGCGGCATTCTCTCCCAGCGATCCTTATTTCGCTGGACTCTTTCTTTATCTCTCGGGCTTAGGTTTAGCCAATTGTCGCCTGCGGCCGATGAAAGACTCGCCATCAACAGCAGAAACAAGCCTAAGACTACCGCCGTGACTCTTTTCATTTTCATGATAATCGGCCCATCAAATTATAATCCTTCACTTGATTCTCAAGCGTTTGCCGCAACGAACCTCAAGTTGCTCGATTGGTTGGGCTCGGGCTTCTGATCGTCTTGCTCTTCGAGTTTGCTTAGTGATTCGAGCATGTCCATCGACTCGAAAAACTCCAATTGCTTGGCGTCTGACAAGGTTTCCAGCGGAAAGTTTTTCGGCGACGTATCAGTGAACGATGGCAAATTACCCTTACTCAAAACCAGACCGACCGCGAGAACCGCAATCGCCACCGTACCGAACGCCGGCAACATCCACACTCTCATCGGCGTCAATAGATCGCGCCACCAATATTTCCGTTCTCTCTGCTTGGCCAGCTTAGCCACGGTCTCGTCGTAGTAAGCGTCCCAGAAGGACGGAGGAAATTCTTCCGATTTAGCCATTTGGGGCAGCAAGCGGCGCAAATCGTCGACGAAACGCTGGCAAGATTGGCAACCCGAGAGATGCTGCTCGATAGGGCGCCGTTCGGTCTCGCTGGTCTCGCCGTAATAGTAAAGCACCAAATCCTCTTCGAAGCGTTTGCATGCGGTTTCGAAGGGCACATTACTTGTCATAAATTTTCTCCTAAACAAACTCCACTAAACTCTGGCGCAGCGCAGCCACCGCCCGATGCAAGTACACTCGCACCGTGCCTTCCGTGGTCTTCATGACCTTGGCGATATCCGCGATCGAAAGTCCCTGATGGTTTCTCAACAAAAACGCCGTGCGTTGTTTCTTGGGCATTGTCTCTAGGGTCTTGTCGGCGCGGCGTTTGGCTTCGCCGGCGATCGCTTCCTGCTCGGGCTGAAAACTTGTATCCGCCAATTGCCTGGCGTGGTCTAAACAGAGATTTACCAAGATGCGGTAGAACCATGTATAAAAACTCGACCGGCCGTCGAACTGGCGGATGTTCGAAAAGGCGCGCAAGAAAGCATCTTGGGATAAATCCTTTGCCGTTTCGCTGTTGCGCGTGAAATCAAAGGCGATGTGAAAGGCTTTTTCCATATAGCGCCGAACCAGCAGGTCGAAATACTCCCCCTGACCTTGCTTACACAAGGCCACCAACTCTTCATCGCGGAATTCTCGTTGATCAACCATGAGCTTTAAGCGCCGGCAAATCTCCTACCCGCTACAACCAATTAGACGTGAAAAAATGACAAAGGTTAACAACCCGAGCCTAACTTGCCGGGAAGAGCTAACTTAGTATTGCGAAAGAAGTTTTCTGAAACTTGGCGACCATCGCCGGCACTCGCCGGCGGTCAGAGAGGTCACGTCACCGGCCGGTTGCCCGCCCGGTGACGTGGTGATGAATATTCAATCGGTTCAGCGCTAACCTATTTGCTGTGGCCCTTCCCGTTCGCCATCCCGTTGCTACTTGCTCCGGCGGAAACGACTCCTCCGTTCGAGCCGGAAGCATTGCCGGAGCCAGTCACGATGCCGCTGTTCCGATCAAGACCGTAAGCATTGCCATTCCCTTTACCCGAAGCACTCACAATCCCATCCCCGGAGCCTTTGCCGCTGGAAACGCTTTGACTTGAATTGCCGTGTGACTTGCCGCTAGCGGACACGATACCACTTTCAGACGATTTACTTGTTTGCCCGTTTGCATTGCCAACGCCATTGCCTTTGGACGATGCAGCTGCGGTGGTGGCCAGACTGTGATTGGCACTCTTCATACTCGCCATCACCGGGCCGAGCTTGAATCCGAGTTTCTGAGCGATCTGCCCCCAGCCCATCTTTTGGCTCCGCATCGTGAGGATACCTTGTAGATTGGTACTGGTTGTCGTCGCCGTTGCGCCGGTTCCTGTCGTTTGGGTGATCGTGCCGCCGGTCAGCGCAGCCTGCAGCTGCTGCGGGGTTGGCTGTGTAATCCCCAGCGTGCTCAGTTGCTGTTTGGCCAGCGCCAATGAAATGTACACATTGCCGAAACCCATGTGACCGGTTGGCGGCGTGATTACGGTCGTGGTTGTGGTGGTAACCGGCAATCCGCCGGGAGTCGGGCTCGGCGTCGTGGTCGTTGAAGTCAGAGTAATCGGGGTGCCATTTCTCAGACCGGTCACGACGGCGTTTGCGTTCGAACCAAGAAATGGGCTGAAGTCACTGCTGATCTTGTTGCTAACATTAGTTTGCCCCTGGTTCGCCGTCAGGTTGTTCATCGTGGTCACCTGTCCGTTCAATTCCGAGGCTGTTTGTGCGCTCGCTAAGGCGGGCATCCCTGCCATCAAACCGACCGTCAATATCGCTGCTGGAATTTTCATGCTTTTCCCCCTCCAGTTTTGCTCAGCTGACACCTAATGCCTTTTCAGTTTGAATAATGATCTCAGTGGCGGTCGCCCGGTCTTTGAAAAAGAACCCCTGCTTTGCCACACTGCGAATGCGGGTGGTCTTGAGACTTACCATCTCCAATTCGATCTCGATCTCCCGATCGTTAGTTACGGCCTTGATGGCCTTCCCTTGATCAATTTTCGAGGTTGCCTCGACCTTGATGCCCATTCGATCAAGAGCCTTCCGCGTGGCACTCTCCACTTGCGGTAAGGGCGCGGTAAATGTCTTGTACGCGATTCCATCCAACGTGTAGGCCACCGAAGTGCCGGTCGTGACACCCGCGCCAACACCGAATAGGGTCAGGCCGACCGCCGCACAGCCATGGAGGGCCAGGAATGACCCTAAAATGAAGATAACGAAGTGTACCCGCGTTTTTTTGTTTGCCATAACGCGGATAGCGATAGGCAATTAGCGAGCCAAGGAGGTCGAGATGCTAATTAGGGGAAAGTTTGGCGTTATTTTGTCTAACGGCCAGCGACCACGCCGACAAAAATGTTAGGGCGGATGGTAATTTTTACAGGTTGGAAGTGAGCCACGGATGATCGTCGATATGGGTTTAATGATTGCCGATGCCGGTTATCTTAATGCTGCCATGTTTCGACTTGTACTTGCGGTTGAGGTAAATAATCACGCCCGTGAGCCCCTCAATAACATAGGCATTGCTCGCCGGTCCGCCGTCGTATGCCGTCGCGCCGATGTGCTGAACAATCTCAATGACTCTTTGCTTCGCTGTGGCGTTGTCGCCGCAGACCAGGACATCACCGAGCGGTGATTCGAGATCGCTCAAATCGAGCGCCGAAATGTTATGCAGCGCGCCGATGACAGGCGCCTCATCGCCGAGAAGTTGCTGCGCTTCCTGCAATGCCGAGCCAGCCGCCGGCACGAAGGGTTTCACTTTGTTGAGCGGCACGACGCTGTCGATAACGATCTTGCCCGCCAGTTGTCCCTTGAGATCGGAGACCATTTGCGCATGCCCCTCATAGGGAACCGCGATCACCACGAAGTTGGCGTCCTTCACGGCTTCTCGATTGGTCGTACCGACGATCTCGCCCGCGCGCAAATTTGGTTTCAGTGTTTCAACCGCTTTCTTCGCTTTCTCGGCGTCGCGCGAGCCGATGATGATCTTCACACCCGGCGCGCTAAGGCGCACCGCCAACGCGGCGCCCAAGTTTCCGGTGCCGCCAACAATCGCCACGGTAAAATTTTCCATACTTTATGAGTCTAGCGAAAGAGGTCCTCCGCCTCGGGGCGATGAAGCTCTTGGACCGATCCATCCTCCTTTTTCTCTACATCATAACCACGCACGACGACCACAGGAACACCGTTGCGCTTTCCCATCACCAGTTCCGCGGCGGCAGCGATTTCGTCGGCTACCGCCGCTACGGCCGCCTTGAGCTGGTAACCGTACCGATCTTTCAATCCTCGCTCGTCCTTCACCGGCTTCATTCCAGCGATACCGATGGCAACGTCCACAGTCCCGATGCGCCACGCACGGCCAAAGCTGTCACTGATAATCACCGCCGGGTCCTTGCCGGTGCGCTGCTGAATCGCATTGCGTATTTGCCGTGCCGAATGATCGGGATTTTTCGGCAAGAGCGTAACTTGCCTGGGACCCACGTTGGATTGGTCAACCCCTGCGTTGGCGCAAACGAAGCCATGGTGCGTCTCCACGATCAAAGCGCGACCGCCGGTACGAACCACCCTGCGGCTTTCGCTCAGAATGACTTCGACGAGTGCCGGCTCTTTGTCCAAAGCCGCGGCTAATTCCATCGCCCGCGCCGACGGTTGGATATCGTCGAGGACAACAATCCGACCTTCCGCTTTGGAAACGATCTTCTGTGCGACGACCAATACGTCATCGTTTCTGAGCTCGATCTTTTGACGTAAACAGGCGTCGCAGATCAGCCGGCCGATGGAATCGCCTAGGGCGATTTCACCGGTATCCTCAAGGCCGATTAGCTCGAGCTGCTTCATACACCCGGCAAACGGCGAATGGCCTGCGCGTTCTGCTCGGCCAACAGCGTCTGCGCCACTCGTGTCGACTCTCCGTCATTGAGCCCGCAGGAGAGAAATTGCTCGAGATCTTTCGGTTCATCGATATCGAGAGCCATATGCTCGTTTTCTATATAACGAATCGGCAAGCCCTGCGCCGTCACCTGACCCATATGAAAACTAAAACTATCATAACCGAAACGGAGCCTGATCACGCCCGGCGGCGCCAAGAGCAGCGCGTTGGTCCCGAGACGGTCATGCGACGGCACGAGCAAAGCAAATGGCGCCGTCGCGCGCTCGGGAACTCGCGCCAGCACTTGTTCGATATCGGCTGCGCGCACGAGCGGCATGTCAGCGGGAATAATCAACACGGCTTCGCAACCGGCGCGCTGTAATTGCTGACGGGCAAAGTCGACAGCGCTGGTTTCACCTCGTTCCTCGGCTTCACGAATCACCTCGGCACCAAGAGCCGAGGCGATGGCTGCGACTTGATCATCGCCGGTGACTACGAACGTCCCGACGAGTCCGCGCGCTATTCGCACTTGGCGCAAAACATCGCGGAACATCGTTTCCGCCAAAAGCTCGCGCGCGGCGCTGCTCAAAATCCGACTCAGTCTTTGCTTGGCGTTTCGAAAACCCTTCACGGGCATCAGTGCAGCGACATTCATGCGTGATCCAGAAAGAAAATTTTTAGACTATTTTTTGGCCAAGTCCAAGACCTCGAGCGCGAGGCGTCTCTTATCAGCGAGCGAAATCATGCGGATATCGGTTAGAATGACCTCGATATGCAATTTCTCGATTTGGCTTACCAATTCTCGATCTTCATCAGCCATCATTAGCTTATCGAGAAAATCATTATAGCACTCGGCAACGCCGAGGGCCGACGCCTCCTTGCCGCAGCCGATCATTAATTTATGCGCGGGGCCTGAAATCGCCGCCATCCCGATAATCGGGCTCACTGCCACCACGGGCGCACGAGCCTCTGTGAGCGCGGAGCGAATTCCTGGAACGGCGAGAATCGCTCCAATGCTGGTGATCGGATTGCTCGGACAAATGATAACCGCTTCAGCGCGCTCAATGGCATCGATCACGCCCGGCCCGGGGTTGCTTTGCTCGGCGCTAACAAAGCGGACCGCCCTTACTTCAGGTGCCCAATGATACTTGACAAAGTATTCCTGAAAGGAAATTTCACTCTGTGGCGTGACGATACGCGTTTCAATGCGCTCATTGGACATGGGAAGAATCGTCGCTTGCACGCCGAGCCTTCGACTCATTTTCCCGACAACCTCCGAAAGCTTGTGGCCTTGCTTCAAAAGCCGCGTTCGCATGATATGCGTCGCTAGATCCTTATCGCCAAGCTGAAACCATGCGTCGTCGCCCAGCCGGCGCAATTGCTCCAGCGCGGCAAACGTGTCGTTCTTGATACCCCAGCCTTTGGCTGGATCGATCATACCGGCCAACGTGTAAGTGATTGTGTCGATGTCCGGCGAGACGTAAAGGTCGTAAAAGACACAGTCATCAGCGGTGTTACATATGATCGTCACGTCACCAGGGTCGACCTCAGCAGTGATTCCTTCGATGAGTTTCGCACCGCCGGTGCCGCCGGTAAGAACGACGATCATGAGAAATGTCTTTAGGCGGTTGGAGTCATGGAGCGTTGGAGTGTTGGTAAATCCCTAAGCGGCCCGCCGTGCTTAGCCAGACCATCAGTGCCGGCAAGTCGCTCGACAATCGGAATAAGTGGCGCAAAAAGGAATTTGTCGCCCTGACGAATATATTCCGGATAGATCGGCAGGCGCGCTTTCAGCTCGAAGCCAGCCTCGGCACTTTTTTGGCGTAGCGCCTGCAATGTCGGCCAGGGTGCTTCGGGGTTGATGAAATCCGGAGTCAGCGGCGATACCCCGCCCCAATCGTTGATTCCTGCTTCTAAGTAGAGCTCATAGCCGTCTGGAGTCAGATTCGGTGGCGCTTGAATATTCATCTCGCCGCCTAAAATCAAGCGCGCCAGCGCGATGGTTTTGCTCATGTCTTCCTTTGTCGGCTCGAGATGATAGCGCATGGGAATCGTTGGTTTACTGCGAAAATTCTGCACGATGACTTCTTGGATGTGGCCGTAGCGTTCGTGCAACTCGCGGATCGCGATGAGCGAATCGATTCTGTCTGCCCAGCTCTCGCCGATGCCGATAAGAATTCCGGTGGTAAACGGAATGCGGAGCTTACCTGCGACCTCGAGCGTGCGCAGACGCACCGCCGGTTTTTTATCGGGCGCGTTGTCGTGCGCACCGCCAGGAAGGAGCAAGCGCTCACTGACGCTTTCCAGCATGAGCCCCATGCTCGGATTGACTTCTTTAAGGCGCCTCAAATCTCCGTGACCCATCACGCCAGGGTTCGAGTGCGGCAACAGCCCCGTTTCTTCCAAAACAAAGCGACAAGCTTCGTACAAGTAATCGAGCGTGCGCTGATGTCCGCGCTCGTTCAGAAAGCTTTTCATCTCGGGATAGATGGCTTCGGGCTTATCACCGAGACTGAATAGTACTTCGGTGCAGCCAAGCGACTTGCCTTGCTGGACCACGCGCAAGACTTCTTCAAGTGTCATCGTCTTGGCGCCAGCCTCGTCCGGCGCCTTGCGAAAAGTGCAGTAGCCACAGAAGTCGCGACAAAGGTTCGTCAAAGGAACAAAAACCTTTGGCGAAAATGTTACGGTGCGGCCTTTGTGCCGGTCGCGAAGCTCGGCCGCGGTCGCCAACAGAGTTTCGAGCTCGTCGCCACTGGCATCAGCCAGCGCGAGCGCTTTGGGGCGGCCGAGCCTTTTGCCGTTTACATAATCGTTTAACACTCGCGACATCCCTGCTGCTTGAATATCGGATCGCCGCCTGGGATTCAAATCGCGGTCGCGCGCGGATTCAAGGATAGACTCTTGTTGCAGTTGCCCTTGAGACTTTCGCTGTGGTACCTCTGAGCAGTAATGGATCGAAAAAAGAATAGCTTGCGGAGGAAAACGCCATGGACAACTTCGACAACGTTCTAGTTATCGACGCCGACGGTCACGTGTATGAAGGCAATGTCGACCTTACACCTCGCATGCCGGAGAAGTGGCGCTCGCAAGCACCGATCCGACTGAAGGACAACGAAGGTAATTCACGAATCCTACTGGAAGGGCGTCTGTGGTCCGGCTCGCAAGGACTTGCCCCGGGGGTTTCCGGGCCGATGACGGAAAAAGCCCGCGGTTATCGGTCGGGGATGGTCGATCCTGTGGCGCGGCTCAAAGATATGGACGAGGAAGGCATCGACGTGGCGATTCTCTTCGGCACGCAAATCGCGCTCACCGTCAACGGCTTGATGAACAAGGAGCTGGCGGCCGTGCTTTGCCGCGCGGTGAACGATTGGCTCATCGACTACTGTTCAGCCGACAAAAAGCGCCTGCTCGCCGTCGGCTTGATTCCCTGTCAGGATCCGCCCGCCGCCGTAAAAGAGCTTGAATATCTCAAGAAGGTCGGCGCAATTACCGCCATGCTTCCGACTAATGTCTACGGGCTAAACAATATGGGCGACCCGATGTTCGATCCGATTTACGACTGTGCTCAGTCGCTCGAAATGCCGCTTAGCGTGCATCCGCAAACCGGCCATGACGGCGTTCTCGGCGTCTCCGGCGTCATGGGCGCGGGCAGCGAACGTTTTCGTAAATATGCCTACGTGCATATGACCGCTTTCCCGTTCGAGCTTATGATCGCCATGATGCACATGATCGGCGAGGGTGTCTTCGACCGCTATCCGAAACTACGCGTTGGTTTCATGGAAGGCGGCGCCGGTTGGCTGCCCTTTTGGGCGGAGCGCTTCGACGAACACATTGAAAAGCTTGCGCCGCAAATGCCGGAGTTGAAGCGTCGCCCGAGTGAGATCATTCGCGGCGAGCAAATTACCTTGACCTGCGAGTCCGAAGAGACCGGCCTCGATCGCGTTTTTGCCGCGAATGGCGAGAACACGGTGATGTACGCGTCCGATTACTGCCACTGGGATTGTCACTTCCCCTACTCGGTGAAAGACATCATCGACGGCCAAGACCTGAGCTTTGGGCAAAAGGAAAAGCTGATGAACAAAAATGCCATCGAATTTTTTGAGCTGAAAAATTTGCCGCGGCCGGGAGCACTCAAGGTCGCGCGCCAAACTTGGAATGGAGGCCAACCGAAAGCAGCCAACGCGTAAGGATCTCAACCATGAAGCGTGGAATTTTCTTCTTCGTCTTCTTGTTCACGTTGACCGGTTTCGTCGCACGCAGCGGCCAGGGAGCGGAGAGCACGTATAAAATTAGAATCGGCTTTCCTTCCCTGGCCTTTTCTTACATGCCTTTTTACGTCGCGCAGGAAAAAGGATTCTTTAAGAAGCACGGCATCGATAGTGAATACATTCAAATGCGCACGCCAATCCAGGCTCAGGCGGTGATGGCCGGCAACATTAATTATCTAACGTCGGTGTCCAACGGTATTTCCGCCGCGGTTGCCGGCCTTCCGCTCGTTGTCGTCATCAGCTTCTGCGATACTTCGCCTTGGGTTCTGGTCACCAATAAGGACATCAACAAGCCGCAAGACCTGATCGGCAAGACCATCGCGCTATCAGGCATACGCACCTCGCCGTATTATTTCTTCCAGGCGTTCTTGAAAAAATACGAGATCAGCGAGAAAGATGTCGGCATCATCACCACCGGCGGCACTTCGGACAGTTTCCTCTCGCTCACCACCAACCGCGTCGTCGGCACGATCTTGACGCCACCGTTCGACGACAAGGCGGTGTCCCTAGGTTATAGGAAGTTCATGCAGCTCGGTGACCTAGCGGACATCCCTTATGTCGGCTTGGTGACATCGCAAGCGGAGATCAAGAATAACCGGGAGTCCGTCCGCCGCACAATCGCGGCGGTGTTCGACTCGCTTGCGTGGCTGCGCGCCAACCGCGACGAGAGCGCCAAGATGATCGTTGACAAATTCAAAGTGAAACAGCCGGAAGCGGAAAACACCTACGCGACTCTCATTAGACTCTTGAATAAAGACGGTCGACTCAATCCCAAGGTCGCCCGCGGCTATCTCGATATCCTGCGCCAAGAGCGCCCCATTCCGGCGGACTATGATCCGATGAAGCTGGTGGACTTCTCCCTGCTGCCACGCAACTGAACCCAGCGCAACATGCAGACCTGAAATCACCCGTGCCGACGATTTCCCAGGCATCTTCCCGATAACGAATATGAAAGCCCCCATACTCATCCTTTTTCTCTGCCTCCTTGCCGGCGCCGCTCTGGCGCAATCGAAAGGAGAAAACCTCCGCGTCGCGACTCGGCAGATCCGCCCCTTTGTCTTTGAAGAAAATGGCCGGCTCACGGGTTTCAGTATCGAGCTCTGGGAAGAAATTGCCAAGCAGATAAACGTCCGATCGGAATTTCTCGTTAAACCCACGGTTAAAGAACTGCTTGGGAGCATCAACGCTCGCGAGGCCGCGCTTGGCATCGCGGCCATTTCGATCACCGCCGAGCGCGAGTTGCAGTGGGATTTCTCC
>VBKY01000023.1:12183-21693 GCA_005879255.1 Deltaproteobacteria bacterium
CCGGATTACAGATTCTTGTTTCCGCCCAAGGTTCCCGCGGCGGCGTTTTCAGCGCGCTGATTGCCGGCTTGTTTTCGTCGGCGGTGTTACCGATCCTCGGCGTGGTGCTGCTGATTATTTTAATACCGGCCCATCTCGTCTGGTTCTTTGAGCGGCGCAATCCCACCGGCATGTTGGCCCACCGCGCGTATTTTCCGGGGATCTTCGAGGCCTGTTGGTGGGCGGCGTCGACATTGGCCACCCAGGCCGATCAGATGCCACGCGCGGCTCTAGCGCGCCTCGTCGCGGTAATTTGGATGTTTGCCAGCGTTGTCTTCATCGCCTATTTCACCGCGGCCGTCACCTCATCGTTGACCGTGCAGCAATTGCGCGGCGATATTAACGGTCCTGAAGATCTCCCTGGCAAACGAGTCGCCACGGTCAAAGACAGCACTTCGGCAGAGTATTTGCGCCAACACAATGCCGAGGTCGTCGAATTTCCCAAGGTGGAAGAAGCCTACGAGGCGCTGCAACAAGGTCAGGCTGAAGCCGTCGTATACGATACTCCGGTACTGCTCTATTACGCGTCGCATGACGGCAAAGGCAAAGTACAAACCGTGGGCTCGATTTTTCGTAAGGAAAACTATGGCATCGCTTTCCCGCCCAATAGCCCCTATCGCAAACCGGTCAACGAGGCGCTTCTCAAGCTGAAGGAAAATGGTACCTACGAGAAGATCTACACGAAATGGTTCGGCAGTAGCGGATCGTAATACACCTTTGTTGGAGTCGTAAATCTGCGGTCCGAAGTTTAGATCCATTCGCTAAACCGAAGACCAAACATCCTTTACGGTAAGCCCGCCTTGACAATAGAGCGGTCCTTAAGAGAGATATAGTTAAATATCCAAGGAGGATCGAGCTATGGCCTTTAAAGGGCACACGATCATCGACGGTGACGGTCATGTCATCGAAGACTGTAAAGAAATTATAGATTACATGCCCCAGACCTACCGCGACAAATACGATACGCACAGTTTTTTTAACCCCTTTCCGCCGCTGGATCATCTGCATTCATCCAATCTACATGACTTCCAGCCAGGCGCATTTAACAAGGTGGGGCCCGACGGCTGGGTCGATTTTCTGGAGGACGTCGGTATCGAAACCACCGTTCTTTACACCACACTGGGTCTCGCTTTCGGCAAAATCGTCAGCCGCGATTGGGCCATCGACGTTGCGCGAGCGTATAACGATTGGCTTTACGATACCTACATGAAGCGCAGCCCGCGCTTTAAGGGCATGGGACTCGTTCCGTTGCAGGAACCCGACGCCGCAGTGGAAGAGCTTAGAAGGATCGTCAAAGAACTCGGCATGTGCGGCGCGATGTTACCCTCGACGGGAATCCAAGCCAATCTGGGCGACCAGCGCTACTGGCCAATCTATGAAGGGGCGAACAAGTTGAGTTGTGCGATCGCCATCCACGGCGGCGCCCACGAAAACATGGGCCTGGACGATTTGACCCCCTACGCGCCGGTCCACGCGCTTGGCCATCCCTTCGGCCAGATGATTTCCTTTGGCGGCCTGGTGTTCAACGGTGTCTTCGACATGTTCCCCAACGTTAAGTTTGGTTTCATGGAAGGCGGCGGTGCTTGGTTTCTCCTTTGCCTGGAACGTTTCGACCGCTCCTGGGAAACCCATATTCAGCATGACCCGCGCAAACGCTTCCTCGAGCTTCGGCCCAAGGAAAAAGTGAGCGAATACATCGCACGCCATGTGGACGCCGGGCGCGTCTTCGTCGGCTGCGAGGGCGAAGAACCCGATATCGCGCATGCGATCAAAAGGATCGGCAATAAACCCTGGGTTTTCTCCAGCGACTATCCGCACGAGGTGAACAACGAGTTCTGCAAACACGAGATCGGCGAGCTACTGGAGAACGAAGCGATCGGCGCCGCCGACAAAGCGGCATTTCTACATGGCAATGCGCGCCGTTTTTACAATCTCGGAGCGCCTGGACTATGAATACACCAAGCAGCATTGGGCTCATCATTCCGTCGAGCAACCGATTAACCGAACCACAGTTCAATGCCTACGTGCCGCCGCACGTGGGCATTCATGTCACGCGTCTGCGCATGACGGGAAAGTTTCGCAAGCCGCTCAGTGAACTCCAGAGACCCCTTGCCGAGGCGGCGGAGGCAATCTCGGACGTGAAACCGGGAGTGATTGTCTTTCATTGCACGGCGAACTCCATGGAAAATGGCCTGGCCCACGAGGCCGCCATCGTTGATATCATCGAGCAGGCCAGCAGCTGCCATACCATTACCACCGCGCAAGCGATCACTCAGGCGTTTAACCACTGCGGCATCAAGAAACTCGTGCTCGTCAGTCCCTACGTCAAAGAGACCAACGAGCGTGAGGTCAGTTATCTCAACGAAGCCGGCTACTCGGTGCTCCACGAATTGGGCCTCGGCCTGGAAACCCATGCCTACTCCTCGGTCACGCCGGAGGAATGGAAAAAGGTCGTCAAGGAAAACACCCGGGATGAAGCCGACGGCTATTTTCTCAGTTGTACCGCCACACGCATGATCGAAGCCATCGACGATTTAGAAAAGGATCTCGCCAAGCCGGTTATCAGCAGTAATCAGGCCACCATCTGGGCCTGCCTAAAGAGCCTGGGCATCAGACATACCGACAAGAAACTGGGGCAGTTGTTCCAGGCCAGTTAAACGAGCCCGTTCGCCCCTCTCGCAGCCTCGATCAGCTTCTCTCTCAAGCCGGTATTTCGCTTCTCGACGCGAAAATTGCGAATCGCCATGGCCAGGGCCTTGCGGCTGCCGACGATGACGACGAGCTTCTTGCCGCGCGTGACGGCGGTGTAAAGGATGCTTCGGTGGAGTAGCAAATAGTGCGACGTGTGCAGCGGGATGACGACGACGGGGTACTCGCTGCCTTGGCTTTTGTGGACGGAAGTGGCGTAGGCCAAGCCGATTTCCTCGACCTCGTCGGAATCATACTTGACGATTTTCTCCAGGAAATCGACTTTGACGCTGCCGTCCTCCTTATCGATACCGACGATTCGTCCGAGGTCGCCGTTGAAAACGCCCTTGTCGTAATTATTGCGTAGCTGCATGACTTTATCGCCCACGCGCAGTGACGATCCGGTCCGCTCCAGAGCCGTGCCCCAGGGATTGAGCAGAGCTTGCAGTTCGCAGTTAAGGTTGATCGTTCCGAGCAAACCCCGATGCATCGGCGTCAGCACTTGAATCGCCTGCGCAACTTCATCCGTTGCCAAGCGGAGCGAGCGCGGAACCTCTTCGCTAACCAACGTCTTAACCTGTGCGAGAATTTCGTCTTCCGATTCCCGCGCTACGAATAAGAAGTCGCTGGCCGCTTTTTCATTGCCTAATACCAACGACTGTCCCTGCAAGATTCGGTGCGCGTTGACGACGATCAAACTCTCTCGCTCTTGGCGGAAAATCCGCCGCAGCACGATCTTCGGAACCACTCCAGAGTCAATCAAGTCGCGCAGCACACTCCCCGGGCCCACCGACGGCAGCTGATCGACATCGCCGATCAGAATCAGATGACTGTGCGGATCAACGGCGCGCAATAAATGATCCATTAGCGCCAGATCGACCATCGAAGTTTCATCGACGATGACGAAATCGGCTTGCAGCGGATTATCTTCGCTTCGATGAAAGCCGCCTTCGCGTGGATTGTATTCGAGCAAACGGTGAATCGTCATCGCTTCTTCGCCGGCGCTTTCGCTCATTCGTTTGGCGGCGCGTCCGGTCGGTGCCGCCAGCACAAACGTGACCTTGGCGCGTCGCAAAATCGTTAACAGCGCCGTCAGAAGCGTTGTCTTTCCCGTTCCCGGCCCGCCGGTGATGACCAGAATCTTTTCGCGCAACGCCTGTTGCGTCGCGCGTATTTGGTCGTCGTCGAGTGTCACCGTCGACGGGCCGAATAGCTCTGGACTAATGAGATCGATGGCACCTCGCGCGGCGGCTCCGGATACGCCCCACGGAGTGATCATCTTTTCACTCTGCAAAGAGGAGGGAATAGACATCAGGTGGTGCAGCGCTTCGGCGACGCGTCGTTCGGCATGAAACAGCTCCGCCAAATACACGCGCGCGACGGTTCCATCGCTAGTCTCTTGCAATACCAATTCGCCTCGGCCAGCGAGTTTATCGACTGCAGCTTCAACCGGATCTTCCTCGACACTCAGAAGTCCGGCGGCGTTACGCTTGAGAAGCGCCAACGGCAAGAAACAATGGCCCTGGTCGGCGGACACCCGCAGAACGTGCAACACACCGGCCTGAACACGCAACGGAAAATCGCCCCGAACGCCGATGCGATCGGCAAGCCGATCCGCCAGGAGGAAACCGATGCCGTGCACCAGCTGCGCCAGCGCGTACGGATTTTCCCTCACTTGTTGAACCGTATCCGCGCCGAACACCCGGTAAATCCTCAACGCCAGTGAAGCACCGACGCCATGGCCTTGCAGGAAGACCATGACATCCTGCATGCCGCGCTGCTCTTGCCAGGCTTGCATGATGCGACGCGCGCGCACTTCGCCAATCCCATCGACCTCCAAAATCCTCAAGGGCTGTTCGGTTAAAACTCTCAAGGTATCGAGACCGAACGCCGCCACCAGGCGCTTCGCATACGTGGCGCCGATCCCTTTGATCAAACCGGAACCGAGATATTTCTCGATCCCTTCGATGGTCGCGGGATCGACCTTTTCCCAATGATTGACTTGAAATTGCAAACCATAGCGCGGATGGCGCTTCCAGACGCCCGCGACTTTGATCTCTTCACCTTCGGCAACGGGAAAGATCGTGCCGACCACGGTCACCCCGGGACCACCGTCCTCATCCAAGCGCGCCACAGTGTAGTGCGTTTCCGGATTCTGGTAGGTGATGCGGCTGATCGTGCCTTGAAGCGACGCGGTTTCGTTTTGCTTTTCGGCCAAGGGAAATCCTCAGCGCGTTATCCTACTTGAAAGCGCCAACGGCGTAAACGATAGCCCTTGCCTTTTGCAAGAGGCGAGATAGAATTTTGCCCAACCGTGGATTTCCAGGCCTGCTGCTAACAATTGGCTGCCCCTCTTCTAATCCTTTGACACAAGCGCGAAACATCGCCGCCGTTTTCGCTGGTCGTATGTCCGGCGAGAAACAGGAGACGTATCCATGACTGCAGGAGATTTTTGGCTCGAGGCGCTCCTCATTTTGGCGCTGATCTTTGCCAACGGCTTTTTTGCCGCGTCGGAGATCGCCATGATCGCCACCCGCAAAAGCCGCATCGACGCATTGCTCGAAAAGGGTGTTAGATCCGCGGCCGCGGTGGCACGGTTGAAAAACGATCCTGACCGCTTTTTGGCCACCGTGCAGATCGGCGTGACCATCGTGAGCTCCTTAGCTTCCGCCATCGGCGGCGCGGCGGCCATCAGCTACTTGAAGCCGCAAATCGCCGCTTTACCCCTTCCACTTGTCGCGCGGTGGGCTGAAGCGATCGCCCTCCTGATCGTGGTCTTGCCGATTTCCTACCTATCGCTGGTGCTCGGCGAGCTAGTACCGAAATCGTTAGCCCTGAGATATTCCGAGCAGATCGCCTGCTTTGTCGCCCGGCCCATCGAATTTCTCGCGCGGGTGAGCTCTTTGTTTGTCAAAGCGTTGACCGCGTCGAGCAACTTCGTTTTGAGACTTATTTCCGTCGACGAAATTAAATCGCTGATCCGCGAGGGCGCCGCCAAAGGAATCTTCAACGAGACGGAAAGGGAATTGATCCATAGCGTCTTTGAGTTTACCGATACACCGGTAAAAGCGGTGATGATCCCGCGCACGGAGATCCATGCCATCGAGGTGCACGCCTCTCTGGCCGACGTCGCGAAGAGTTTCGTCGAGAGCGGTTTTTCGCGCATTCCGGTTTTCGAGGGCGAGTTGGATAAGATCATTGGTATTCTTTACAACAAAGACGTTTTTAAAGCCTTGCAGGAGAAGAGCGACTTTCGCCTGCGCGACCACCTTCATCCGGCGTTTTTCGTTCCTAGCACGCTGCCGATCAGCGAATTGTTAAAACAACTCCAGCGCCGCCGCTTGGCGATGGCGCTGGTGGTGAACGAATTTGGTGAAGTCGAAGGACTCGCGACGCTGGAAGATCTGGTCGAGGAGATCGTCGGTGAGATCCGTGATGAATACGACCGCGAAGCGCACGCGCCGGTGGAACGGTTGTCCGACGGCTCCATGGTCATTCAAGGTTCAGCGCTGCTAAAGTACTTGATTACCACACCCTGGCGGGCTTTTTACTCGCTAGGCTGAAACGCATTCCACGCGGCGGCGAGTGGGTCGAGGAAAACGGTTACAAAATGACCATTGTCGATATGGAAGGGCGACGCATCGTCAAGATCAAGTTAGAGCGCTTGCCCGCCACGTAGGCAGATGGACGGCAAACGAACATCATTCAGTAGCAGCGAATCTCGATCTCGTTACCGTCCGGATCGAGAAAATAGACCGAGGTCGCTTGCCCGCGCGCGCCCCAGCGCGACAGTGGCCCAGCAAGAACGGAAATTTTGTTTTCCTTGAGGTAATCGACTATACCGGCAAAGTCGTTCGCCCCTACCACCAAGCAAAAATGGTTGAGGTTGGGGTTATTTTTCGCCTCTGTGAGCACCCTGGAATCTTCTTTTTTCGGAAACAAATCGATGATCGTACTGGCGTTAATGCGCACAGATGGAAAGCCGACTTTACCTTCTCTAAACTCGTTTACTCGCTCCCCCTGTAAGCCCAAGACCTCGGTGTAATATTTGAGCGAGCGCTCGACGTCGCTGACGTTAAGCACGATATGATCCAGCTCGGTGACATTGATTCGCGGCATGGCTGAACTCCTTTCATCGATGACTAGCCGTTGATGGCAGTCATTTCCCTTAATAGCGCTTGGATTTCCTTCGGCGTGCCCACCGTGATCCGTAAGCAATCCTGCAAGCCGGCAGCGTCGAAATAACGCACCAAAATCTTTCTCCGCTTGAGCTCTTCGTAGACGCCTCTCAGATTCTCGCCCGTCTTGCGTGCCAAAATGAAATTGGCATGCGAAGGATAGACGGCATAGCCAAGCCGCTTAAGGGCCGTCATGAGTTTATTGCGGCTGCGCTGAATGCGACGCACATTGCGCATCATCCACGGCGTATCTTGCAACGCCGCCGACGCCGCAGTCAAACTCAACCGGTTGACATTGTAGGAATCTTTAACCTTCATCATGCCAGAGATTATGTCCTGCGAAGCGAAAGCGAGTCCGATGCGCAGGCCCGCAAGGGAGAAAGATTTAGAAAACGTTCTGAGGACGACCAAATTCGGCAGCTGACCAATCAGCGGAATCGATGACGCCCCTTCGCTCGCGGCGAAATCGACGTAGGCTTCATCCACCACGAGAATCCCGGAAATCGCCCGCGCGAGTCTGTCAATTTCCGCCAACGAGACTAGAGTGCCGGACGGCGCGTTGGGATTGCACAGCAAGGTGAGCGCGGCATGCTGATCTGCCAGGGATTCTGGCAGGGAAAAATCTAGCGGAAAATCAACCCGGACAGCCACTCCATCCTGGATATCGATTAAGGTGTCGTAAAGCGAATAGGTAGGCGCCGGAAAGGCCACGCGGTCCCGCGCGCCGACAAAGCAGCGGAGGACAATCGAGAGCAGTTCGTCCGAACCGTTGCCCACCATGATGTTCGATGGGTTTACGCCATAAACGGCCGCTGCTATCGAACGCAGACTGTCACTTGAGGGCTCGGGGTACAGACGCAAGCACGGATTGATGGCTTGCCGAATTGCCGAGTAAACCCTCGGCGAAGGCGGGTAAGGATTCTCGTTGGTATTGAGTTTGATGAATCCTTGGTCTTGGGGCTGTTCCCCCGGCACATACCCTGCCATGGCGGTGATATTCGATCGGAAATAACGCGACATCGAGCGAAATACTATCGGCAGAGTTTGACGTTTTCAAATTGTCCACGACTTCCCCAGCTCAAACTCGATGCCGTCCTAGTTCGAGGGTATCGGGCTCGATGGTAATAGTCAGTGAAGATCCCATGGTGAGGAAAAGAAAGGCGCCTTGACCTCCACGACGACATTTTTGTCCAGGGATTCCCAAATTTGTCCATAATTCCTCTATTTTGCCGCTTTTGCTGCGAAAACAGTCAAGCCACTATCCTCTAAGTATTTGAATTTACATAAGTTTGTATTTAATCCGTGGCATGTTTTTGGCTATAGCGTGAGCGTTGCCGGCGCGCGTTGTTGCTTAGTAGCGACCTTCGCGGGCAAGATAGCTAGATTAAGCATTCATTCATGGACTCACCGAAATTTACTAAAAGCGATCCCACCGTTCTGTTGCTCAACGAGATTGATATCTTGCTGGCGCAGACCCGTCTGCTGGAACTTTACCTCAAGCAGTCACAAGCGACTGCAGCCAACGAAACGGCGCGTATTCATGAAGAATATCAAGCCGAGCTTAAGCGTCTCAGGGAGCACTCAGCCTTCGGTGATAACGCGCAACCGCCCGCTGCGCGTCCGAGCACGACCAACGTGCCAGAACGCCACCTCGATGATATAGCGCTGCAAAATGAGCTGAGCGAGAAACAACGCGTGCTCGAGAGTCGCCACGCTGAACTGCAGAGTGCCAAAGCGGAAACCGTAATTCTCCGGGAACGTGTCGCCGAGTTGGAAATGGTCCATCAGCAAGTGGTTACGCAGGAATTTGCGATCAATCACCAGGACCTGCAGGTGGAGCTGGCCGCACTGCGCCATGAGCTCGAAAAAAATCAACAGGACTTCGAGAGACAACAGGTCATCTCCCGGACGCTTCAAGAAGGCTTAGAAGAGCAGCTCGCAAAGCTACACGACCAGCTGAGGGAACGACAATCCTCGTCACAAGGAGTCGCGACTGAGTTCCAACAGGCCATATTCGAGATCGCGGCATTACAGGGCCAGGTCGCTGAACTACGCGCGGGCCGCCAAGAAGCCCAAGCGATCGCGGCGCAAGAACTAGAACAAACCCGCGTCCGATTCGAAGCCGAGCTTTTTAGTCTTCAAACAGCCCTCGCTATGCGGGATCGCGCGTTGCAGGAAAATGAAACCGCGATCGCCGAGCTCGAACGCAGCCTCAAGACCGACATTCTGACGCTGCGAAGCCAGCTCGAGCAGAAACAGGAGTTGGTCGAATTTCGCGACGACGAGCTGCGCGATGCCCAGGGTCAATTGGCCGCACTTCAGCAGCGCATTGTCGAACTCGAATCCGCCGACCGCTCAGCCGTTGCCAACGCCGAGGAAATCGAGCGGATTCGTCGCTCCTTCGACGACGAACTTACGGCTTTGCAACGTGAAGTGTCCACGAGAGAAGAGCTAGCTATAACGGAACGTCAGGAAGCCGTTACCGCGGTCGAACTTGCCTTCCACAGCAAGATTCAAGCTTTGCAGCAGGAACAGGCCCGTAGCCTTGGCGTGATCGATGAGCGCGAGAATGAACTTCGCAGCGCCCGTACCGAGGCCGCAGAGC